>DATKMF010000260.1:0-66983 GCA_035542015.1 Candidatus Cybelea sp.
GGGAGAGGATCGGGAAATCGGTCATCGCGTCGTACTCACCACCCTCGGAACGCAATCAAATACCAGGAGACCAGCGCGACGACGCCGATCAGCATGGCAAAGGCATAGTGGTAGACATAACCGGTCTGCAGTTTGCTGGCTCGCCGCGCGAGGTCGACCGTCACCTGCGAGATGCCATCGGGCCCAAGGCCGTCGATGATCGCCCCATCCCCGCCCTTCCACAGCACACGGCCGAGGGCCTTGGCGGGGTTGACGAAGATCGCGTCATAGAGTTCGTCGAAATACCACTTGTTGTAGACGAAGGTGTAGATCGGCCCGAACGCCGCCGCCATCTTCGCCGGCAGGTCCTTGTTGCGCATATAGGCCTGGAACGCGAAGGCGATGCCAATGATGCCCATCACCAGCGGCAGGAACTTGACCCAGACCGGCACCTCCTCGGCGAGCTGCGGGACATGGTTGTCCTGGCCGAAGAACAGCGCCTGGCCCCAGAACGCCTGCATGCCTTCGCCCACAAAGTAGTGCGCGAACGCGATGCCTGCAAAGACGGCGCCGACGGCGAGCACGATCAAGGGAACCACCATCACCCACGGAGACTCATGGACGTGGTGCATGGTCTCGTGATCCGCCCGGGGCGCGCCATGGAAGGTCATGAACAGGAGCCGCCAGGAATAGAACGCGGTCATCGCCGCAGCGCCGATGCCGAGCCAGAACGCGTACATCCCGACCCCGCTGTTGGCAGCGAAGGCGGATTCCAGGATCGAGTCCTTGGAGAAGTAGCCCGCGAAGATCGGGATGCCGGCAAGCGCGAGGCTGCCGATCCACATCAGAGCGTAGGTGATCGGGATAAGCCTGTAGATGCCGCCCATCTTGCGCATGTCCTGCTCGTCGGACATGGCATGGATCACAGAACCCGAGCAGAGGAACAACAGCGCCTTGAAGAAGGCGTGGGTGAAGAGATGGAACATGGCGGCGCCATAGGCGCCGACGCCCGCCGCAAAGAACATATAGCCGAGCTGCGAGCAGGTCGAATAGGCGATGACCCGCTTGATGTCGAACTGGGTCAGGCCGATGGTCGCGGCGAAGAACGCGGTCGAGGCACCGATGATCGTCACGACGATCTTGGCGTCCGGCGCGTATTCGAACATCGGCGAGAGCCGGCAGACCATGAAGACGCCCGCGGTCACCATTGTAGCCGCGTGGATCAAGGCGGAAACCGGCGTCGGGCCTTCCATGGCGTCGGGCAGCCAGGTGTGCAGCGGAATCTGCGCCGACTTACCCATGGCACCGATGAAGAGCAGGATGCAGAGCGTGGTCATCACATCCGGGTTCCAGGAGAGGAAGTGGAAGCTCTTCCCCACTTCACTGGGCACCGCGGCGAACACGGTCGAGAACTGGACCGAGTTGAAGACCATGAACACGCCGAAGATGCCGAGAGCGAAGCCGAAGTCGCCGATCCGGTTGACGATGAAGGCCTTGATGGCGGCAGCGTTTGCGCTCGGCTTATGGAACCAGAAGCCGATCAGCAGGTAGGAGCAGAGGCCGACACCCTCCCAGCCGAAGAACATCTGCACGAAGTTGTCGGCCGTCACCAGCATCAGCATGGCGAAGGTGAACAGCGACAGGTAGGCGAAGAACCGCGGCTTGCCGTCCTCATGCGCCATGTAGCCGATGGAATAGACGTGAACCATGGCGGAGACCGTGGTCACGACCACCAGCATCACGGCCGAGAGCTGGTCGACCCGGACCGCCCAATCGGCCTTGAAGTCGCCGGTCGAGAACCAGGTGAAGAGCACCGTCGTGCGCGGCGTGCCGCCGAAATTGACGTCGAAGAACACGATCCACGACATCACCATCGCGACCAGCAACAGGCCGGAGGTGATGTACATGGCGGGCTTGTCGCCGAGCTGGCGATTGCCAAGCCCCGCGATCAGCGCACCGGCGAGAGGCAGGAGTACGATCCAGGCGTCCATACCAGCCTCAGCCGTTCATCATGTTGATGTCTTCGACCGCGATCGAGCCGCGGTTGCGGAAATAGACCACCAGGATGGCAAGCCCGATCGCCGCCTCGGCCGCGGCGACGGTCAGCACCAGCATGGCGAAGACCTGCCCCACCATGTCGCCCAGGTAATGCGAGAAGGCCACTAGGTTGATGTTGACCGAAAGCAGCATCAGCTCGACCGACATCAGGATGATGATGACGTTCTTCCGATTGAGGAAGATGCCGAAGATCCCGATGGTGAACAGGATCGCGGCGACGGTGAGATAGTGCGCGAGCGTCGGATAAAACATGTCAGATGCCGCTCCCGCTCGGCACGTTCTTGATCTCCACGGAATTGGCACCGCGCGCGAGCTGGGTCGCGATCCGCTGCCGCTTCACCCCCACCCGCTCGCGATGGGTCAGCACGATGGCGCCGATCATCGCCACCAGGAGCACCATGCCGGCAGCCTGGAACAAGTAAAAATAGTGGGTGTAGAGCAGTTGCCCGAGCGCCTGGGTGTTGGAGACCTCGGCGATCGGCGGCGTCGGCGCGGCGATGGCTTGCGCCGTGGCCGGTGCAAGGGTCCAGCCGCCGAAGATGATGATGAGTTCCGCCACCAGAATCGCACCGACCACGGCGCCGATCGGCAAATAACGGACAAAGCCCTGCCTGAGCGCCACGAAGTTGATGTCGAGCATCATGACGACGAACAGGAACAGCACCGCGACGGCGCCGACATAGACCACGACCAGCATCATCGCCAGGAACTCGGCGCCCAGCAGCACGAAAAGCCCGGCGGCGTTGAAGAAGGTCAGGATCAGGAAGAGGACGGAATAGACCGGGTTGCGGTTCGCCACGACGAGCGCGCCGGAGATCACGGCGACGATGGCGAAGACCCAGAAGGCGATGGCCTGGACGATCATCTCTGATTCCCCTGGGGCGTCACCGATAGGGCGCGTCGGCGGCGATGTTGGCCGCGATCTCGGATTCCCAGCGCTCGCCGTTCTCCAGGAGCTTTTCCTTGTTGTAGAACAGCTCCTCACGGGTCTCGGAAGCGAACTCGAAGTTCGGTCCTTCGACGATGGCATCGACCGGACAGGCCTCCTGGCAGAAGCCGCAATAGATGCACTTGGTCATGTCGATGTCGTAGCGCGTGGTGCGCCGGCTGCCGTCGGCCCGGGGCTCGGCCTCGATGGTGATGGCCTGGGCCGGGCAGATCGCCTCGCAGAGCTTGCAGGCGATACAGCGCTCCTCGCCGTTGGGATAGCGGCGCAGCACATGCTCGCCTCTGAACCGCGGCGAGAGCGGACCTTTTTGATAGGGATAGTTCAGCGTCACCTTCTCGCGGAAGATATAGCGGAAGGTGAGCGCCATGCCGCTCACCAGCTCTTTGAGGAGGAAGCTGCGCAGGGTCCGGTCGAGCGCGCTCATTGCGAAGCTCCTGTGGTTTGGGGCGCAGTGCTTTGCGCAGCCGCGGGTGTCGCCTGGTTCGGCACCAGGCCCAGAACCAGAAGCGCCCCGGAATAAAAGACAACCATCGCCAGGGAGAGCGGCAGGAACACTTTCCAACCGAGCCGCATCAGCTGGTCATAGCGATAGCGCGGGAAGGTTGCGCGCACCCAGAGGAAGCAGAAGGCGACGAAGGCGACCTTGGCGGCGAACCAGAGCGCCTGCCAGACGCCGGTCCATCCCGATGCGCCGAACGGTTCCCAGCCGAAAGGCGGCTGCCATCCGCCGAGGAACAGGATGCTGGTCATCGCCGACATCAGCCAGATGTTGGCGTATTCGCCGAGGAAGAAGAGCGCGAAGGTGAAGGCCGAGTACTCCGAGAAATAACCGGCCACCAGCTCGGACTCCGCTTCCGGCAGGTCGAAGGGCGGCCGGTTGGTCTCCGCCAAGGCCGAAATGAAGAAGACGACGAACATCGGGAACAGCGGGATGCAGAACCAGATCGTGTGCTGTGCTTTGACGATGTCGTTGATGTTGAGCGAGCCGACGCACATCAGCACGGTCACCATGACGAAGCCGATCGACACTTCGTAGGAGACCATCTGCGCCGCCGACCTGAGGGCGCCGAGGAACGGGTATTTCGAGTTCGAGGCCCAGCCGGCGAGGATGATGCCGTAGACGCCGAGCGAGGAGATGGCGAAGAGATAAAGGATGCCCACGTTAATGTTGGCGAGCACGACGCCGTCCGCGAACGGGATCACCGCCCAGGCGACCAGGCTCAGCACGAAGGTGATCATCGGCGCCACGATGAAGGTCGCGCGGCTGGCGCCCGAGGGAATGATCGTCTCCTTGAACAGGAGCTTCACGCCGTCGGCGATCGGCTGCAACAGGCCGAACGGCCCCACCACGTTGGGGCCGCGGCGGATCTGCATCGCCGCCAGCACTTTGCGCTCGGCATAGGTGAGATAGGCGACCGCCAGCAGCAGCGGCAGGATGATGCAGACGATCATCAGAACGATGAAGATCGTCGTGCCGACATACGACCCCAGCCCCAGCCATGTGGCGAATGCGTTGCTAACCATGGGTCCCGGTCTTCGCTTTCGTGCCGACGAAGGCCTCGGTGCACTCGGCCATGGTCGCCGAGGCGCGGCTGATCGGATCGGTCATGTAGTAGTTGGCGATCGGCGGCTCGAACGGCTTCGACTCCATCGCACCCGCCGTGCCGAACGGCTCCCAGGCTGCCGGCTCGACCGCGTTCAGCCTCTGGAAGCGCCGGTTGGCCTGATAGAGCTTTGCCCGCAATTGATCGAGCGTGTCGTAGCCGAGCGGCTTGCCGAGATGCTCGGAGAGCGCGCGCAGGATCGCCCAGTCCTCCTTCGCTTCGCCCGGCGGGAAGATTGCCAGCATGGCGAGCTGCGCCCGCCCCTCGGTGTTCATGTAGGTGCCGTCCTTTTCGGTATAGGCGGCGCCCGGCAGGATGACGTCGGCGCGATGGGCGCCGCGATCGCCGTGATGGCCCTGATAGACCACGAAGGCGCGCCCGAGATGGCTGGGATCGATCTCGTCGGCCCCGAGCAGATAGACAAAGTCGATCTCGCCTTTGCGCGCACCGTCGAGAATGCCGCCGATGTCGCGCCCGCCGGCCAGCGCCCCGCTGCCCTGCGGCACGAAGCCAAGCTCAAGCCCTGCTACACGGCCAGCGCCGGTGTGCAGCACGTTGAACCCGTTCCAATCTTCACGGACGAGGTTGCAGGAATCCGCAACCGCGCGCGCCGCAGCGAGGACTGCGGCACCTTCCGCCCGCGCCAGCGCGCCCATGCCGAGGATCAACATCGGTGCTTTGGCATCCTTCAGCACCTGGGCGAAGGGATGCTTGCCGGAGGCGATCTCGTTCAGCGTCTCCGGCCCGGCGCCAAGCAGCTCGACCGGATAGGTCAGGTCCTGCTTCGGCCCGATCGAGGCGATGCGGACGCCGCGCTTCAGGTAGCGCTTGCGGATCCGGGCATTGATGACGGGCGACTCCCAGCGTGGATTGGTGCCGATCAGCAGGATCGCATCGGTCTTATCGATGCCGGCGATGGTCGAATTGAAGAGATAGGAGGCGCGCACCTTGGGATCGACCGCGGCGCCATCCTGCCGGCAATCGAGATTGCCGCAGCCGAGCGCGGCCATCAGCTCCTTGAGGGCGAACATCGACTCCGCATCGCAGAGGTCGCCGGCCAGCGCCGCCATCTTGCGACCCGCGACGCCTTTGAGGCGCGCGGCGATCGCATCGAAGGCTTCGGTCCAGCTCGCGGGCTTTAGCTTGCCATCGACCCGCACATAGGGTCGGTCGAGGCGCTGGCGCATGAGGCCGTCCACGTTGAATCGGCCCTTGTCGGCCATCCACTCCTCGTTCACGTCCTCGTTGAGGCGCGGGAGCACGCGCAGCACTTCGCGGCCGCGGGTGTCGAGCCGGATGTTGGTGCCGGTCGCGTCAGAGACGTCGATCGAATCCGTCTTCATCAGCTCCCAAGGCCGTGCCGTGAAGGCGTAGGGCTTGGAGGTCAACGCGCCGACCGGGCAGACGTCGATGAGATTCCCGGAGAGCTCGGAATCGATGGTCTTCTCGACGTAGGTGGTGATCTCGAGATGCTCGCCGCGGTTGGTGCCGCCGAGGGTCTCGACGCCGGCGATCTCGGTCGAGAAGCGGATGCAGCGCGTGCACTGGATGCAGCGCGTCATCACGGTCTTGACCAGCGGGCCGAACTCCTTGTCGGTGACGGCGCGCTTCTCTTCGGCATAGCGGGAGAACCCGCGGCCATAGGCCATGGCCTGGTCCTGCAGATCGCACTCGCCGCCCTGGTCGCAAATCGGGCAGTCGAGCGGATGGTTGATCAGCAGGAACTCCATCACGCCGTTCCGGGCCTTCTTCACCATCGGCGTGTCGGTCTTGATCACCATCCCTTCGGCGACCGGCATGGCGCAGCTCGCGATCGGTTTCGGCGCCTTCTCCTGTTCCACCAGGCACATGCGGCAATTGCCGGCAACCGAGAGGCGGTCGTGATAGCAGAAGCGCGGGATCTCCTTGCCGGCGAGCTCGCAGGCCTGCAGCACGTTGATGCCCGCCGGGACCTCGATCTGGATGCCGTCGATCGTCATCTTCGGCATGGTCTACTCCGCCGCCTTCCGGCCCGAATACTGCAGCATGCGCTCCTCGATCAGCGGACGGAAGTGGCGGACCAGGCCCTGGATCGGCCAGGCTGCCGCATCGCCCAGGGCACAGATCGTGTGGCCTTCGATCTGCTTGGAGATGTCGATCAGCATATCGATCTCCTGGGGCTCGCCGTTGCCGCGCACGAAACGCTGCATGATGCGGTACATCCAGCCGGTGCCCTCGCGGCACGGCGTGCATTGCCCGCAGCTCTCATGCATGTAGAAATGTGCGAGGCGCTCGATCGCCGCGATCAAGTCCGTGGACTTGTCCATCACGATGACCGCCGCGGTGCCCAGGCCGGACTGCACGGCGCGCAGGGAGTCGAAATCCATCAGCACGGTGTCGCAGATCGATTTCGGCAGCAGCGGCACCG
Organism: Candidatus Cybelea sp.; assembly: GCA_035542015.1. Lineage (GTDB taxonomy): Bacteria > Pseudomonadota > Alphaproteobacteria > Dongiales > Dongiaceae > Dongia. The sequence continues at coordinate 6,998 of DATKMF010000260.1, forward strand.
AGGCACCGCCCGGAATGACCGCGAGCAGGTTGTCCCAGCCGCCGCGCACGCCGCCGGCATGGCGCTCGATCAGCTCTTTCAAGGGAATGCCCATCTCCTCTTCCACATTGCAGGGCTTGTTCACGTGCCCGGAGATGCAGAAGAGCTTGGTGCCGGTGTTCTTCGGACGGCCGAGCGCCGCGAACCAGGCGGAACCCCGGCGCATGATCGCCGGCGCATTGGCCACGGTCTCGACGTTGCTGACGGTCGAGGGGCGCCCGTAGAGGCCGCAGGCCGCGGGAAACGGCGGCTTCAGCCGCGGCTGGCCCTTCTTGCCCTCGAGGCTCTCGATGAGCCCGGTCTCCTCGCCGCAGATATAGGCGCCGGCGCCGCGATGGACAAAGATGTCGAAGTCGTAGCCGGAGCCCGAGGCGTTCTTGCCGATCAAGCCGGCGTCATAGGCTTCGTCGATCGCCGCCTGCAGATGCTCGTATTCCAGCCAGAACTCGCCGCGGACATAGATATAGGCGGCGGTGGCGCCCATGGCGAAGCCGCCCACCAGGCAGCCTTCCAGCAGCATGTGCGGATCGAACCGCATGATCTCGCGGTCCTTGCAGGTGCCGGGCTCGGATTCGTCGGCGTTGACGACGAGATAGGCCGGCCGCCCGTCGGACTGCTTGGGCATGAAGGACCATTTGAGGCCGGTCGGGAAGCCGGCGCCGCCGCGGCCGCGCAGGTCCGACTTCTTCACTTCGTCGATGATCGCGTCCCGGCCCTTGGCGAGGATCGCCTTGGTGTCGTCCCAGATGCCGCGGCGCTTGGCACCGGCGAGCTTCCAGTCGTCCTGGCCATAGAGATTGAGGAAGATACGGTCTTTGTCCTGGAGCGCCATGGCCTACTCCCCCGCTCCACTTGGCAGATCTTTCAACGTCGTCATGCCGCCGACCGGTGCCGAGTTCAGGCGGTCGACCTGCGGGCCGACCTTGGGCTGCCGCCCGGCCGCGAGCTCGTCGAGCACGCGCGAGAGAGTCTCCGGCGTCAGGTCTTCGTAGAAGTCGTCGTTGATCTGCACCATCGGCGCGTTCACGCATGCGCCGAGACACTCGACCTCCATCAGCGTGAACTTGCCGTCCTTGGTGGTCTCGTGGAGACCGATGCCGAGCTTGTTCTTGCAGAGCTCGGTCAGCGCGTCCGAGCCGCGCAGCCAGCACGGCGTGGTGCGGCAGACCTGGATCAGGTGCTTGCCCTTCGGCTCCAGGCTGAACATCGTATAGAAAGTGCCGACCTCGTAGACCCGGATCGGCGCCATGTCGAGCATCGCGGCGACCACGTCCATCGCGGCACGCGAGACCCAGCCTTCTTGGTATTGCACCAACCAGAGCAGCGGCATCACCGCCGAGGCTTGCCGGCCCTTCGGGTATTTCGCCATGTGCTTCTGCGCCTGCGCCAGGTTCTCCGGCGTGAAGGCGAAGCTCGTCGGCTGCTCGAAGCTGTGATTGTCCGATCCGCTCATCGATCGATCTCGCCGAAAACGATGTCCAGGGAGCCGAGGATCGCGACCGAATCCGCCAGCATGTAGCCGTTGCACAGGAAATCCATCGCCGCCAGGTGCGGGAATCCCGGCGCGCGGATCTTGCAGCGATAGGGCCGGTTGCTGCCGTCGGAGACGAGATACACGCCGAACTCGCCCTTCGGCGCCTCGACCGCCGCATAGGCCTCGCCCTCGGGCACGTGGAAGCCCTCGGTGTAGAGCTTGAAGTGATGGATCAGCGCTTCCATCGAATGCTTCATCTCGCCCCGATGCGGCGGCGCCACCTTGCGGTCGATGGCACTGGCGGGACCGCCCGGCATCGCCTTCACGCATTGCCGGATGATCTCGTTCGACTGGCGCATCTCCTCGACCCGCAGGAGATAACGGTCGTAGCAGTCGCCGTTCTTTCCGACCGGGATGCCGAACTCCATCTTGTCGTAGACCATGTAGGGCTGCGACTTCCTGAGGTCCCAGGCGACGTTGGAGGCGCGCAGGTTCGGCCCGGTGAAGCCCCAGGCGATCGCATCCTCGGCCGAGACCGGCGCGATATCGACCAGACGCTGCTTGAAGATGCGGTTCTCGGTCAGCAGCCCCTCGAGGTCGTCGATCAGTTGCGGGAACTGCTCGCTCCATTCCCAGATGTCGTCGAGGATGCCGGCCGGCAGATCCTGGTGCACGCCGCCGGGCCGGTAGTAGCAGGCATGCAGTCGGGCGCCGCTGACCCGCTCATAGAACTCCATCAGCAGCTCGCGCTGCTCGAAGGCCCAGAGGAACGGCGTCACCGCGCCGACGTCGCTGGCATAGGCCGGGATGTTCAGCAGATGGTTGAGGATCCGGGTGATCTCGTCGAACATCACGCGGATGTACTGGCCGCGTGGCGGCACTTCGAGCCCCATGAGCTTCTCGATCGCGAGTACGAAAGCGTGCTCCTGGCACATCGGGCTCACGTAATCGAGCCGGTCGAAATACGGGATCGCCTGGAGATAGGTCTTGTACTCGATCAGCTTCTCGGTGCCGCGATGCAGGAGGCCGATATGCGGGTCGACCCGGCGCACGACCTCGCCGTCCATCTCCATAACCATGCGCAGCACGCCGTGGGCGGCGGGATGCTGCGGCCCGAAATTCATGGTGATCGGCTTAATCTGAGTCTCGGCCATCAGGATGCCTTGTTGGGCGGAGTGGTTCCGGTGGGCGGGTTCGGCGATGGACCGGCGCCCGGGTTGGCCGGCGCCTTGTCCATCGGACCGGGCACGCCCGCCTTCTCGTCGCCCGGAAGCGGCCGCTGCTGCAGCATGCCTTCCCAAGGTGACAGGAAGTCGAAGCTGCGGAACTCCTGCACGAGTTCCACCGGCTCGTAGACCACCCGCTTCTGGGTCTCGTCGTAGCGGACCTCGATATAGCCGGTCAGCGGGAAATCCTTGCGGAAGGGATGCCCCTCGAAGCCGTAGTCGGTGAGGATGCGCCGCAGATCGGGGTTGTCGCTGAAATAGATGCCGTACATGTCGTAGGCTTCGCGCTCGAACCACTGGGCCGCAGGCCAGACCTCGGTCACCGAGGCGATCGCCTCCTCCTCGCCCACCCGTGCGCGGAGCCGGATACGCATGTTCTTCTTCAGGCTCAGCAGGTGATAGACGACGTCGAACCGCTTTTCGTGGTCGGGATAGTCGACGCCGCAAATATCGATCAGCTGCTTGAACAGGCAGTTCGGGTCGTCGCGGAGGAACTTCGCGGCCTTCACAATGTCGGCGGGGCGCACCTCGACGCTGAGCTCGCCGAGCACAACCTTGGTTCCGACCACGGCCGGACCCAAGGCGCCCGCGATATAGTCGGCCAATTCGCGATCGGCGCCGCTCATTCTGTCGAAACCTCGTCTTCGGAAACGGAAACTAACGTGCGATGGTGGAGGTGCGCCGGATCTTCTTCTGGAGCTGCAGGATGCCGTAGACCAAAGCTTCCGCGGTCGGCGGGCAGCCGGGCACGTAGATATCGACCGGCACGATCCGGTCGCATCCCCGTACGACCGAATAGGAATAGTGGTAGTAGCCGCCGCCATTGGCGCAGGAGCCCATGGAGATCACCCAGCGCGGCTCGGGCATCTGGTCGTAGACCTTGCGCAAAGCCGGCGCCATCTTGTTGGTGAGCGTGCCGGCGACGATCATCACATCGGACTGCCGCGGGCTGCCCCGCGGGATGACGCCGAACCGGTCGAGATCATAGCGGCTCATGTAGGCGTGCATCATCTCGACCGCGCAGCAGGCCAGGCCGAAGGTCATCGGCCAGAGCGAGCCGGTGCGCGCCCAATTGACCAGCTTGTCCATCTGGGCGACGACGAAGCCCTTGTCGGAGAGCTCGTCTGTCACCTGTTTCAGGGCGGCGTCCTGGTCGGCGCCGGGCGGCAGAGGCGCCGCCTGGGTCCTGGCGAGACTGTCGCTCACTCCCATTCCAGCGCTCCCTTCTTCCATTCGTAGACGAAGCCCACGGTCAGCACGCCGAGGAAGATCATCATCGACCAGAAGCCGAAGATGCCGATCTTCCCGAGCGTCACGGCCCAGGGGAAGAGGAAGGCGACCTCGAGGTCGAAGATGATGAACAGGATCGAGACCAGGTAGAAGCGCACGTCGAACTGGCGCCGCGCGTCGTCGAAGGCCTCGAAGCCGCATTCATAGGGCGAGAGCTTCTCGGAATCCGGATTCTGCTTCCCGAGGACCAGCGAGGCCGCGAGCATGACCGCCGTCAAGCCGATGGCGATCACCAGGAAGATGAGAATCGGCAGGTATTCCCGAAGCAATGCGTCCATGCGCCTGGTCTCTCCCTCCCCACGAACCCCCGCGTGAGGCCACTTGCTGCGCCGCATTTAAGCAAGATTGCGTTGCGAAAAAGCGACTCAAAAGCCGCGTTACTATAGTGCCGGGTTACCCTCGGTCAAAGCTTAAATGCGTCCTTTTCGGCCCGATTCAGCCCTAAAGAACGGCCCGCAGATCCTTGATTTTACAAGATATTTTTGGCTGATCGAATCGAGAATGGCGCGAGCGACGGGACTTGAACCCGCGGCCTCCGGCGTGACAGGCCGGCGCTCTAACCAACTGAGCTACGCCCGCGCATTTCGTTGCCTCGGATCGGGCGACCCGAAGGCGGCGCCGATGTACCGCGCGGGGTCATGGGTGTCAACCGGAGTGTCACGGAGCCGGTCGTTACTTGCGCCGGAATGCCGCTTTACAGTCAGTTGTTTGTGACTAACTTATCGCCGCTTCGCGCCGCACGGTGGCCCACCCCGTGACTGGCGGCGCGGGTCTTGCGCCACCGGCCGCCCGCTCCATCTCCCTCTCAGGGAAGCGTGTCGAATCGGCCGCCGCTCGTTCGACATGATGAGGAATGCCCAGGCTCGGCCGGCCGGGATCAAAGGGTCTATATGGATAGCGTACCCCCGAGCGATCTGAGAACACCCCAGCGCTCGCAGTCCGAGCAGCGCCCAGGGACACCCCCCGGGAAGACCCCGAGCCGCACGCGTCGCGCCGTGTGGTTCCTGGTCGTGCTGGTGCTCGTCGTCCTGCTGCTGGGCGGCTTTTTTGGGATGGAGCAGTTCAAGCAGAAGATGATCGCCGCCTACTTCGCGGGGAACGTCCCCCCGCCGACGCCGGTGGCGACGGCGCTCGCGACCACCGAAGATGTACCGCAATACCTGGAGGCGATCGGCACCATGATGGCGGTGCACCAGGTGACCATCTCGCCGGAGGTCGAGGGGCGGATCCTGGCGATCAAGTTCGAATCCGGCGATGCGGTGACCAAGGGAGCGCTGCTCGTGCAGCAGGACGACGCGACCGAGCGCGCCGATCTCGCCACTTTCCAGGCCCAGGCGCGCCTCGCCCTGGTCAACCTTGCCCGCGCCAAGCAGCTCGCCAGCAAGGAGTTCGGCTCCCGTCAGGAAGTGGACCAGCAGCAGAGCCTGCTCGACCAGGCCAACGCCGGAATCGCCAAGTCGCAGGCGAACATCGACTACAAGGCGATCAAGGCCCCCTTCGATGGCGTGCTTGGCATCCGGCAAGTGAATCTCGGCCAATATCTGGCCGCCGGTGCCGCCGTCGTCACCCTGACCGATCTAGACAACCTTTATGTCGATTTCACCTTGCCGGAGCAGGAACGGGCCAAGGTCTCGGACGGCCAGAAGGTCGAATTTCACGTCGACGCCTATCCGGACCGCGCCTTCGCAGCGGAAATCCTGACCATCGATCCGCAGGTTGATCCCAGCATGCGTGCACTGCAGATCCGGGCCAAGTTGCCGAACCCGGATCACGCCCTCCAGCCGGGCATGTATGGCCGGATCGACGTGATCCTGCCGCCGCGGCCCAACGTGGTCACGGTGCCGGAGACGGCGATCGATTACACGGTCTACGGTGACTCGGTCTTCCTGGTGCGGTCTTCCGAACATGCCGCGATGTTGGGAAAGCCGCCTTACAAAATAGAGCAGGTTTTCGTGACGCTTGGTCAGCGTGTGGGCGACAAGGTCAGCATCCTCAAAGGCATTCAGGCGGGCGACCGCGTCGTCGTAGGCGGCCAGCTCAAACTGCATACCGGCGCCACTGTCTCCCTTTCCGACGACAAGAGCCTGGTCAATCCCGGGCAGCTGCCGGTCGAGTAAGAGCGCGGAGCACAGGTCCCATGCGCTTCACCGACATCTTCATCCGACGTCCGGTCCTCGCCACGGTGGTGAGCCTGCTGATCCTGCTGATCGGCGGCCGCGCCTTCTTCAACCTGCCGATCCGGCAATATCCGGAGCTGCAGAACACCGTGATCACGGTGCTCACGGTCTATCCCGGCGCCTCGCCCGACCTGATGCAGGGCTTCATCACCCAACCGATCGAGCAGGCGGTCTCGAGCGCCGAGGGCATCGACTACATGACCTCGTCCTCGACCCAGAGCACCAGTCGGATCTCGGTCTACGTGCGCCTGAACTACGACCCGAACAAGGCCATGACCGACGTCATGGCCAAGGTGCAGCAGGTCAAATACCTGATCCCGCGGGAATCGAACGATCCGGTCATCACCAAGCAGACCGGACAGACGACCGACATCATGTATATCGGCTTCGCCTCGGACCAGCTGAACGAGGCGGCGATCACCGACCACCTTTCGCGCGTGGTGCAGCCGCTGCTCGCCACGGTCAACGGCGTGGCGTCGGCGGAGATCCTGGGCGGCCAAACTTTCGCCATGCGGCTCTGGCTCGATCCCGACCGCATGACGGCACTCGGCGTGACCGCGTCCGACGTTTCCGCCGCCATCTCGGCCAACAACTTCCAGTCGGCGCCGGGCCAGACCAAGGGCTATTTCACGGTCTCCAACATCACGGCGAACACCGACTTGACGTCGCTGGACCAGTTCCGGCGCATGGTGGTCAAGTCCAGCGGCGACACGCTGATTCGCCTCCAGGATATCGGCACCGTCGATCTCTCGGCGGAATCCTATGATTCCTCTGTGCTGATGAACGGACAGCACGCGGTGTTCATCGGCATCCAGTCGACGCCGAACGGCAACCCGCTGAACATCGTGGCCGACATCCGCAAGATGGTGCCGGATCTCGAGCGCAGCCTGCCGCCCACGGTGAAGATGGGCATCGCCTATGACTCGACGAAGTTCATCAACTCGTCGATCCACGAGGTCGAGCACACCCTGCTCCTGGCGATCGTGATCGTGATCGGGGTGATCTTCCTCTTTCTCGGCACCTTCCGCTCGGTGGTGATCCCGGTCGTCACCATCCCGCTTTCGCTGATCGGCGCCGGTATCATCATGCTGGCGCTGGGCTTCACCATCAATCTCCTGACCCTGCTCGCCATGGTGTTGGCCATCGGCCTCGTGGTCGATGACGCAATCGTCGTCGTGGAGAACATCCACCGGCATATCGAGGAGGGCTTGTCGCCGGTGCAGGCGGCGCTCTTAGGGGCCCGCGAGATCGCCGGGCCGGTCATCGCCATGACCATCACCCTCGCCGCGGTCTACGCGCCGATCGGCTTCCTCACCGGCCTGACCGGCACGCTGTTCCGCGAGTTCGCCTTCACCCTGGCCGGCACGGTCATCATCTCCGGCATCGTCGCTTTGACCTTGTCACCGATGATGTGCTCGTTGCTGCTCAATCACGAGATGAGCACCGGATGGTTCCCGTCCATGATCGATCGCAGCTTCTCGGCGATCACCCGGGTCTATACCAGGATGCTGGCCTCGACGCTCTACTACCGGCCGGTGGTCGTGCTATTCGGCGCGGCGATCATGGCGCTGCTCGCGTTTCTATTCCTGCACACCAATTCCGAGCTGGCGCCAGCCGAGGACCAGGGCGTCATCTTCGCCCTCGGCAAGGGGCCGCAATACTCCAACCTCGACTACACGCGAATCTTCAGCGATCAGCTCGACAAGGTCTATCAATCCTTCCCCGAGACCACCGGCCGCTTCATCGTCAACGGCTTTGAAGGGGTCAACGCCAGCATTTCCGGCATGATCGTGAAGGACTGGGCCGAGCGGAAGCAGACCACCATGCAGCTGCTGCCGCAGGTCCAGGGCAAGCTCAACCAGATCACCGGCATGCAGGTCTTCGCCTTCAACCTGCCGCCATTACCGGGTGGCACGGGCGGACTCCCGGTCGCGATGGTGATCAGCGCGCCGGACGACTTCCCGCAGATCTACAAATACATGCAGGAGATCAAGGACCGCGCCCGCAAGAGCGGCCAGTTCATCGTGGTGGACAGCGATCTCGACTACAACAGCCCGGTGGTGCGGGTGAACATCGACCGCGCCAAGGCCAGCGATCTCGGCATCAACATGGCGAAAATCGGTGACACCATGGCGGTGATGCTCGGCGGAAACTACATCAACCGCTTCAACTTCAGCGGACGTTCTTACGAGGTGATCCCTCAGGTGCCGCGCCGCGAGCGCCTCAGCGCGGAAAGCCTGGGGCGCTACTACGTGCGCACCGGCAGCGACAGTCTCGTGCCGCTCTCGACCGTGGTCTCGATCTCTACCGGCATAGACCCCAACGCCCTCACCCACTACAACCAGCTGAATTCGGCGACCTTCTCGGCCGTGCCGATGCCGGGCGTCACCATGGGCCAGGCGGTCGCCTTCCTGAACGAGACGGCCGATGAGGTACTGCCCGCCTCGTATCACCGGGACTTCCTCTCGGAATCGCGCCAGTTCGTGCAGGAAGGCACGCAGCTGCAGATCACCCTGGTCTTCGCGATCGTCGTCATCTACCTGGTGCTTGCGGCGCAGTTCGAGAGTCTGCTGGATCCGCTCGTGATCCTGGTGAGCGTGCCGCTTGCGATTTGCGGCGCCTTGATCCCGCTCTATTTCGGCGTCCAGACCCTGAACATCTATACCCAGGTCGGCCTCGTGACCCTGGTCGGATTGATCGCCAAGCACGGCATCCTGATGACGGAGTTCGCCAACGAGCTGCAGCGGCACAAGAACCTCGACAAGCGCAGCGCGATCGTCGAGGCGGCCGGTGTTCGTCTCCGCCCGATCCTGATGACCACGGCCGCGATGGTGGTGGGCCTCATACCGCTGCTGGTCGCGACGGGTGCGGGTGCCGCCAGCCGCTTCTCGATCGGCCTGGTGATCGTCTCGGGGATGGCGATCGGCACGCTGTTCACGCTGTTCGTGTTGCCGACCTTCTACTCGCTGATCGCGACGGATCACCGTCCGATTCGGGGCGAGAAGCGCAACGCGGAGATTGCGGCGGTTTCCTAGAGATGCCCAATCCCGCTCAGTGCCGGCATCGGCAGGGTGCGACGGCGCATTTGGCGAGCCGCACCACGTCGAGGATCGCGGGGCCGAGCGCGGCGGCGACGATCAGGACAACCAGGGGCGTATGCGGCATGGGTCGTACTCCTTGATCATCCGGCTTTTCCGCTTGGAACGCTTCCCGACGGCACCCATTTCACCGTGAGAGCGCACCGTCCGGCAGCCGGAGATAGTGCCATGATCGTCAAAGTCAGAGAGGGATACAAGGTCGTTTCCGAGGACGGGAAGAAGAATCTCGGAGGACCCTACAAGACCAAGGCCGAGGCCGAGAAACGCCTGCGTCAGGTGGAATATTTCAAGCACAAGAAGCCGACCAAGCATTGAGGGAGGCCGACACGTGATGACGCCTCGCCCCGACCGTTTCACCTATCCCGACGGCAAGGCTCGCCAGGGTGAGATCATCCTGAAGAAGCCCTGGTTGCGCGCCGTCTTCATCGGCGGGCTGGTCGGCATCGTCATCGTAGCGGGACTGCTTGCGGCGTTCCGCTGAGCCGCCCTCAGTTGGTTTCCTGGTGGACTGAGCCGTCGGGCGCCACCATCACGTTGACGACGTTGCCATTGGCGCGGGCGACGGCATGCCAGACGTTGTCGCAGCCCTTGTTAAGCTGTGTCACGTCGATGTAACCGGCCGCCTCGAGCTTCTTCCGCGCATCGTTCGCCGTGCTGCCGTCGATCTTGTCGCCGCGATCGCAGTGGTTGGTCGGCTGTGACGCATCCTGCGCCTGGAGTGGGCCCGGACCGGCCATGAAAAAGGCAAAGGCTGCGATCGCGCTTGCGCTGAATGCTTTCCAGGTCATTCTCTTCCTCTCGCTCATACCCCGCCGACCCGCCATAACAACAGACAGGGTCCGGGAATGTTGCATGCGCTTGTGTTGAAATCACGGCTGGATCCGGACTTTTCCGCGATCGGCCCCGCATCCGGCTTGCGATCCGCCGCGTGGCAGTGATAGTCATGCAGCTTGTATATACAAGTTAAGAGGGATGGCCCCCGATGGACGCCGCCAACGCTCCCGCCCCAGCGTCGAACCAAGCCTCGAACCAGAGGGTGATCCGCGCACCACGCGGTCCCAAGCTCAACGCCAAGTCCTGGCTGACCGAGGCGCCGCTCCGCATGTTGATGAACAACCTCGATCCGGAAGTGGCTGAGAACCCAGCGGAACTGGTGGTCTATGGCGGCATCGGCCGGGCCGCCCGGAACTGGGACTGCTTCGATCGCATCGTCGCCAGCCTGAAGGACCTCGAGGAAGACGAGACCCTGCTTATCCAGTCCGGCAAGCCGGTCGGCGTGTTCCGGACCCACAAGGATGCCCCGCGGGTGCTGCTGGCCAATTCCAACTTGGTGCCGCATTGGGCGACTTGGGAGCATTTCCGGGAGCTCGATGCCAAGGGCCTGATGATGTACGGCCAAATGACGGCCGGCTCCTGGATCTATATCGGGAGCCAGGGCATCGTGCAGGGCACCTACGAGACCTTCGCCGAAGCCGGTCAGCAGCATTACGGCGGCGATCTCAAGGGTCGCTGGATCCTGACCGGTGGGTTGGGCGGCATGGGCGGCGCGCAGCCGCTTGCGGCGACCATGGCCGGCGCTTCGATGCTGGCCGTGGAATGCGAACCGTCGCGGATCGAGAAGCGGATGGAGACGCGCTATCTCGACACCAAAGCGCAGTCGCTGGATGAAGCGCTCGCCATCCTCGACAAGGCCAAGAAGGACGGCAAGGCGATCTCGGTCGGCCTGCTGGGCAATGCGGCGGAGATCTTCCCGGAGATCCTGAAGCGCGGCATCCGCCCCGACATGGTGACGGACCAGACCAGCGCCCATGATCCACTGAACGGCTATCTCCCAGCTGGCTGGTCGCTCGCCAAAGCCGCAGAAATGCGCCGCAAGGACCCCGAAGGCACGGTGAAGGCCGCGAAGGAGTCCATGGCGCTGCAGGTCCGTGCCATGCTCGGCTTCCAGAAGCTCGGGATTCCCACCTTCGACTACGGCAACAACATCCGGCAGATGGCGATGGAGGCCGGCGTCGAGAACGCCTTCGACTTCCCCGGTTTCGTCCCCGCCTATATCCGTCCCCTGTTCTGCAAGGGCGTCGGCCCCTTCCGCTGGGCTGCACTCTCCGGTGAGGCCGAGGACATCTTGAGGACCGATGCGAAGGTCAAGGAGCTGATGCCGCACGACCGGCATCTCCACAACTGGCTCGACATGGCGAAGGAGCGGATCCAGTTCCAGGGCCTGCCCGCGCGCATCTGCTGGGTCGGCCTCGGCGACCGTGCCCGGCTCGGCCTCGCCTTCAACGAGATGGTGGCCAACGGCGAGCTGAAGGCGCCGATCGTGATCGGCCGGGACCATCTCGACTCCGGGTCGGTCGCCTCGCCGAACCGCGAGACCGAGGGCATGAGGGACGGATCGGATGCCGTATCCGATTGGCCGCTCTTGAATGCGCTGCTGAACTGCGCCTCGGGTGCCACTTGGGTCAGCCTGCATCACGGCGGCGGCGTCGGCATGGGCTTTTCCCAGCACGCCGGCATGGTCATCGTCTGCGACGGATCGAAAGAAGCGGCGGCACGTCTTGAGCGCGTGCTCACCAACGATCCCGGCACCGGCGTCATGCGCCATGCCGATGCGGGCTATGAGATCGCGCAGGACTTCGCGCGCGAGAAGGGGCTGAAGCTGCCGATGCTGGGGCGGTGACGTGCCCTACGATCTCCTTCTGGAGAATTGCCGCGCCGCCACGATGGCGGGCGCCGTCCCTTATGGTGCGATCGAGGACGCGGCGATCGCGATCAACGGCGGCAAGATCGCCTGGGTAGGCTCGCGCAAGGACGCGGGCCCGGCCAAGGAGCGCGTCGATCTCAAGAACTGTTGGGTCACGCCGGGCCTGATCGATTGCCACACGCATATCGTCTATGGCGGCGACCGCGCGAACGAGTTCGAGCTGCGCCTCAAAGGCGCCACTTACGAGGAGATCGCCAAGGCCGGCGGCGGCATCGTCTCGACCGTGAAGGCGACCCGCGCCGCCGGCGAGCCGGAACTCGTGGAGAGCGCAAAGCAGCGCCTGCAGCCCCTCCTCGCCGAAGGCGTCACCACAGTCGAGATCAAATCCGGCTACGGCCTCGATCTCGAAACCGAGGGCCGGCAGCTTCGCGCCGCACAGCGCCTGGGCGAGCAGCTGCCGCTCACCGTCCGCAAGACCTGCCTCGCCGCCCATGCTTTGCCGCCGGAGTTCACGGATCGCAGCGACGACTACATCGCCCTGGTATGCGATCGCATCATCCCGGTGCTTCATCAGCAAGGCCTGATCGATGCCGTCGATGTGTTCTGCGAGAAGATCGCCTTCTCGCCGGAGCAGACCCGGCGGGTGTTCGACACGGCGAAGAAGCTCGGAATCCCGGTGAAGCTGCATGCCGAGCAGCTGAGCGATCTCAACGGCGCGGCGCTGGCGGCGGAATACGGCGCGCTCTCGGCCGAGCATCTCGAATGGGCCAATGACGCGGGCATCTCAGCCATGGCGAGGGCGGGTACCGTGGCAGTGCTGCTGCCCGGCGCCTTCTACGCGCTTAGGGAAACGAAGCTGCCGCCGATCGACGGCTTCCGGAAGGCAGGCGTTGCCATGGCGATCGCGACCGACAGCAACCCGGGCAGCTCCCCCGCCCTTTCGCTGCTGCTCATGCTGAGCATGGCCTGCACGTTCTTCCGCTTCACCCCGGAAGAGGCATTGCGCGGGGTTACCGTGAATGCAGCCCGTGCGCTTCGGCTTTCAGCCAGCCACGGCACGATCGAAGCCGGCAAGGCAGCGGACCTCGCGGTGTTCGACATCGCACGCCCCGCCGAGCTCGCCTATTGGATCGGGGGCAATCCCTGCCGCGGCGTGCTGCAGGCCGGCCGCTGGAGCCGACCGCTGTGCGTCTGACCCATCTGAAGCCCAAGGACTACAAGCGTATGCCGTGGAAGAACGGCGGCGGCATGACGACCGAGATCATCGTCGAGCAGGATCAGGGCGGCAACACGCTCTGGCGCCTGAGTATCGCGGAGGTGGAGCAGTCCGGTCCGTTCTCGGATTTCAGCGGCTATGATCGCAGCATCATGCTGATCGAAGGCGCGGGATTCACCCTGGCCTTCGACGAGGCGCCCCAGCGCCGCATCGACCAACCGTTCGAGCCGTTCCGTTTCGACGGTGGATGGCGCGCCGCCTGCACCCTGATCGACGGCGCCATCCGCGACTTCAACCTGATGGCTGCGCGGAAAGGCCCGGCGGCGGAGCTGACGGTCGAGCGTCCGGGCCCGGGCAGCGTTGAAGTCGCCGCGGCGCGGACCGTCGTGTTCCATGCGCTCAAAGGCGACGCGGCGGTCAGCGGGCATGGTATTGGCGAGGGCGAAACCCTTCGGGTCGACATGCCGATCTTCCCGCTCTCGCTGGAAGCGCCAGAACCGGCGACCATCGCCGTGATCCGGATCGGTTAGTCGCGATGACCACCAGCCAGACGCCGCCTTACCACTTCTTCCAGGGCAATTCGCCGCTGCTGATCAGCATTCCCCATGTCGGCACCGACCTGCCGCCGGAGGTCGCCGACGGCCTCAGCGACGCCGCGCAGCCGCTGCCCGACACCGACTGGCATCTGACGCGACTCTACGACTTCGCCGGCGCGCTCGGCGCCAGTGTGCTCGGCGCGCGCTATTCGCGGTTCACGATCGATCTCAACCGGCCGCCGGATGACAAGCCGCTTTACGCGACGGCGACCACGGGCCTCTATCCGGACGTCCTGTTCGACGGCACGCCGGCCTTCAGGCCCGGTGCCACACCCAGCGTCGAGCGGCGCGCCTGGTATCTCTCGGAGATCTGGCGACCCTATCACGAGAAGATCGGTGACGAGCTGAAGCGTATCCGCCAGCGCTTCGGCCATGCCGTGCTGTTCGACGCGCATTCCATCCGCGGCCACATCCCGCGCCTGTTCGAAGGCGAGTTGCCGGACTTCAACATCGGCACCAACGAGGGCAAGAGCGCCGATTCCGGGCTCGCGGCAAAGCTCGCCCAGGTCTGTGACTCGCCGGGCTATCGCCATGTGGTCAACGGCCGGTTCAAGGGCGGCTATATCACCCGGCACTACGGCGATCCCGCCAACGGCATCCACGCCATCCAGCTCGAGCTCGCGCAACGCACCTACATGCGCGAGGCCCTGCCCTTCGACTATATCGAAGGCCAGGCGGCCAAGGTCCGGCCGATCCTGAAGCGCTTCGTCGAGACCTTGCTCCAGTGGTCGCCACGCAGACTGTGACGGTCGGCACAATATCAGCAATCTGACAGCGTCAGCGCCCAACCGGCGCCCGGTCTCCATCGACCCACTCTCATAGGGCAGGCTTCCCCGTGAGGAGGTTGCGATGGCGACGTTCGCGACAGATCTCGACAAAGCCGCGGTGTTCTACCAGTTCGACATCGAGGACCTGGGCGGCGACTTTCTTTATTCCACGACTGCGACCAGCCGTCGGTCCGGCCCTACGCAGAACGACATGGGCACGGATGTCACGTTCACCGGCTCCGGGTTCACCTATAGCGGCGGCGGCTTCACCGGCGGCACGATCACCGACATCGCAGCCCATACCAAGGGTGAGGTTGACTTCGAGATTTCCGGCATGTCGATGTCCGCCGTCACGTTCGAGACCTACCAGGCGGCGGAGGACACCACCGGCTTCCTGACCGTGGTCTTCGCCGGGGCGGACACCATCACCGGTTCCAACCACGATGACTACCTGATGGGCTTTGCCGGCTCCGACACCCTGACTGGGCTCGACGGCGACGATATATTGGACGGCGGCGCCGGCGCCGACACGATGACCGGCGGCAAGGGCGACGACACCTATGTCATCGACAGCGCCGCCGACGTGATCAAGGAGACCGGCGGCACCCACGGCGATCTCGTCGTTGCGAGCATCAGCGTCGATCTCACCACGGGGGCGTTCAGCGGCATCGAGCATGTCACGCTAACGGGCAATGCAAACCTCTTTGCGACCGGCGGCAGCAGCGCCAACGAATTCCACGGCAACGACGGCAACAACGTGCTCAAGGGCGATTCCGGCAGCGACAAGCTCTGGGGCGGCGCCGGCATCGACACGCTGGACGGCGGCACCGGCGCCGACGAAATGCACGGCGACGGCGGGAACGACGTCTATTACGTCGACAATGCCGGCGACACAGTGTCCGAATTCGACCCCTATGTCGGCGATACCGGTGGCGTCGACCTCGTCTACAGCAGCACCAAGACGTACTTCCTGCCCAGCTTTATCGAGAATCTGATCCTCACCGGTTCCGCCATCGCCGGCTATGGCAATCTGCTCGACAACACGCTGACCGGGACGGATGGCGCCAACACGCTGGTCGGCGGCGATGGTGCAGACATCATGGTCGGTAAGGGTGGCGATGACGTGTACGAGGTCGATGACCCAATGGACAAGGTCGTCGAGGCTGCCGGTGGCGGCACGGACGCGGTGTTCGCCCGCGTCGACTTCACCATGCCGCTCTACGTCGAGAACGTGATCATGGCCGGGTTCCTCGGCACCAATGTGAGCGTCGTTGGCAACGCGCTGGACAACATCATCGTCGGCGACAAGGCGGACAACATGATCGATGGTGGCGCCGGCAACGACACGCTGCGCGGGCGGGAGGGTGACGACACGGTGAACGTCGGCTCCGGCAACGACACAGTGATCTATGGCTCGAAGCTCGACGGCTATGACGTGATCCAGGGCTTCGACGGCAATGCGACCGGCGGCCAGGATGTGCTCGATCTCGACCTCTACTTCGACACGCGCGGGATTGCGGCAGCCGATCGCGCAGGCCGCGTCGGCATCGCCGACCATGGCAACAGCGTTGATGTCTGGATCGACACCAATGCCGACAAGTTCCTCGACACCAAGATCGTGACCATCCAGAGCGCCGATGCGATCACGGTCGGCGCGGATGTCCTGGTCGGGAGCTAGGGCTCAGTCCTCGAGCAATATCCGCACCGACGCGGCGAAGGCCCGACCCGCCTCGATCTCGTCCGGGTGGCGCGAGTCCTGGATCACCCAGTCACCGGCGACCATCACATCGCGCACCATGCGGATCGCGCCGGCAAATATCCATCGGCTGAGGATGTCGTCGGCCTTGATGTTAGCGAGCAGCGGGTGGCGCCCGTCGAGCACGACCAAATCCGCCCGGCAGCCGGCCTCGATCCGCCCGACCCTTTGACCCAAGGCCTGCGTACCGCCCGCGAGCGCGGCGCCATAGAGGTATCCCCCGATGTTGTTCTGCCCGCCGCCATGGAGGCGATTGCGGCGCTCATGCTTCAGCCGTTGGCCGTATTCGAGCCAGCGCAGCTCCTCGAAGACTGTGACCGATACATGGCTGTCCGATCCGATCCCGAAGCGGCCACCGGCGTCGGTATAGGCGACCGCCGGAAAGATGCCGTCGCCGAGATTGGCCTCGGTCGTAGGGCAGATGCCGACCACGGCGCCGCTCTTCGCCATGCGCTCGATCTCGCCGCCATCGGCATGGGTCGCATGGATCAGGCACCAGCGCTCGTCCACGTTCCAGCGGTCATAGAGCAACTCGATCGGCCGTCTCCCGCTCCAGGCCTGGCAATCGTCCACTTCCTTCTGCTGCTCGGCGATATGGATATGAATCGGCAGGCCGGGCTTCATGCCCTGCAGGACTGCCGTGATCTCGTCCGGGGTAACCGCTCGGAGAGAATGGAAGCTGGCTCCGAGCGCTAAGCGCCCGTTGCAGGCGGGCTCCAAGCGCTCCAGGAGCGCAAGATAGGCCTCGGGATCATGGGTGAAGCGACGTTGGGCGGCGCTCGGCGGTTTGCCCCCAAATCCGCCCTGGGCGTACATGACCGGCAGCAAGGTCATGCGTATCCCGGTTGCCTCGGCCGCGGTGAGGAGGCAACGCGACATCTCCGCGGGATCGCTATAGGGCTTCCCGTCGGTGTCGTGATGCAGATAGTGGAACTCGGCCACCGAAGTGTAGCCGCCCTTCAGCATGTCGATGTAGAGATAGGCCGCGATCGCGCCGACCTGGTCCGGCTCCAGGCGTCCCACCAGGCGATACATCAGCTCGCGCCAGGACCAGAAGCTGTCATCGGGGTTGAGCGCCACCTCGGCAAGCCCCGCCATCGCCCGCTGAAACGCATGCGAGTGGAGATTGATCATGCCGGGGATGACCGGCCCGTTGGCGCGTTGCAGCCCTTCGGGACTGGCGCCGGCACGCACGCCGGCGATGCTGCCGTCCGGCGCGAGATCGATGGCGACATTGCGCGCCCAGCCTGTCGGCAGCAGCGCCTGTTCGGCGAAGATCGCGGGAACCATCAGCAGCTTCCGTTCATTTGGTGGTACCTGTATATAGATCGCGCCGGTCGCCATTCATACAGGCAAAGGCTGTGGAACGGTTGGCGTGAATATTGATCCACTTCCCCGCTACTCTCAGATCAAGCGCATGATCTCCGCCCGGATTCTGGCGGGAGAATGGCGCCCGGGCGATCGGATCGCCTCGGAGGCCGAGCTGGTGCGCGACATGGGCGTCAGCCGGATGACCATCAACCGCGCGCTCCGGGAACTGGCCCTCGAAGGCCAGCTCGTGCGCGTCCAGGGGGTGGGCACCTTCGTCGCCGAGAGCAAGGCTGAATCGGCGCTGTTCGAGGTCCGGAACATCGCCGAGGAGATTCGCGCGCGCGGCAGCCGGCATGAAGCGAAGGTCGTGCTGCTCCAGAGCGAGCCTGCCGATGAAACGACGGCCGAGCTCTTCAACATGCGGCCCGGTGACGCGATCTTCCATTCGATCCTGCTCCATCTCGAGAACGGGATCCCGATGCAGCTCGAGGATCGACTGGTCGATCCCCGGATTGCAAAGGACTACCTCACCCAGGATTTTGCCACTGTCACGCCCTATGTCTACCTGAGCGATGTCGCACCGATTTCCGAGGCCGAGCACGTGATCGAAGCGGTCCTGGCGCGACCGCATGCGCGCAAGCTGCTGAAGATCCCCGCCAAGGAGCCCTGCATCTGCCTGCAGCGCCGCACCTGGTCGGAGGGCAGGCTGGTCAGCATGGCCTATCTCGTCTATCCCGGCAGCCGCTACCGCCTGAGCGGCCGATTCAAGGCCGGCGACTTTCAAGGTACTCCTCTTCCGAAGGCCTGATCACGAAAGCGATCCAACCGCTGCACGGAGCGCTTCCGCCTCCTCTGGATCGCGCAGCATAGCCTCCGCGCTCGCGAGATCGGGCGCGAGGTACCGATCCTCGGCATAGGGTGGAACGCGCCGGCGGAGCCGGGCATGCAGCAGCGCGGTACCGCGGCCTCGTCCCGGAGCGGCAATGAACTCGGAAGCTTGGGCCGCGAGTATCAGCTCGATCGCAAGGATCCGATAGACGTTGTCGATCACCCGCGCACATTTCAGTGCGCCGGGAACGCCGAAACTGACGTCATCTTCCTGAAGACCGGAGGTGACGGCATTGTCCAGCACGGCCGGTTGCGCCAGGATCCGGTTCTCCGACGCGATCGAGGCGGCCGCATACTGCGCGATCATCATGCCGGAATTGACGCCACCCTTCTCGACCAGGAAAGGCGGCAGACCGCTGACCAGCGGGTTGACCAGGCGGTCGAGACGCCGCTCCGAGGCGGATCCGAGCTCGGCCACGGCGATCGCCAGCAGGTCCATCGCCAGCGCCAGCGACTGGCCGTGCGGATGCGCGTTCGAGATCACGCGGTGCGAATCCGGCGTACCGATCACCAGCGGATTGTCGGAGGACGAGCGGAGCTCGGTCTCCACCTGCCGGCGGACATGGTCGAGCTGATCGCGCGTGGCACCATGGATCTGGGGGATCGAGCGGATGCTGAGCGCGTCTTGCGTGCGCATGCCCTGGGCCGCCGCCAGAATGCCGCTCCCTTCCACCATGCGGCGCAGGTTCTCGCCCGACCGCAGCAGGCCGGGATGCGGCTTCAAAGCCAGCACGGCGGCGTCGATACAACCGAGCTGCGCGCGCAAGGACTCGAAGCTCATGGCGGCCACGGCGTCCGCCCGGTCCATAAGCCGCTCCGCCTCGGCAAGTGCGACGCAGGCGAGGCCGGTCAGGTCCCGGGTGCCGTTGACCAGGCAGAGCCCGTCCTTGGTCGCAAGAGTGATCGGGGCAAGACCGGCCTTCTTCAAGGCATCCGCGGCCGGCATGCGTTCGCCGCCAAATTCAGCCTCGCCCAGGCCGATCAGGGTCAAGCCGACATGCGCGCCGTGCACGATATACCCGACCGATCCCTGGGACGGCACGACCGGCGTCACGCCGGTATTGAGGCAGGCGACCAGCTGATCGACCACCGCCGGGCTCACCCCGGAATGGCCATGGCAGAGGTCGTTCGCCAGGGACGCCATGATGGCGCGGACCTGGTGCCGCTCCAGGGGAGATCCCATGCCGCAGGCATGGCTCATCACCGTGTTGCGGGCGAGCTTGGCGAGATCGGCCGGGTCCAGCACGATATCGCTGAGCGCACCAAGCCCGGTGTTGATGCCATAGGCCCGAGCGCCGGAAGCGATGATGCGTTCGACGATGGCACGCCCGTTCGCAAGCCGGTTCCGGGCCGTGGCCCCGACCTCTAGGCTCGCCTCTTCATGGGCCACTCGGTCGATCTCACCGTGCCCCAGCGGCTCGAGATCGATGATGATTCTGCCTCGCGGTGAATCCAAGTGCTTTCCCCCAGTCTTCTGCTCCGATCCTTATCGCCAATCGCCGCCGGAGGGCAAAATGAGAATTGTGCCCGTGGTTTAGGAGATCGAAGCCGGCGGCGGGCGCATAGCCGCTTGAACGTTCGGCCGTTCCGCGCGACCAATAGGATACTCGCTCAATCGGGGAGGATAGTCGTGCGGCGACTTGCTCTGCTTTTGGTGGTGACGCTTGCCTTTGGCTTGGCCTCCTGCCTCACCGGCGACGCGCCACAGCTCAAGCCTGAGGACCTCGTTCAGGCCAAGGACCTTCCGGGCACCTACACCGCCATTGCGCTGCCGGGTAATCCAGGCGGCCAGCCCCCGTCGGTCGACGCGCGGGTCGAGGCGGCGAAGGACGGATCCTACTTTCTGACCTTCATCGAAGCCGACCATGTGGATACCCCGACGCGGCTCCGTCTTCTGCCGGATCAGGGGGATCGATATCTCTGTGTCTTCACCGAGGCCGATTCGCCCGATCGCGCCATGTACGGCCGCCTCGAACACGAACCGGCGGGCGGTTGGGCCTTTCACATTTTCGATATCAAGCCCGAGCGTCGGACCGAGGACCTACAGCCGATTCTGCAACGCCACGGGGTCGAGAAGATCGTGTTCGAGCAACTGGGTTCCGATCCCGCGACGACCGCGGACCATATTCAAGGCGCATTGTCCGCTGCGCAAATCCGGGCTTTGTTCAGTGATCCCGACGTCCTCGCGGCGCTGCAAACCGATGCCGGGTTCCGCTTGCAACCCAAGGCGCATTGAACGGTTCTAACCCGACCGGCTTGGGTTCCATGTAGGCCAAGCATGGCAACCATGTTTCGCCCGAAACCGACCTGCCACCGAACTGTCACGAACTGATCCTAGCGTCTTGGGTCCCAAGTTCTCGGATCGCGTGACCAATGTTCATCGATGGGCGCGCCGTACCTTCGGGCACGGTGCTTGAATCCGACCTCGCCATCATCGGTGCCGGCGCCGCGGGGATCACCCTTGCGCGTGCGCTCGCAGGCACGAGCCGTCACGTCATTCTGATCGAGAGTGGCGGCTTTGATTTCGACGACCAGACGCAGGCGCTCTATGAAGGCGAGACGGGCGCCGTCGCTTATCCGCTGTCGGAGTCGCGCCTCCGCTATTTCGGCGGCACCACCAACCACTGGGGCGGATGGTGCCGCCCCCTGATGCCGGTCGATTTTGGCGGTCGCCCGGGCCTGGGGATTCCCGCCTGGCCGTTCGGGCGCGAGGTGCTCGACCCCTACTACCAGCGGGCCCAGATTGTCTGCCAATTGGGCTCGGCCGATTTCGACGACCCTGAACCGTGGCGCATCCGCACCGGCTGGAAGCCTTTGGCGCTCCCGAGCTCCGATCTTGCCACCCGCTTCTTCCTCTATAGCCCGCCGACCCGCTTCGGCGAGGTCTATCGCGGCGAAATCGAGCGCGCCGGCAACATCGCGACTTACCTCTACAGCAACGTGATCGAGATCGTGCCGAATACCGTGGGCACGGAGATCGAGCGCCTCAAACTGGCGACGCTCACCGGGGTGCGGTTCGAGGTCAAACCCAAGCTCTGCATTCTCGCTACCGGCGGGATCGAGAATGCGCGACTGCTGTTGACTTCAAACAGCGTCCAGGCTGCCGGCCTCGGCAACGGCCGCGACCTTGTGGGTCGCCACTTCATGGAGCATGTCACGGCGCCGAGTCAGGTCGCCGCGATCGCCGTCGCCGATGAGACTCTGATGCCGAGCTACTACCTGCATACGCCAACGGTCGGCAACGTGACGCTGCGCGCGATATTCCTGCCGACGGACGATTATCTCCGGCGCGAAAACCGGCTCAGCGTCAGCCTCTCGATCTACGAGGCCCATCCTCCGGCGGGACAGCCAGGCGATGTCCGCACACGGCTCGAGCCGGGGATCATCGAAATGCTGCGCAGTATGGCGCCGACGCCGACCGGTGCGGCAAGAGCCGGTATGATCTATGGCGTCGCATGCGCGGCCGAGCCACTGCCTTCGCCGCACAACCGAGTCACGCTGACCGGCGACCGTGATGTACTCGGCATGCCCAAGGCGCGCCTGACCTGGCGCCCATTGGCGGCAGAGCGGGCCTCGCTGACGGAGAACATCGCGCTGCTGGCGCGGATCTTCGGCGCATGGCGCGGCGCGGTGCAAGTGCTGGTGCCCGACGCGGACGACTGGAGCGACCCCGAGATCGGCTGGGGTAACCACCACATGGGCACCACCCGGATGTCAACCGATCCGGCGCAGGGCGTGGTCGATGGCGATTGCCGCGTGCACGGCATCGGCAATCTCTACATCGCGGGAAGCTCGGTCTTCCCGTCTTGCGGACCCGTCAATCCGACGCTCACGATCGTCGCGCTGGCATTGCGTCTTGCAGATCACATCAAACAGGTATGGGCCTGATGCCGGAACCCCATCACACTGCATTCAGCCGACGCCGGTTGCTGGTGGGCATGGGAGTGGTCGCGATAGGCGCTGCGATGAAGCCCGCCGCCGGCCGGGCGGACCAGTCCGACGCGACCCAGATGCTCCTGTCGCTGGTGAGTGATCGCGCCAAGGCCGCGCAAGTGGGTGCTGCCTGGTTACAGGAGGACGATCGCGATCGTCCTCGCGCGATCGAGACGAGCCTGCTCGCGACGCTCAAGCAGCAGGGCTGGGAGGGCGGCACGGATCGCGACGATCTCCGAGCGCGCTTTGGCGCCGCCGTCGCCGCCGAC
This sequence comes from Candidatus Cybelea sp., assembly GCA_035542015.1. Classification (GTDB taxonomy): domain Bacteria; phylum Pseudomonadota; class Alphaproteobacteria; order Dongiales; family Dongiaceae; genus Dongia. The sequence continues at coordinate 29,742 of DATKMF010000260.1, forward strand.
TACGAGAGCGGCGAAGTCTTCATAGTGGATGGCTGGCAGATCGCGCGAGTTCAGGCCGAGCTCTGCGCCCTCGCTTATCTCGCCGAGACGGGGACGCTCTAGCCCCCAGTTTCCAAGCGAAGAGTCACGTTATGGAAATCGGGCCTGTGATACTCTTCTTAGGGGAGAATGGTCGGGAGGCATCAATGTCGCAGTCGGTGCGCGCGATCTTGGTGTGCAGCACTGGCCTCGTCGCGGGATGCCTAACCGGCGAGCGTCCGAACCTCGATAAGACCGACCTAGTGCAGCCAGGTGGGCTCGCGGGAAGTTACGAGGCGACGCTGCATGCCGGCCCGCAGCAAGGCCCCACGATGCCTCTCCGCATCGTGGGGCAGGATGACGGCAGCTACTTGGCCTATTTGACTGAGAATGGCAAAGAGGACCCGCCCGAGCTCATGCGGATTCTCGATCTCAAGCCCGACACCCAAGTTGTCGTGTTGGAGAATCCCAACTCACCGGACCAGATCGCCGAGTTCGGCATCCTCGCCCGAGGCAGTAACGGCAATTGGCAGGTCAGTATCCTCGATATCGCCGAGACTTCCCGGAACGACACCTTGAAGCCGATCGTCCAGCGGCACGGCGCGGAGGTCGAGTTCCACCACGGTCTCGGCAATGCGACCGATGACCGGCTGAAGGGCACGCTGACGGCCGACCAACTGCGGACGCTCTACAGCGACCCGGACTTCCTCGCGGCCACGAAGAATCTCATGACGATTGAGCTCGCACCGAAGCCTTGATCGCCTAGACTAGAACAACCCCTCGACCTCGCCCTTCTCATTGAGCTTGATATGGTTGGCCGATGGTACCCGCGGCAGGCCGGGCATGGTCATGATCTCGCCGCAGATCACGACGATGAACTCCGCGCCGGCGGAGAGGCGGATCTCACGGACCGGCACCACGTGGTTCGAGGGCGCGCCCTTGAGATTGGGGTCGGTCGAGAAGCTGTACTGCGTCTTCGCCATGCAGACCGGATACGTTCCGAAGCCCATCTTCTCGAACTCGGCGAAGCGGTCGCGAACCACCTTGTCGGCAATGATATCCTGGGCGCCGTAGAGGCTCTGGGCGATGGTCTTCACCTTGTCCCAGAGCGGCATCTCCGCGGGATAGAGCGGGGCAAAGTTGTTGGGCTTGTCGCACAGGCCCACCACGGCATGAGCGAGCTTCTCGATGCCGGCTCCGCCCTCGGCCCAGTGGTTGCACTCGAAGGCCTCGGTGCCGAGCTCGGCGCAGAGTTCCTTGACGGCGGCCATCTCGGCGTCGGTGTCGGCGATGAAGCGGTTCATCGCAACCACCAGCTGGACGCCGAACTTCTTCACGTTCTGGATATGCCGCGCCAGGTTCGCCATGCCCTTCTTGAGCGCCGCGACGTTCTCCTTGCCGAGATCTTCCTTGGCAATGCCGCCATGCATCTTGAGGGCACGGATCGTGCCGACGATGACGACCGCGCTGGGCCGCAGCCCCGCCTTGCGGCACTTGATGTCGAAGAACTTCTCGGCGCCGAGATCGGCACCAAAGCCCGCTTCGGTCACCACGTAGTCGACCAGCTTCAGCGCGGTCTTGGTGGCGATCACCGAATTGCAGCCGTGGGCGATGTTGGCGAAGGGGCCGCCATGGATGAAGGCCGGATTGTTCTCCAGGGTCTGCACCAGATTGGGCGCGATCGCGTCTTTGAGGAGCACGGTCATCGGGCCTTCGGCCTTCAGATCGCGCGCATAGATCGGCTTCTTGTCGCGGGTGTAGCCGATGATGATCGAACCCAAACGTTTGGTGAGATCGGCGATATCGTTGGCCAGGCAGAAGATCGCCATCACCTCGGACGCGACCGTGATGTCGAACCCATCTTCGCGCGGGAAGCCATTGGCGACACCGCCCAAAGAGCCGACGATCGAGCGCAGCGCCCGGTCGTTCATGTCCATGACCCGGCGCCATTGCACGCGGCGGGTATCGAAGCCGAGCTCGTTGCCCCAATAGATGTGGTTGTCGATCAGTGCCGCCAGGAGATTGTGCGCCGTCGAGATCGCGTGGAAATCGCCGGTGAAGTGGAGGTTGATGTCCTCCATCGGGACGACCTGGGCATAGCCGCCGCCGGCGGCACCTCCCTTGACGCCGAAGCAGGGCCCGAGCGAGGGCTCGCGCAGGCAGATCATCGCCTTCTTGCCGATCCGGTTGAGCCCGTCGCCCAAGCCCACCGTGGTCGTGGTCTTGCCCTCGCCGGCGGGTGTCGGGCTGATGGCCGTGACCAGGATCAGTTTGCCGTCGGTCTTGCCGCCCATGGACTTCACAAAATCCATGGAGACCTTGGCCTTGGTGTGGCCGTAGGGGATGAGGTGCTCGTCCGGAATACCGAGCTTTGCCGCGACATCGCGGATCGGCTTCATCTTCGCCTGGCGTGCGATTTCGATGTCGCTGCCGACTTTCTTGCTCATGGATTGGCTCCTGATCCCCGGCCGGATGGCCTCATGAAATTTGCGCCAGACTAGTGGCCTTCAGTGACGGATTTTCGCCTGCCCGCGACCAATTCCTGTCCGTTTTCGCTAGGCTTTGCCGCAGGTTAACCCTCGGCCAGGCGGCGCAATGCCGCTAGGCCCACGGGAGCCCCGTGAAACTCGGACATGGCGTCCAAGACCGCGCCCCAGAGGTATTCGGCGGAAGCGATATCGGCGAGGAGATGGTAGGCCGGCACGTCCTTCAGATCCGCGCGGATCACGGTGCCGCTCATCTTGGCGAGCGAGGTCTGGGCGATCTGGCCGGGCTTGAAATGTTGCGGGCGCAGATCGACTCCGCAGATCTTGGCGAACATCTCCGGTGCCGACGCGCCGGTGACCATGAACCAGGCATGGCTATCCTGGCGCGGCATGGGATAGCCGATCAGCTTCCGCGGCCTTTCTGAGCCCCAGGCCCATGCCTTGTTCAATCGGTCGATCAGCGCGCCGGTCGCTGCCAAGCCGTCGATCAGGAAGATCTCAGTCGGCGCAAGACGCGCGGCCAGCGCCCCGCCTTCCTGGGCATAGGCCATGTTGCTGTCTGGTCCGATGGAGAGGCCCTGCGCGGTCAGCCACTCGACGGTGCCAGCTCCTTTAAACCCAGTCCTCGGCAGGATCGAGAGATCGGCGATCGCCATCAGACGCGCGCGGCCGACCTCGTCCTGGGCGTCGCCGTACTGCATCGGCACGGCACCACCGTTGATCACCTCGCAGAAGGCCCCGGCCTTCTGCGTCTCGCGATAGATCGGCGAGCGGCGGAGCTGGTTCTGGGGGAAGACCTTCGGCAGGGCCATCCTACATCTCCTGCCGCTTGGCTTCGGCGTCGTAGAACGGGAGCTTCACCACCCGCCCCTCGATCATCCGCCCGCCGTCGATCTTGATGCTGATCTTGGAATCCGGCGCCGCGTCGTCGGGGTGCACATAGGCCAGGCCGACCACCCGCCCGACGCTCGGCGAGTTCACAGCGGACGTGACGCGCCCGACGATCTCGCCATTGCGGATCACCAGATGGCATTCCTCCGGACACGGCAGAGTCGGGTCGTCGAGCGTGAAGCCGACGAGTTTCCGCGTCAGTGCCATCTTGGCCATGATCGCCGTCGACCGCCCGCCGACGAAGAACGGCTTGGTCTTGGCGATCGCCCAGGGCATGTCGGCTTCCCAGACATTGGTGAGACCGTCGGTGTCCTGGCTCACAATGATGTGGCCCTTCTCCAGGCGCAGCACGCGTTGCGCCTCGACGCCGAAGGGCCGGATCTCCTCCGGCGCCCCGGCCTCCATCAGCGCATCCCACAATGCTTCGCTGTAACCATAGGGGGCGTGAATCTCGTAACCAAGCTCGCCGACGAAACCTACTCGCAGCAATCGCGCTGGGATACCGGCGACCGTGCCCTCGCGCACGCCGAGATAGGGAAATGCTTCGGGCGAAAGATCGATATCCTTGCAGACCTTCTGCAGGACAGCGCGCGATTTCGGTCCCGCGATGTTGACGCCACCATAGGCGGCGGTGACGTTCGCGACATCGACGTCGAGCCGCCATTGCGCGTTCCACTGCAACATCGAGCGATAGACCGCATCGACGCCGCTGGTGGTCGCTGTCACGTAGAAATGCTCATCCGAGAAACGGCACGCAACGCCGTCGTCGGTGATGACACCAGCCTGGTCGGTCATCAGCACATAGCGCGACTTCCCGACCGCGAGCTTCGAATACGTGAAGGTGTACATGCGGTTCAGGAGCTCGGCCGCGTCTGAGCCGCGCACGTCGAGCCCGCCGAGCGTCGAGACGTCGATCAGGCCGACGTTGTTGCGGACCGCCCGCACCTCCTCGGCGATTGCCCGGCCGCGCTCCGCCTTCGGCCCGTAATAGGCCGGCCGCCACCAGATACCGGCCGGCATCATCTGGGCACCGAGCTCCAGATGCCGGTGATGCATCGCCGTACGCCGCCCGGGGTCGAAGATACGGCCGGCGAGGTGACCGAACTTCTCCGGCGTGTAGGGCGGGCGCTGGGTCGTGACCGTCATGGCGCCGAGGTCGCGGCCGGTCTCCCGCGCGACAATGCGCACTGCGGCGACGGCCGAATGCTTGCCCTGGGACGGGCCCATGCCGACGGTCGAGTAGCGCTTCAGCAGCTCGACGTTGTCGAACCCGTCGGCGATGCCGTTGATCAGGTCCTCGTATTTCAGGTCTTCGTCGAAATCGACGAAGCTTGGGCCTTTCTTGCCCGGGAAGATCGGCCAGGGATGACTCTGATTCGGGTCCGACGTCGCGGTGGTCGCGGATGGCGCCGCGCCAACGTTCAGTCCGGCATGTTTCGCGGCGGCCCAGCCGGCATGAGCACCATTGGCCTTCACCAGGTCCAGCTTGAAGGCACCCGCGACGGAACCCGCGGCAAAGATGCCCGGCGGGATCTCGCTTGGCGCGAACATGGCGCTGGCGGTGTCATAGGCGAACTTGGCACCGCCCTGCAGCAGCATATGCGCAGCCGGGCTGTAGCCGACCGACATCAGCACGAGGTCGCATTCATATTCGGCGGTTGTATCGCCGAGGAGGCCCACGTCGATAATCGGCGCCACGGCGACGCCGACCACGTGCTCCTTGTTGGCGAGATGCCGCGCCTCGGCGATGGCGTGTCCGACATGGACCGGGACATCGGCTTTTCGCACCGCGGTTGAGAGTACCGTCTCCGGCGGAGCCGCGCGCAGATCGACCACGGCGGCGACCGTGCTGCCGATCTTCAGAAGATCGATCGCTTGGGCATAGCCGTCGTCATTGGCGGTCAGGATCACCGCGCGCTTGCCGGGGCGGACGCCATAGAAATGGATCAGCCGCTGCGCCGCGGAACCCAGCATGATGCCGGGCAGGTCGTTGTTGCGGAAAACGGCCGGCTGCTCGATCGAGCCGGTTGCAATCACCACCGCCTTGGCCCGGAGCTTGTAGAAGCGGTTGCCGCGGACCACCGGGATCCAGTTGTCAGCAAACAGGCCGGTGACCACCGCATCGTTCATGACGCGGATGTTGGCCGCCGCCTGGACTGCGTTCAACAGCTCGCCATCGGCCTTGCAGGCCGCCTCGCCGCTCACATCGAAGCGCGCGTAGTTGAGGCAACCACCCAGTTTCGGGTTCTCGTCGATCAGCAGCACCTCGCCACCGCTCTTGGCAGCTTCGATTGCCGCAGCCATGCCGGCAGGACCGCCGCCGATCACCGCGACATCGGCGAAGAGATACTGCTTGTCGTAGTAGCCGTGATGGGCGTGGGGATCGATCTTGCCGAGCCCCGCCATCTTGCGAACGATAGGCTCCCAGAGTTTCCAGGAGGCACGTTTCTCATGGAAGGTCTTGTAGTAGAAACCGACCGGCAGGAACTTCGAAACCCACTCCACGAAGCGTCCCGCATCGGACTCGAAGGTGCCGAAATAGTTCTGGCCCTCGACCACGAGGCCCGGCGCGATCTTGCGCTTGTCGGCGAGGCAGTTCGGTTCGTCGCCGATCTGCACCAGGGTGTTCGCGTCCTGACCGATCATGGTGAGCACGCCGCGCGGCCGGTGATACTTGAAGCTGCGCGAGATCATCCACTGGTCGTTGGCGCACAGCGCGCTGGCGATCGTGTCGCCCTCGAAACCTTCGATCAGGTTGCCTTCGAAGCTGAAGCTGATCGGCTTCGACCGGTCGATCAGCTGACCGCGGTTCGGCAGCCGGTTGACTCCGCCCCAGGTCAGATCCGCGCTCACGGCTCGGCTCCCGCAAAGTCAACGCGGCTCTTGAAGATTTCGGAGGCCGGGTAGGTTTTCAGGATCTCGTCGGTGATCGTGTTGCGCTCGGCGATGAACCAGTAGGAGGTGGGCATGTGGCACCACCATTCCCGCACGATGCCCGCCGTGTTGTTCTCCAGGAACACGTAATCGGCCCAGTCGCGGTCGCTGGTCTTGGCTTCGTCGGGCATCAGCTTCACTTCGCCCCCCCAAACGAACTCGCTGATGTTCCGCGGACCATTCAAGGGACAGTTCATGACTTTCATGATCAGTGCCCCACCGATGCAGCACCCTTCTCACCCACTTGCGTATAGGTGAGGAAGCGCTCGTGGGAGAAAGGCTTGATCAGCTCATGCGGCGCGTTGTTGGCGATCGTATAGGCCATGGTCTTGCCGCAGACCGGCGTCGCCTTGAAGCCCCAGGTGCCCCAGCCGCTGTCGATGTAGTAGTTCTCCACGGGGGTGAGGCCCATGATCGGGCTGAAGTCCGGCGTCATGTCGGCCATGCCGGCCCATTGCCGGAGGATCTTCACCTCGCCCAGCATCGGCAGCAGCTCGAGCATGTGGCCGAGCAGGCCTTCCTTGAAATCGAGGGTGGAGCGGGTCGAGTAGAGGCCATATGGATCGGTCGAACCGCCCATCACCAGCTCGCCTCGGGAGGACTGCGAGACGTAGACGTGCAGGCTGCCGGAGACGATGATCTGGTCCAGGAAAGGCTTCAGCGGCACCGAGACGCAGGCCTGCAGCGGGATGGTGCGGATCGGCAGACGGAACCCGGCCATCTTGGCGACGACCGAGGTCATGCCGGCGACCGCCTGCAGCACCTGGCCCGCGCCGATCCTGCCCCGCGTGGTTTCGACGCCTTTCACCTTGCCGCCTTCGATCACCAGGCCGGTGACACCGGTCTGCTGGTGGATCTCGACACCCATCTGGCTGGCGCGCGCGGCATAGCCCCAGGCCACCGCGTCATGTCGCGCGATCGATCCTGGCGGGTGATAGAGCGCACCCAGGATCGGATAGCGGACGTCGTCGCTCATGTTGAGCGACGGGCAGAGCCGCGCGATCTCGTCCGGATAGATCAGCTCGGAATTGACCCCGAGATGCTTGTTCACCTCCGCGCGCCAGCGGCTGGTGCGCATGGCGGCATCGGTATGCGCCAGCGTGAAGTGCCCGCGCTCGGAATAGAGGATGTTGAAGTCGAGGTCCTGCGAGAGGTCGCGGTAAAGGCGGAGCGACTCCTCGTAAAACTTGACGCCTTCGGGCGTCAGGTAGTTGGAGCGGATGATCGCCGTGTTGCGCGCCGTGTTCCCGCCGGCGAGATAGCCGCGCTCCAGCACGCAGACGTCGGTGATGCCGTGGTTGCGGGCGAGGTAATACGCGGTCGCCAGCGCGTGACCGCCGCCGCCGATGATGACCACGTCGTAGTGGGATTTCAGCTCCTTGGCGGGCGGGATGTAGCGGAAGGCGGGATACTTCTTGCGGAAGCCGTATTTCAGCAGCCCGGTGGGGAGGATGGCCGGCAACATGTGGCGTCAGATCCCGGAATCGGAGACCAGCGGACCATAGCCGCCAGTTTCCCCATATTCAACAAATTTTCCCATGATTATCGGCTCCGGGTCTTGCCAAGCGAGCGGTATAGTTCCAATTTTCGCCCATGGGCGCGCGATCCGACAACGTGGTGCGTATCGGGCCGGCGGCGCAAAAGCTGCGGGACGATTTCATGCACTGGCAATGCCGCATCCGCCAGATGGCGATGCGTGACGGCGATGGCCGGCCCTCGCCCGGCATGCGGCCGGCGGTCTCGTCCGAGGACGGGACCGCGCTTCATCCCGGAATCATGGTCGTGATCCATAAGCGCGAGCCCGAGCACTCCACGTCCCTCTTCCGCCATCAGGTGCTGAAGACCCAGGACCCGGTCGAGCGCTGGGAAAAGGCGATCGAGCATATGGCCGCCGGCTATTTCCAGAAATCGACCGAGTTCGACGACCGTATGACCGCCCTCTTCGGCCCCAACGCGCCGATCGGCGACGCCCTGCTCAACCATGGCCGCGCCTGGCTTGATTTCGCCGAGTTCGGCCAGAGCTTCCGTCTGCTGACGAGTGTCGTGGAACTGCCGGAGCATGATCCGCTCTATCAATCCACCTACTGGCACAACCGGCTGTTCAACCCGAACATGCCGGCCGGCATCCGTGTCCTCCTGTTCACCCCGGACTGGCGCCGCGCGCAAGAAGACTGAAAAAGAACCCCCGCTCCGGCCCCTCTTGAAGCCCTAGGGACCGGAGCGAGGGTCACCTCGAGTCCTCAGAACTTCCGATAGGCCTTGTTCAGGTCCACCATTGGGTGCTTGCGCGACATCTGGAACTTGATCAGCAGTTCGCGCGCGATCATGTCCCGGTCCTGCTGGTTGTCCGGCAGCTTGATGTTCTTCGGCACCGTGACCCAGCCGTTGATGTTGCGGTCGAAGACGGCGGCGCGGCCTTCCTCATAGCCCATGTGGACGTCCTCGAGCCAGTTGAGGTCGTCCCAACCCATGATTTCCATATACTTCTTGAGGAAGGGCGTCAGCCGGTTGTAGTCCGGCACCAGGTTCACATCGTAGCGATAGCCGATGTGCTGACCGATCTCCTTCTCGCGCGCGCTGTCGAGGCCTGAAGGGCTCTTCAGGAACTTGTTGACGTCCTCTTTCTTCGACCCGCCGTTCGGCTTGCTCGGTTTTGCCATGGGGAGTCTCCTCAATACCGGGTCATGTCGGGCCGGCCGACGGTGTGCTGCGATCCGGCGAGCGGCACCTGGGCCAGCGCCGAGGCCTCCATGGTGAGAGCCGCAAGATCTTCCGGCTCCAACGAGTGGATGTTGGTCTTGCCGCAGGCGCGGGCCATCATCTGCGCCTCGATGGTGAGGCAGTGCAGGAAGTTGTAGACCCGCTCCGCCGCCTCATCGGGATCCAGCCGCGCACGCAGCTTCGGATCCTGCGTCGCGACGCCGACCGGGCAGCGGCCGGTGTGGCAGTGATAGCAATACCCGGCCTCGCAACCGATCTCGTTCGGGAAATCGGCTTCCGGAATGTCCTTGTTACAGTTCAAGGCCATCAGCGCCGAGTGCCCGATCGCGACCGCATCGGCCCCGAGTGCCAGCGCTTTCGCGACGTCGCCGCCGTTCCGGATGCCGCCGGCATAGACCAGGCTGATCTCGCCCGACTTGCCCACGTCGTCCAACGCCTTGCGCGCCTGACGGATGGCGGCAATTCCCGGCACGCCCGTCTCCTCGGTCGCCACATGCGGCCCGGCGCCGGTGCCACCCTCCATGCCGTCGATGTAGATCGAATCCGGTCCGGTCTTCGCCGCCATACGCACGTCGTCATAGACACGGGCGGCACCCAGCTTCAGCTGGATCGGAATCTGCCCGTCGGTTGCCTCGCGCACCTCGTTGATCTTGAGCGCGAGATCGTCGGGGCCGAGCCAGTCCGGATGGCGCGCCGGCGAACGCTGGTCGATGCCGGCGGGGAGCGAGCGCATCTCGGCGACTTGATCGGTCACCTTCTGCCCCATGAGGTGCCCACCGAGACCGACCTTGCAGCCCTGGCCGATGAAGAACTCGCAGGCATCAGCCAGTTGCAGATGGTGCGGGTTGAAGCCGTAGCGCGACTGGATGCACTGGTAGAACCACTTCGAGCTATAGCGGCGCTCGTCGGGGATCATGCCGCCCTCGCCGGAGCAAGTCGCGGTGCCGGCCATGGTGGCGCCGCGGGCGAGCGCGATCTTCGCCTCGTAGGAGAGCGCGCCGAAGCTCATGCCGGTGACGTAGACGGGGATGTCCAGCACCAATGGGCGCTTCGCCTTCGGGCCGATCACGGTCTGGGTCAGGCACTTCTCGCGATAGCCCTCGATCACGAATCGGGTCAGCGTGCCGGGGAGGAAGGTCAAATCGTCCCAGCTCGGGATCTTCTTGAACAGCGAGAAGCCGCGCATGCGATAGCGGCCGAGCTCGGACTTGATGTGGATGTCGTCGATCACATTGGGCGGGAAGATGAAGCTGTTGCCCAAGCGATGGGTATCGCGCGAGAGCGGCTTCTTGTTCTTCTTCGGGGCCGGCTTAGCCGCCGGCTTGGGCGCCGTCTTCACCAGCTTCACCGCCGCCTTGGACTTCGCCAACGCTTTGCCGCTCTTCCTTGCGGGGGTCTTCTTAGAGTTTGCCATGATGCGTTCCTTTCGACCCCTGACTAGAGAATGAGCTTCTTCTCGGTGGGCTCGAGATTGTCGTAGTTCCAGAGCTGCTTGCCGGCGACGATCTTGGTCATGTTCTTGACTCCTTTCGGCGTCTTCAGGTCGTAGAGCTTCAGCTTGCGCTCCAGCCACTGGCAATCGAGATCGGTCATCTCGCCGGGCACGGCATCTACGCCGAGGCCTTCGATCTTGCCGCCGACATAGATCGTGCCGTCATACATCGAGTCGCCGAGGTTCTTGCCGGCATCGCCGAGGATGACCATGCGGCCACGCTGCATCATGAAGCCGCAAAACGCTCCCGCCCGGCCGCCGACGATGATCGTGCCGCCCTTCATGTCGATCCCCATGCGGGCGCCCACATCACCCTTGCAGACGAGATCGCCACCGCGGATCGCCGCACCGAAGGTCGAGCCGGCGTTCTTCTCGATGATGACGGTGCCGGCTAGCATGTTCTCGGCGCAGGACCAGCCCACGCGGCCGCTGATCCGGATGTTCGGACCGTCGATCAGGCCGCAGCCGAAATAGCCGAGACTGCCTTCGATGATGAGGTTGAGCTTATTGAGGAGCCCGACGGCCACCCCATGCTTGGCGCCCGGGTTCTTCAGCACGATCGTGCCGTAGCCCTTCGACATGAGGTCCCGAATCTTCTTGTTGATCTCGGTCGGCGTCAGCTTGGCTGCGTCGAACTCGGCGCGCTTGTTGAAATCGACCTCGTAGGCGCCGGGATAGGTGAAGTTCTCCTCGGCATCGGGCTCGAAGAAACGCTGCTGGGTGCGACCGGCGAGACGCTCGGTGTGCATCCCCATGTCATGCGATTTGGTGCGAAGCGCCATCTCGTCTGCTGCCTTCTCTTGATCTCTTATCGTTTCCAGACCCGCACTTCGCCCTCATAGGGGTCGAAGGTGTTGATCTCCTTGGGAAAGATGCTGCGGATCGCCACTTCCTCGGAGGCGAGCGCCACGAACTCGTCGCTCTCGTAGAGCACCATGGGCTTCGCCGCCATCACGTCCTTGGCCATCCCGAGGCTGTCCGAGGTCGCGACCACATAGGTGAAGACGCCGTCCAGCTCGTCGATCGACTCCTTCATTGCGTCTTCGAGCTTGGCGCCGCCCTGCATCTTGTCCGCGAGATAGACCGCAATCAGCTCGCTGTCGCAGTTGGACATGAAGCGATGGCCGCGCCGCTCCAGCGCCCGCCGGCCGCCCCAGTAGTTGGTGAGCTGCCCGTTATGCACGACCGAGACGTCGGCGAATGGATAGGCCCAGTAAGGATGCGCCGAGCGGATATCCACATCGGATTCCGTCGCCATGCGGGTATGGCCGATGGCATGGCTGCCTTTGAAGCCGCCGAGATGGTACTGGCCGCCGACCGTGGTGGCGTCGCCGAGGTCCTTGATCAGCTCCAAGCCGTAGCCCAGCGAAAGAATCTCCACGCCCTCGATGTCCTCGACATAGTCGGCGAGCTTGCGCTTGTCCCCGCCGTAATCGATCACGGTGCGATAGGCGTATTCGGTCGCATCCTCCTCGGAGACGATCGTGGCGCCCAATTCCTTCAGGCGCTTCTCGACTTCCTTCTTCCGCTCCTTGACTTCCTCATGGATGTGGAAGCCGTGCTTCATCTCTTCCTGCTCCGCCGCTTTCCAGCGCATGACAAGCGCGTTGCCTTTGGGCGAGCCGTAGAGGGCATAGCCGGTCGAATCCGGTCCGCGATGCTTCAGGCTCTGCAGCATCGCCGTCATTTCCTTGCCGATATCGCCGGTCTTGCCGCGATGGATCAGTCCCGCAATCCCGCACATGGCAGCGTCCTTTCTGTCAGTCGTTCGCTCCCTCCCCACGCGCGGCGGAGGGAGGGAGTCTTCATATTCCTCACGGCAGGCAGTCCCAGTAGGTCTCGAGATCCCAATGCGTGACGGTGGCCATATAGCGCTCCCACTCGTCCGTCTTGTAGTGCATGAAGACCCGGTACATTTCGTCGGGCAGCGCCGCCTTGATCACGTCGTCCTTCGACAGGCGCTCCAACGACTCACCGAGCGACATCGGCAGCTTCTGCACCTTCTTGCCGGCCGACATCGCCTCGTAGATGTTGCGCTCTTCGGGCTCACCCGGATCGAGCTTCGAGGTGATGCCGTCGTCGAAGGCCTTCAGCAGCGCCGCCGCCATCAGATAGGGATTTACCGCGGCATCGACCGAGCGATACTCGAACCGGCCCGGCGCCGAGATGCGTAGGGCGCAGGTGCGGTTCTGGTAGCCCCAGTCGGCAAAGACCGGCGCCCAGAAGCCGGTGTCCCAGAGCCGGCGGTAGGAGTTCACCGTCGATGATCCGAGCGCGGTCAACGCGCCGAGATGCTTAATCACGCCGCCGATGCAATTGAGGCCGATCGGGCCGGGCTTCGCCTGGCCCTTGAGCGGCATGAAGGTGTTCTCGCCGCCTTTGCGATAGGAGAACACCTCCTTCATGCCTGGCAACGGGTCATTGTGGAGATTATTGACCTCGTCCTTCCCCTCGCGCCAGAGCGAGAGATTGTGGTGGCAGCCCGAGGCCGACACGCCCATGAACGGCTTCGGCATGAAGCAGGCGATGAGATCGAACTCGCGGGCGACCTGGGCGCAGATCTGACGATAGGTGGTAAGCCGGTCCGCGGTCCGCAGGCAGTCGTCGAACATGAAGTTCAGCTCGAGCTGGCCCGGCGCGTCCTCATGGTCGCCCTGGATCATGTCGAGGCCCATGGCCTGGGCATACTCGATGACCCGGAGGAAGACCGGACGCAGTTTCTCGAACTGGTCGATGTGATAGCAGTTGGGCTTGGAGAAGCCGCCGTCGGGCAGACCGTCCGCGCCCTTCTTCAGCCACATCATCTCCGGCTCGCAGCCGTGACGCATGTGGAGCCCCTTATGCTTCTTCTGGAACTCCTCGTGGATGATACGGAGGTTGCCGCGGCAGTCCGAGGTCAGATGGCCACCGGGATTGACCCTCTCCTCGCGGTTCCGGAAGCAGGTGCAGAACACGCGGGCGACGCGCTTGTCCCAGGGCAGCTGCACGAAGGTCTCGGGATCGGGGATACCGACCAGCTCCGAAGCCTCGGGCCCGTAACCGATGTAGCGTTTGTGACGGTCGGTGTAGAGATTCGCCGTCGAGCCGTAGACCAGCTGGAACCCGCGCTCGGCAACCGATTCCCAATGATCGGCGGGAATGCCCTTGCCGACAATGCGGCCGGTCACCGAGACGAACTGGTAGTAGATATATTTGATGTCGAGCTCGTTGATCTTGGCTCGAACCTGTTTGACGAGCTCTTTCCGGCCCTTCGCGTTGACATGTGCCTCGAGGTCAGTCATTCGCCATCTCCCGTTTATTATCGGCGGCTTGTTGCCGCCTCCCTGTACGACGGGATCGCCCGTCGCAGAAAGCCTTACGCCCCAACCTCTCCGCTAGCTCCAGGGGAAGGGCGAGTTCGACGTCGGATGCAGCTTGCCTTCGGCGAAGCGCGAGAACCGGAACGGCCGCAAGAGCTCGTCCCCCATGCCGCAGATGTCGTCCGCCACCAGCTTGCCGACGCCGATCATCTTATACCCATGGTTGGAATCGGCGATGAAATAGGCGTTGTCGCAAAACCGATCAAAGACCGGAAAGGAATCCGCGGTAAAACAGCCGATGCCGCCCGAGGGCTCCTTCTTGTATTTCGGCATCTGGCCCTCGAAACGCTTCTGGCAGAAGGCCAGCGCCGAGACCCACATATGCGCAAAATCGTCGCCGACCACGAAATCCGGGCTCTCGGGACCGTAGGGATCGACCTTCACCTTGTCGGTCGGCGCCTTGACCTTGAACGGCATGGCGCCGCCTTGCACGCCGCCGAAATGGAAGTCGGGCTTGTAGTAGATGCCCCAGAGCTTGTCGGTGATCAGCGACTTGTCGACATCGGAATAGAGCGGCGCGTCGGTATCGACATGGATGACCGGCGGCATCTTGCCGTCATTGGTCTTCTGATAATCGGGATCGACGCCGAGCGTACCCTCCTGCAGCGACCAGAATATCCACATCGGCACGTTCTCATGGAGCTTGCCGTCCTTGCCCTTGATCGAGATCGCATCGGGCAGATCCAGCATCTTCCAGATCGAGCGCACCCAGGGTCCAACGCCGACGATCACCTGGTCGCATTTCACGTTGCCTTTGTCGGTCTCGACCTCGGTAATAGCGCCTTTGCCGTCGCGCTTGAAGCCGGTGACCTTGACGCCGGTCATGATCCGCACGCCCTCGTCCTCTGCCTTCTTGGCAAGACCGTAAATCGAGGCCGTGTTGTTGGCGTAGCCGCCCTTCTTCTCATGCAGGACCGAGGTGATCCCCTTGGCCTGCCAGTCGGAGAGCAGGCCCTGCATGTATTTCATGCAGTCCTTCTCGCCCTCGATGAAGTCCGAGGTGTACCCGATCTCCTTCTGCTGGGCGTAGATCGTGGCCACGTCCTTGTGCATGACCTCGGGACTGATCTGCATGTAGCCGACGCCGTGATAGGAGAAGGCTTGCGGATCGCTCTCCCAGACCGAGACGCTGTGGGCCATCAGCCGCCGCATGGCTGGCTGGAAGTAGTTGTTGCGGACGACCCCGCAGGCGATGCCCGACGCACCCGCGGCAATGCCCGTCTTATCGATGACCAGGACGTCCTGACCGCTGCCGCGACCGCTCTTGCGCAGGTTTTCGGCGAGGTGCCAGGCGCTGCTAAGCCCATGAATGCCGGCGCCAATGACAACGAATTTCACGTGCGCGGGGAGCGCCATGGCAGGATCCCATCCGAGGCAGGTCGAACCGGTTCAGCCGAGCCGCCGCCCCTCCTCCGGTCTGATTCCGCGGTTTTCCGCCGTTGAGGCGATTGACCAGATTGGTTCGGCGCGCCCATAATCTCAGCACAGAGAGGCCCATTTGCCAACCTCTTTTTGGTAAAGGTACTGAATTGGCTCGAATTGGCGCAGAGCCCGTGCGTCCGGAGGGAGTGTCAGAAACCGGCCCGTTGGCGGTGCCGGTGGATGCCGCGCGCGGTTCCGCTTGGATCTCCGACCAATTGCGCCAGGCCATCGTCGAGGGAACCTATAAGTTCGGCCAGAAGCTGCCCGCTGAGCGTCAGCTCGCGGAGGCCTTCGGCGCCTCGCGGACAACGGTGCGGCTCGCGCTCGATCGACTCGAGAGCGAAAAGATGGTGGCGCGCCGGATCGGCAGCGGCACCTTCGTCAGCTTCCGCCAGGCCGGCGAGACCGAAGACATCGCCGAGATCACCTCGCCGGTCGAGCTCATAGAGGCGCGGCTGGCGATGGAACCCTACATGACGCGGCTCGCCGTGCTTAACGCCTCAGCGAGAGACCTGGAAAAGCTGTTCGAGGCCTGCGACCTCGCCGAGGCCGCCGGCAATGACGCCCAGCGCTGGACCGAATGGGACACCCAGTTCCACATCCGCATCGCAGAGGCTTCACACAATCCGCTGATGCTCTGGATCTACCGCCGGGTGAACGAGATTCGCGCCCATGACCAATGGGCGATGATGCGCGACAAGATCCTGACCCCGACCCGCATCTCGGACTACAACCACCAGCACCGCGCCCTTGCCGAAGCGATCGCTTCGCGCGACGTCGAAGGCGCGGTCGCCATGGTCACCAGCCACCTCCACTATGCGCGGCGGCAGCTGATGGGCGCCGAGGGGAGCGTCTAGGCGCGGTCGATCCGCGCCGCGTAGCAGCCGCGGCGGGCGAAATGGGCGTGGAGATAGTTGACGCCCTTGTTCCCGAACATCTTTTCGATCATGCGCGGCAGGTCCCTGCCCTCAACCACGTCGGCCTCGAGCATCATGCCGTCCTTGTCGTAGGCGCGGATCGAGAGCAGCCGCAGGGTGAGATAGTCCGGAACTGCATCGACGACCTCGGTGCTCCGCTCCGCCGATTCCCGGACGAAGATCGGTCCCTTCGCACGATAAGGCGAGCTCTCCTCGTCAAGATGCTGGTAATTCAGCAAAATCAGTGATTCGCCAGGCTCGGCGTCGGCTAGGGTGACGCGGCAAGGAAAGCCCGGCTTCTCGTCGGCGATCTGGCGCCTGGCACCGTGCTTGAGCAGTTCCTCATCGGAAAGACCGAACAGCGGGGCGAACGGCTCGACCGGCAGGCTTGAAATGCGAAAGGACATGACGACCTCCATCTCTCGATGAAGTTCATGTAGCCGTGGCGGCTGGGGATTACGCTCCGATTCTTGCGGCGCTCACGCGGCTCGCAGCAGCGGCCGCGTCAGGCAGGTCGGACCGCCTTCCCCCGGCACCGAGATCGCGGCCGCCTCGATCACATGGACCTTGCAGCCGGCTGCCTCCATCCGACGCTTGGTCTCGGGATTGCCCTCCACCATCACGACCTCGCGCGGTGCAATCGCCAGCACGTTGCAGCCCATGCTCGGAAATTCCGCCTCGGGCACTTCGACAAACTTGTGCCCGTGGTCGAGCAGCCATTCCCGGAAGGTGACCGGCATAAGGGGCGAGTAGACCAGTTGCAGGTCCTTATCCAACGGACTGATGATCGACATCAGGTGGAAGACGTCGCTCGGTCCCTTGTAATGCGGCAGGACCGCGACCTCGACATGCACGCCGGATCCCACGATCTCCTTGAACTGCCGGATGCCTTCGTCGTTGGTGCGATAGCCGCGCGCGATTCCGACATGGCGCTGGTCGAGCCAGATGATATCGCCGCCCTCGACCTTGCCCTCGCCGGTGATGGCACCGGCGAGGGGGATGCCGGCCTGCTTCAACGCTTCGCCATGGACACCGGGCTCGGCCGAACGCGCGGGCTTGCCCATGTTGCAGAGGATCACGCCCTTGGCGCAGACCGTTGCCGCATCGCGGACATAGAGGCTGTCCATGGTGAGGGAGTCCGCGGCGGGGAGATAGATCACCTCCGCGCCGACGCCACGGATGATATCGGCGAAGTGGTGATGCTCGCGCACGGCGCGATCGTATCCCGGACGCGTATGGTAGTTGAGCGGCCGCCATTCGGCGTCGATCTTCTCCTGGCTCACCATCGCCTGCTCGGGCCGCCGCATGGCCAGCTTCTGGATGCGCCCGTATTCGTTCAGCGTGAACATGATCTTCCCCTGCGCCGTCTGGCGCCGGTTTAGACGAAGTGCCTCTGGCTCGCAACTAGCGGGCCAGAATGATCAGGTTCTCTGGGCGACAGCTCAGCTGCAGGACCCTGCCCTGCTCCACCGTATGGTCCGGCGGCAGGCGCAGGACGAAATCCTGGTCGCCGCGTTCGCTCTTGGCCAAGATCCGGTAATGCGCCCCCTGGAACGTCGCCTCGCGAATCCGCGCCGGCCCGAGATCGATCTCGCTGGCGTCGGTGCGGATGTTCTCTGGGCGGACGACCAGGACCACCTCGGCGCCGGGCGGGTGACGCGTCGGACCTTGCACCGCGCCGAGCGACGTCTCGACGCCGGCCTTGGTCGCGCGCCCCGCGATTTGCGTACTCTCCCCCATGAACGTGGCGGTAAAGAGCGTCGCCGGCCGTTCATAGATACGCTTCGGCGGCCCCCGGTCCTCGATCCGGCCCTTGTTCATCACCACGACCAGGGAGGCGAGCGCCATCGCCTCCTCCTGGTCATGGGTCACATGGACGAAGCTGCGCCCGGTACGGCGCTGCAGCGCCAAGAGTTCGTCCTGCATCTGGCGCCGCAGGTTGAGGTCGAGCGCGCCAAGGGGCTCATCCAGCAGCAGGATCTCCGGCTCGACCACGAGGGCGCGGGCAAGCGCGACGCGCTGTCGTTGCCCGCCGGAGATCTCGTGGACGCCGCGCCTCCCATAGCCGGCGAGGCCGACCAGCTCCAGCGCCGCCGCGATCCGCTTCTCGCGTTCCGCCGCCGGCACATGCCGCACCTTCAGCCCGAACCCGACATTGCCGGCGACGGTCATATGTGGGAATAGCGCGTAGTCCTGGAACAGGGTTGTGGTCGGGCGTTGCGCCGGACTGAGTGCCGTGACATCGCGGCCCGCGATCGAGACCCGGCCGGAGGTCGGCACGGTGAAACCGCCGATCACCGAGAGCAACGTAGTCTTGCCGCTGCCGGAAGGGCCGAGCAGGACGACGTAGGCACCCTGCTCCACGCGCAGCGAGAACTCTTCGAGTGCGGTCACCTCGCCAAAGATCTTCGAGATGGCATCGATCTCAAGATGCGTCGTCATGCCCGGCGCTTCCGGAACAACAAGAGCTCGACCGCGACCAGCATCAGGATCGAGCACATGAAGATGAACGAGCCGACCGCATTGGTCTGCGGGTTCAAGCCACCGCGCAGCATGGTCCAGATCACGATCGGCAACGTCACATCAAAACGCGTCACCAGGAAGGCGATGATGAACTCGTCCCAGGAAAGGGTGAAGCAGAGGCAGAAGGCGGCGATCAGTGCCGGCGCGATCATCGGCATTGTGATCGCGGTCAGCACCCGGAAGGTCGAGGCGCCGAGATCCCTCGCCGCCCATTCCACTTTGCGCTGATGCTCGCCGAGCTGTGCCAGGCAGATGGCGAAAGCAAGCGGCATGTTGATCACGACATGGCCGATCACCACCATCCACAGCGACGGTCCGAGGCCGAGGGAGGACATGGTCACCAGCAGACCCATGCCGACCAGCAGGTAGGAGACCGCCAGCGGAAGGATGATCACGCCCTGCAGCAATCGCCGCGCGGGAAACTCGTGCCGCGCGATGCCGTAGGCTGCGAGGAAACCGAGGATGACCGAGATCGCCGAGGAGCCAGCGCCGACCAGCAGCGAGTTGCCAAGCCCGTCCATCATCCGCGGATTGGTGAAGGCGATGACGTACCAACTGAGGGTTGGGCCGTGGAACGGCGGCACCGGCAGCCGTCCGTCCTGAAATGAGAAGAGAATCAAGACGCCGACGGGCAGCAGGATGAAGACATAGCAGGAGGTGAGATAGAAGCCGGAGAGCACATTGCCGAAGCGGCGCATCAGAGCCTCGCCATGCGCATCGGCTTCTGCAGCAGGAGATAGACCACGGCAACGATCACCGTCAGCACCAGCGACATGACGGATGCCATCGGCAGATCGAGCTGGCGCTGGATCTGCATCATGATCACTTGCGGCAGCAACAGCTCCTTGTTGCCGCCCAGGATCTGCGGTGTGATGAAGTCGCCGATGCAGAGCACGACGGTCAAGAACGCGCCGACTGTCATGCCGGGGACGCTCAGCGGCAGCGTGACCGCCAGGAAGCTGCGCCAAGCGGACGCGCCGAGATCCTGCGCCGCCAGGACGTAACGCGGATTGATCTGCACCAGGTTGGCGTAGATGGTGAGCGCGTTCAACATGATGAAGAAGTGGACGAAGCCGAGCACCGTCGCATTCGGGTTGTAGGCGAGCGTGATCGGCCGCTCGATCAGATGCAGGTTGATCAGCACCCAATTGATGATGCCGGTCGGCGCCAGAACCAGCAGCCAGGCATAGGAGCGCACGACATAGGAGGTCCAGAACGGTAGGATGGCGCAGGCGAGCGCCATACGCTGCCATCGCTTCGGCACCTTATAGGCAAGGATGAAGGCGAAGGGATAGGCCAGCAGCAGGCTGACGGCGACCACGATCGCCGTCGTCACAGCCGAGTTCCAGATCGCCTCGCGATAGGCTGACTCTCCGAAGAAGGCCGCGTAGGCGCCAAAGCCGAACCCACCGGGCGTCCCCTCCGGTGTCAACGGCCGCAGGCTGTAGAGCGCCATGATCACGATCGGCGCCGCGAAGAACAGCGCGATCCAGGCGACCGCCGGCAGGGTGAAGCCGAGGCCGGCGAGGCGCGCTTGTGATGCCGCGCGCGCCTCGTTCGACGACGCCATCACTTCGCCTGGAGCACCTCGGCCCAGAGCGCCTGGAGCTGCTTGTCGAAGGCGCTGCTCATTTGCAGATAGGGCACCGAGGTCTTGATGTAGCCCGGCTGGTCGCTCCAGCGAAGGATCGCCTTCTGGTCATCGTTCAGCACGGCCTTGCTGTTCGCCGGCATGCCCCAATAGCAGGACGAGGTTGCGAGCTTGCCCTGGGCCTCGGGGCTGACGATGTACTGCACGAACTTCTTCGCGAGGTCCTTCTGTTTGGAATCCGCGAAGATGGCGAGGCCCTGCTGCCAGCGCACGCCGCCTTGGGTTGGGATCACGTAATCGAGATTGGGATTGTCCTTGGCGATGCCGGCGGTGACCCACTCGCCGCCCCCGACCAGGATGTCGACCGAGCCGGAAGCCAACGCCTGCTGCACGGTCGTGACATCTCCGACCATCGACGAGTTGGCCTTCAAGGCGATCAGCTTCTGCTTGATCGCCGGTAGATCGGCCTCGGTGAGCTCGGCCGGCTTCTTGCCCATCGCAATCGCGACGTATTCGATCTCGGGCACATAGTAGTCATAGATGGCAACCCGGCCCTTGTATTTCGGATCCCAGATCGCGTTGATGTCGGTCATCGCCTTGGGATCGACCGCCGTCTTGTTGTAGGCGACCGTGTTGTAGCCGAACTTCTCCGGCACGCTGAAAAGCTGGCCATCGACCGAGGTCAGCTTCGGATCGGCGATCTCCGTCGGGATGTCGCCGAACGGATAGTCCTTGGCGTCGAGCGGCGCCAGCAAGCCTTTCTGCTGCAGCCGGCCGGTGTCGGTTTCGTCGAGCACCAGCACGTCCCAATCGCCAGGCTTGGACTGGCCGAGCACCGCGAGAATGGCGGCCGTGCTGTCGATGTCCTTGAAGTTGATCTTAACGTTGTTGGCCTGCTCGAATGGCCCGAGCAGCGCCGGATCCTCGTGATCGCACCAGGTGAGCACGTTCAATGCGTCTGCGGCGAACGCCGCTTGCGTCAGCGCCACCAGAGCGGCGCCCGCCAAGAGAGTCTTCACGATCGTCATCTGCCCGCTCCTGTCTGTCGATGCCGGAGGCGGACTTCGCCTCCTCCCGCGCCCTTGCCGGGCGCGCTTAATTTGCTTGCCGGGAAAAAATGAATGAACTACAAACTTAAGTCAATTCATTTTCCGGAGCATCGATGGCGGGACTGCGCGAGCGGCAGAAGGCAGGACGGCGCCGGGATATCCTCGCCGCCGCGGCAAAACTGTTTCGCCGAGACGGGTTCGCCGACACCTCGATCGAGGCGATCGCCGGCGAAGCCGAAGTCGCCGCCGGAACGGTCTACAACTACTTCGAATCCAAGGGCGACCTGCTGATCGCGCTCGTTGCCCTCGACGGCGAGGAGGTGCGCGCTGCCGGCAGGAGCATCATCGCCAGCCCCCCGAAAGATCCGGTCCAGGCAATCCAGAAGCTCTTGACCTTCTATATCGACCATTCCTTGATCCATCTCTCCAAGGAGCTCTGGCGCAATGCCATGGCCAACGCGCTCTCGCAGCCGAGCTCAAAATTCGGTCTTGCCTATGCGGAACTTGACCGCAAGCTGGCGGATCAGGCGGGCGAGCTTATCGCCTGCCTTCAGGCGAGAGGCGAGATCGATTCCAGCCTCGATCCGAAGACTGCAGGCGACGTGCTGTTCGAAGTGGTCAACAGCCTCTTCATGGTCTTCGTCGCCCGCGAGGAGATGCCGATCGCGCTCCTGAAGAAGACGCTGGCACGGCAGGTGAAGCTGGTGTTTGCTGGCCTCTGCCCGTCGGACGCGTGATCACATGCAGATTGCAACGCCGGAGACCTGGTATGAGAGCCGCGGCGTCGGCGACGGCATCACCTGGATCTGCGAGCCGCATGTCCAGGAATACTACCGCTGCAACATGTGGCATGTACGCGGCCGCGACCGCGATTTGTTGATCGACTCCGGCATGGGGGTCGTGAGCCTCCGCGAGCAGATCCCGCTCCTCAGCGGCCGCCCAATTCTCGCCGTCGCGTCGCATACCCATTTCGACCATATCGGCGGTCATCACGAGTTCCCGGATCGTGCGGTTCACCCCGACGAGGCGGAGATCCTCGCCCATCCGACCCGGGTCGGCACGGCCGCGGAGAAGTACGTCACCAGCGACCATTTCCTCACCCGGTTGCCGCCCGGGGACTGGGATCCCTTGCGCTATGAAAACGCCCCCGCCCCGGCCACGGTGCTCCTATCGGAGGGCAGTGTTGTCGATACCGGTGATCGCAGTTTCGAAGTCTTGCATCTGCCCGGCCATTCGCCAGGTTCGATCGCACTTTATGAGCGCGCGAGCGAGATCCTGTTTGCCGGCGATGTGGTCTATGACGGGCCGCTGGCCTACGACGTCGACAATCCCGCCGAGATGCAGCAATACGTGGCCAGCATGAAGCGCCTGCTCGACCTGCCGGTGCGGATCGTCCATGGCGGGCACTATCCGAGTTTTGACGGCGCTTGCATGGGCAAGATCATCCGCGGCTTTTTAGACGAATTTGATCGTTAACCCCCCCCGGCCCCCTCCCGGCGGAATCCGCACGTTTGACCTGCAATCATTCCGGGGCAATATGGGGTGAACCGGCATGGCTCGTTGCGTATTTAGATGACGGGCGGTTTCCGAGAGGAGAATGACGATGTTGAAGTTCACAATGGCCGCTGCGGCGCTGATCGCCGTTGCCGCGATCCAGCCGGCGATGGCAAGGGACCTCCGCGGCGACGCCTTCATTACGGCGATGAGCGGCAACACTCTGAGCGGCAAGTCCCCGGAGGGCAAAGCGGTCAATTTCTATTTCATCCCCGGCGGTCAGGCCAGCTACCAGGAAGCCGGTGGCCAGCCCCATTTGGGGACCTGGAATCTCGACAAGGGCGGCGACGTCTGCGTTAAGTGGGCGCCCGGCGGCGATATGGCGAGCGGCTGCTTCCGGGTCGCCATCGACGGCGACAAGGTCAGTTGGTCGAATAAAGAAGGCACCGAACACGGCGGGTTGCTCGGTGGGGTCGAGCCGCTGACGATGAGCAAGGGGAACTGATCCGAGGTACTCCCGTCAGGGCCGGAGCGAATCCCGTTGGCCGCCGCGGTCGATTCAGCGTCATGCCGAGTCGTGGAATAACGTCAGCGGTCCGCCTTCCTTGAGCGCCGCCAACCCATCGGGCAAATCAGCACGGCACTAGAGCTGTGGCTGTGCGATTGCCCTGGCCGTTGTTGCAAATGCGAGGGGCCGGGATAGATTGGGCGTCCTCGTTGAGTTCCAGCCACTTACGCCGTCCAATGGGATCCTCGCTCTGCCACCCGCCTGCCCAAACTGCCCGATCGGCACGCCGCCGCCAAGATTCCAGACTCGCGTGGGGCCACGGGTTGATGGGAAATGATTGAAGATGTTCCGGTTCTGTTTCGGCGAGCCGTCAGCGCGCATCAGCATGGCGCCCTGCCGAAGGCCGAGCGGCTCTATCTTGCAATCCTGAAAGCTCAACCGCGCCATCCCGACGCCCGCTACAATCTCGCTCTGGTGCTCCTTCACAACAGACGGTGGAAGGAAGCGCTCGCCCACCTGGACCGGCTCATCGATCAGGGCGCCCGCGGCGCACAGGTGTTCTTCAGCAGAGGTCGGGCGCTCTCGATGCTCGGACGACATGCTGAAGCCCTTGCTGCCCTGCAGGAATCATCGCGCATAAAGCCCGGCGAGCCGGAGACCTTGCTGGAGATCGGCAACGAGCTGATGGCGCTGCAGCGTCTTTCAGAGGCGATCCAGAGCTACCACGATGCCCACCGGGTCGCGCCAAACTATCTCGAAGCCGTCGGAGCGCTCGGCCAAGCGCTTGTCGTTGTGCACAACTTCCGGGCTGCCGTCGATCTGCTGACGCCCTATCTCGCGAAACACGGCGAAGACCACCGGATTCTCATGATCCATGGCCAAGCCCTCTTCAATCTGGGTGACTATGACGCCGCATTGCAGTCGCTTCAGCGCGCCGTGGCGCTCAACCCAGACGATTGGACATCGCAGATGTTCATTCTCTACGCCGCGCGGGAGAGCGGCCAATGGGAACTCGAGGCACAGACCTTCAATGCGCATCGGACGCGGCTGGCGCAGGCTGGCGAGACCGATGACGGGCCGATTGCTGCGCAGGGATTGCTGTATCACCCGTTCCGACTCGACGAACTTTATAAGCTGGGCGTCAGACGATTCAGGCGCGTGCAGGCAACGGCACGGCAATATCCTGCGCTCGTCGGCCGGCCGAGCATAAGAGGTGCTGCCGGGGCACGGTTGATACGCCTCGGCTATTTTTCGGCCGACTATCGCCGGCACCCGATCATGCAGCTCATCGTCGATGTGCTCGCGGCCCATGACCGAAATCGCTTCAGCGTGCACGCCTACAATGTCGGCCCTCAGGACGATTCCGAGTGGCAGCATCGCGCGACCCAATCCGTCGACACCTTCACGGACCTCAGGAGCTTCGACACGCAGGCTGCGGCATCACGGATCAGGGAAGACGCTATCGACGTCCTGATCGATCTGTCGCTCTACGCGCAATATGCTCGGCCTGAGGTCCCGGCCATGCGCCCTGCTCCGCTGCAGATGCAATGGCTTGGATATTCCGCAACCAGCGGCGCCGACGTCTATGACTACATCATCGTCGACCAGATCATCGTGCCAGAGGAGGATGCGCAGCACTACTCGGAGCGGCTTTTCTGGATGCCGGACTGCTTCCTGCCCAATCGGCGGCCGGAGCCCATTCTGCCGACCCCCTCCCGGGCAGAGATGGGACTGCCGGAAGAGGCGTTCGTCTTCTGCAGCTTCAATCTGCCGAAGAAACTCGATCGGGAGACCTTCAGATCCTGGTCGCGGATCCTCCAAGCAGTGGATGGTTCCGTGCTCTGGCTGCTCGAGATGCATGAGACGAAGCAGCGCATCCTCCGTCAGGAACTCGCCGATCGCGGTGTGGATCCGGAGCGGCTGGTGATCGCAAACCGGCTGCCACTCGACCAACATCTTGCACGCCATCGCTGTGCCGACCTCTTTCTCGACAGTTTTACCTATGGCGCCCAGACAGCCGCCTGCGATGCGCTTCGTGCAGGATTGCCGCTGCTGGCAGTGTACGGCTCGACTTTTGTGTCGCGCGCGGCGGCCTCTGCCCTCGCGGCCGCCGGTCTGCCCGACCTAGTCTGCAAGGATGTCGAGAGCTACGAGAGCACCGCGATCTCGCTGGCGCGCGATCCAGCCGCGCTCAACAAGCTCAGGCGGCAGTTGGAGGATACGCGCGAGACGTCGGCCCTGTTCGACGTCGACCGCTTTCGCCGGAATTTCGAGGCGGGCCTGGAATACATCGTAGAGGCCGCGGCCAGTGGCCGTCGACCGGAGAATGTTTCCGTGCGCGACTTGCGATGATGCTCGTGGTGGTTGGAGTCGTCTCAGGCCACGGGATCGGATTCTTCCTTTGGAGAAGAGCATGCGCGTACTTCTGACGGGCGGGGCCGGCTTTATCGGCAAGCACGTCCTGGCGGACTTGATCGGGCGCGGTCACACGGTTCGCATCATCGATTCTTTCCGCCCCGACGTGTATCAGAGCGGCGCGACCTGGACCCCGCCGAACGGCGTCGAGCTCATGATCGGCGACATTCGGGACGCGGCGGCCGTCGAATCGGCCCTGGCCGGCGTGGACGCCGTCGTGCACCTGGCCGCCAAAGTCGGGCTTGGGGTCGGCATCGACGACTTTCCCGACTACGCGTCCACCAACGACGTTGGAACCGCGGCGCTTCTTGTCGCCATGGCGCATCGCAACATTCGTCGATTGACGCTTGCAAGCTCGATGGTGGTCTACGGTGCGGGGATCGGCCGCTGCCCGGAACACGGCACAGTATCACCCGGCCCGCGTCTGGAATCGGCGCTTGCGGCCGGAGATTTCGAGTCGTCTTGTCCGCAATGCGGCCAACCGCTCGAAGCGCAGCTCGTGCCAGAAAGCGCGCCGCTCGATCCCCGCAGCGCCTATGCGACCAGCAAGGTGGCGCAAGAGTTCTACGCGTCGAACTGGGCCAGGACCACCGGCGGTTCGGTGGCCATGATGCGATACCACAATGTCTATGGTCCCGGACTGCCGCGCGACACGCCATACGCCGGCGTTGCGGCGATCTTCCTGTCGGCAATTCGCAGGGGTGAAGCACCCAAGGTGTTCGAGGACGGCAAGCAGCGGCGCGACTTTGTCCATGTTCGCGATGTCGCGTCCGCGACCGCGCTGGTCTGCGAGCGGCATTCCGTTGGTGTGACCCAGTTCAACGTCGGATCCGGCACGCCAAAGACCGTGCATGACATGGCCGTGGCGCTGGCGCACGCCCTGCAAGGGCCGAGACCGGTGGTGACGGGCCAGTACCGGCTCGGCGACGTGAGGCATATCACGGCCGATTCCGCCCGCCTGCGATCGGAGCTGGGATGGCGGCCGACCGTCACGTTCGAGGACGGCATGGCTGAGCTCGCGCATTTCGGGTCGATGAATTGACGACCCGCCCGGTTGCATCCGCCCGATTTGGCAATTAATGCTGCCGATGGCGAGACGGCGCCCCACGGAGCCGGCTCATCCGCCCTAGGGGCAACGTGAAGAGGCGGTGCCGTTGAGCATGACAGACTTTATCTTCATCATCCCGGCCGGAGGTGTCGCATCACGCCTTCGCCCCCTGCGGTATCCCAAGGAGCTCCTTCCCGTCGTCTTCACAAGGGCGGATGACGGCACCGGGCATTTTCGCCCGGTCGTCGCCATCGAGTGCACGCTGTCGGCGATGATGACCGCCGGCCTGCGCAAAGGGATCATCGTCACCAACACCGACAAGCTGGAGCTCCAAAAGTACCTCGGCAATGGATCGGAGTTGGGATTGTCACTGGTCTACGCGATCCAGCCGAAAGCGACCGGGCTGCCCCAGGCGATCGATCTTGCCGGCGAATGGACGCTCGGGTCCAATGTATGCCTTGCGCTCCCGGATACGGTTTTCAGGCCGGAGACAGCCATTGCGCAGATCTGCGACGCACTTCGGACGACCGGCGCGGATCTGGTCTTGGGCGTCTTTCCGACCGAGCATCCGGAAAAGCTTGGGCCGGTTTCGTTGCGCGATGATGGGACCGTCGTTCGCGTGCAAGATAAGCCGGCAAACAGCTCCGTGAAGAACACCTGGGGAATCGCGGCCTGGCGTCCGTCGTTCACCGCACTGCTGCGTGAGTCGGTTCGTGCCTGGGAGGATACGGACCGCGAGCACGAGCTGACCTTGGGATCGATCTTCGAGAATGCAATCGACGTGGGACTACGGGTGCGGGCGGTCAACTTCGCGGACGGACAATACAACGACGTTGGCACGCCCGAAGGCATCAGTGCCTGGATTGCTTCCAGCGTTGACGAGATCCACCGCAAGTAGGATGCATCTGCCGCGCAAATTGGGGAGAATGCCGCACCCTGCTCAAGCTGCAAATATCCCAGCCTGAATGAATCGGATCGACATTCCCGCCGGATACCGGCCGCAGAACACCGCCTCGCTCAAGACCTATCTTGGCGCGATCGACCAGATCCGCGGCCGGCTGAGCGGTCGTCCGGAGGATTGGCGGATTGAAGAGGTCGGGGACGGCAATCTCAATCTCGTCTTCAAGGTCTGGGGCCCTGCCGGCGGTATCGCCGTCAAGCAGGCTCTACCCTATTTGCGCCTGGTCGGCGAAAGTTGGCCTCTCCCGCTCAGCCGGGCACATTTCGAGCAACTGGCGCTCCAGGAACAGTGGCGGGCGGCACCCGGCTTGGTTCCCGCGCTCCTGCATGTCGACCAATCCATGGCACTCACGGTCATGGAGTTGCTTGAGCCGCATATCATCATGCGGCGCGGCATGATCGAGGGTCGCGTCTATCCCCGCTTCATCGACGACATCACCACCTTCGCGGCACAGACGCATTTTCGCACCAGCGATCTCTTCCTGACCGCCGATCGCAAGAAGTTGCTGGTCGGCACCTTCGCCGGCAATTTCGAGCTCTGCAAGATCACCGAAGATCTCGTTTTCACGGAACCCTATATTGCCGCCGCGCGAAACCGCTGGACCACGCCCCAACTCGATCCTTACGTCACGCGCTTCCGCGCCGACGGCGATCTCAAGATCGCGGTCTCACGGCTGAAGCTGCAGTTCATCGATCACGCCCAGGCGCTGATCCACGGCGACCTGCATACCGGATCGGTCATGGTGACCGAAGGCGACACGCGGATCATCGATCCGGAGTTCGCTTTCGTGGGACCGATCGGCTTCGACCTTGGCGCGGTGATCGGAAATCTGCTGCTCAATTACCTGGCCCAGGACGGTCACGAGGATGTGCCTGGCGCCCGTGATTCCTATCGCGAATGGGTCCTGGGCGTCGTGCAAGCGTTCTGGCCCGAATATCGTCGAAAATTCCTGGCGCTCTGGCGCGAGCAGGGCGCTGGCGATGCCTATCCAAAGGCAATGTTTGCAGACGCCGCCGGTGAAGAGCGATTGGAGATCGAACGCGCTGCCTACATGGCTCGGCTTTTCGGCGAAATGATCGGTTTCGCGGGAGTGAAAATGATTCGACGGATCTTCGGTCTCGCCCACAACATCGATTTCGAGTGGATCGCTGAACCGGCCCGTCGCGCAAGCTGCGAGGCAAGAGCTGTGACGCTTGCGCGCGAGATGATCCTCGGCAGCGCGGAAATCCGCGGCCCCGGCGATCTCTGCGACAAGGCACGGGCGTTGCGAAACTGGAATCCGCCGCTCGGCTAGGCTTTTTCGTCCTCGGCTCGAATCATTCTCGCGGATACAGCCGAATGCTCCAGCCCGTTCGTGTAGGCTTCAATCCGCCGGCAGGCCTCTCTGAGGCTTTCCTCATCCACCACGAAAGAGACCCGACAATGCCCTTCGGCGCTCGGGCCGAAGGGCGTCGCGTCCAGAATGGCGACGCCGGTCTTATCGAAGAGGCCTAGCGCATAGTCATAGGCGCTCAGGCCGGTCCCGCGCACATCCAGCATCATGAACATCCCGGCTTCGGGCTCATGCACCCGGAGGCCCGGAACCTGGTTCAGCTGCGCCATCGCGGCGTCACGGCGCCGCCGGTAGGCATCGCGCATGGCCGCCACCTCCGGCACCGGCTCGGCGAGGGCGCGGATGGCGGCGCGCTGGATGAAGCCCGGCAGGCCGTATTGTGTGCTGAGGCCGAGGTCGTGGGCAAAGTGGATGAGAGGCTCGGGCGCGACGATCCAGCCGATCCGCCAGCCGGTCATGGCATGCGACTTCGAGAGGCTGTTGATGGTGATGGTGCGCTCGCCCATGCCGGGGAGCCCGGCGATGCTCACATGCGGTTTGCCGAAGCTGAGCGCTGCATAGACCTCGTCGGCAATCACCCAAAGATCGCGCTCGATTGCGATACGTGCCATCGCCTCCAATGTCTGGCGCGAGAACATCGCGCCGGTCGGATTGCCCGGCGTCGCGAACGCAATCGCCCGCGTCTTCGGCGTGATCGCGCGTTCGAGATCGGCGGGGTCGAGATGGAACTCGTTCTCCGGCCGCATCGGCACGCGGATGAGATTGGCGCCGGCCGCGCGGAACGTCCCCTCATAAGTGAGATACATCGGCTCCGGCACGATCACGTCGTCGCCGTGGTCCAGCACCAGCATCGTCGTCACGAAGAGCCCACCCTGGGCGCCGGAAACTGTGGCGACGTTCTGCGGTCCCACGGCCTGGCCGCTGGTCCTGCTGTGATGGGCCGCGATCGCCTGCCGGAGCGCCGGGATGCCGAGAATGTCGGTGTAGTGTGTGTCGCCGGCCTCGAGGGCGGCGATCGCCGCCTTCTTGATCGGCGACGGCGTGTCGAAATCGGGATCGCCGATCGAAAGAATGATCACATCCTCCCCGGCCCGCTTGGCATGGACCGCGCGATGATGGATCTCCCAGGCGCGGGCACCCTCCCCGCCGATCCGTCGGGTGAAACTCGAATACCGCATCTCAAATGAACCTATTGGCTTGAACCCGCGGGAATAGCCGGCCGCACTGCACAAATCAAGGCTCCAAGGACTATGGAGCTGTCGCTAACCCACCACTATCCCATGATTTTCCTAGAAGATGACCGGGATCGATGGCAGTCTGTAGCTGCGAGTTCGGGATCGGGGAGAGTTCCATGTTCGGGCGTATCGCCAATCTGCTGAAGGCGTTTCTCAACCTCTTCGTCGGCAGTCTTGAGAAGCAGAATCCGGAAGCGCTGCTGGAGCTTGAGAAGGAGAACCTCCGCAAGCAGATCGCCAATTTCAACCAGGGCCTGGCCACCCATGCCGGCCTCGCGGAACGGCTGATGGGCCAGGTGCGAAAGCTGGAGAGCGACCAGCAGGATCTCCGGGCCAGGGCGGCGGCCAACCTGAAGGCCGGTAACCGCCAAGCCGCCGGGCAATACGCCCTCAGACTGCAGACCGTCGAGCGCGAGCTCGACGAGAACCGCAAGCAGCTCGAGCAGGCGGAAGCGACCTATCAGAACATGCTGAAGGCGCGCGAAGTCGCGGTGCAGAACGCCCGTTCGAAGATCGAGAGCCTCAAGGGCGCCATCGCGGACATGCGTATGAACAATGCCATGGCCGAGATGCAAGAGATGGCGGCCGGCATGATCAGCCAGATCGGCGGCGGCGGCGACACCCTGGATCGGCTTCACGATATGGTCGAGGAGGAGCGCAACAAGTCGGCCGGGCGTGCCCGTGTCGCCCGCGATTCCATCGACATGACCGAGGTCAACTTGAAGGAATCGGAGCAGAACGCGCTTGCCGACCAGGCGCTGGCCGATTTCGCCGCGCGTGAGGGCTTGGCGCTCGAATCCGGCCAGGCCGCACAACCGGCCGCGCGTGCGATGGGCAGTGTCGGCACTGCGCCGTCGACCGGAGGCGCCGCGGAGAAGGCTTGATGTCGCTGTCGCCCGAGGCGCCGGCCTGGGCAGCCGAGATCGCTCTGGCCTACGAATCGACTGCGCAGGGCCAGTTCATCCTCTCGGGCAATGTCCATGACCGGATGCCGGTCAATGGGGCATTGGTCAATCTCGGTGGGTTCATCGAGAAGGAGCTGCTGGCCGGTTTTCAGGTCATCTTCACCTTCGACCTCGGCAACGGATTGCGCGTTGCCCGCGGCGGAGATCTGCTCGGCGACTGGAGCGGCGCGCGGGCGCTGGAGGCCACGATCCGGCAGCCGCTGGTCGCGATCGAGCTCATCACCAGCTATCTCCGCTATCTCGCCAATTTGCAGGCGCTGCGCAACGACCAACCGCTGCACGTCGCTGTGATCCTGCGCGATGCCGACGACATCCTCCCCGCTTCCGGCGGCTGGAACTACGAGCTTGGCGGGATCGCGAGCCTGTTGCGCGACTGGGCCGGCGAGGCGCCGTTCTGCGATCTCCCCTTCGTCAGCCTGATCATCGCCGACAACGTGACCGACCTCCACCCGTCTGTGGCGCTCAACCCGCGCGCGGCGCGCATCCAGGTGCCGCTCCCCTCGACCGCCATGCTGGGCGCTGCGTTGAAGCTGCTGCGGCGCGACCAGGCGCCTGCCTTCGAGGCTTCGACCGGCGACGATGCGGCGATGGCTGCGGCGCTGACCGGCGTCGCCGTTACGGCGGTCGAGACGTTGTGCAAGCAGCGGGCGCATCAGAAACGGCCGATCGCCGGCAGCGATCTGGTCGAGGTGAAGAAGGAACTGGTCGAGCGCGAGAGCGCCAATCTCATCGACTTCATCGAATCCAAGCGGTCGCTGGCCGATTACGAGGGCCAGGAAGCGTTGAAGACCTGGCTGCATCAGGACGTGGCGCTTTGGAAAGCGGGCGATCTCAAGGCGCTCCCGAAGGGCTATCTGATCTGCGGTCCCGTCGGCACCGGCAAGACCTTCCTGGTCGAGTGTCTGGCGGGCGAGGCCGGCGTGCCGGTCGTCAAGCTCAAGAACTTCCGCGACCGTTGGGTCGGCTCCAGCGAGGGCAATCTCGAGAAGATCATCGGCCTGGTCCGCGCGCTCGGCCGGTGCATGGTCTTCATCGACGAGGCGGACCAGGCACTGGGTAGACGCAGCACGGACTCCGCCGATAGCGGCCTCTCCGGTCGGCTCTACGGCATGATCGCCCAGGAGATGGGCGATCCCGACACCCGCGGCCGCGTGATCTGGATCCTCGCCTCCTCGCGGCCAGACCTCATCGAGGTGGATCTCAAGCGACCGGGCCGGGTCGATGTGAAGATCCCGATCCTGCCGACGACGACGACGGCGGAGAGTGCCAAGCTGCTGCTGGCGCTCTGCCGGCGCATGGGGCTCGATCTCGCGCTGGAACAGATATCTGGTCTTGGGCCGAAGCTGCCTCTGCTGCTCACGCCGGGTGCGGCCGAGGCGATCGCGGTCAAGAGTTACCGGCTGGCGCGGACCGAGAAACTGGAACCAATCGCCGCCCTCACCGCCTGTCTCACAGGGTATCAACCGCCGGTGCCGGAGCATGTGCTGAAGCTGCAGATGCAGCTGGCGATCGGGGAGGCGACCGATCTCAGCTTTGTGCCGGAGTCCTTGCGCAAGCTCGCCACGGAAGGTGGATCCGTTGCGCTGGGGTAGATATCTCTGGCGCGCCTTCAACGCGCGGCCTTTCGGCATGCCGGTGCCGCCGCTCTGGTTCGTCGTTGCGGCATCCGCTCTGGTCGGCGTCTTCCTGGACCCTGCACTGGCGTTGGTCGGGCTCGGCGGCACGGCGTTGTTCAGTGCCATCGTGGCCAGCAACCGGCGTTTCCAGCAGATCGTCGATGCGCCTATGGTCGCACCTGCTCCGATGGCCGATACGCGGGCGCAGATGCTGGATCAGCTCGATCCGAAGAGCCGCGATCGCCAGGCCAAGCTCGAAAAGCAATGTGCCGAATTGCAGAAGGTGCTGGAATCCGCCAATGCCGGACGCGAGCACATCGCCGGCGTCTGGCAGCTCGCCGGCCTGCATCTGCGGCTCCTTGTGGCGCGGATGGCGGCCCAGTCGGTCAGCGCCGGGCAGGACGACAAGGAGACCGGCAAGGCGATCACCGCGCAGATGGATGACGTGAAGACGCGGCTTGCGGCCACCGATCTCGACGGCGACTTGCGCGAAGCACTGACCGACCAGAGCAAGATCCTGGAGCAGCGCCTCGCCATGCAGAAAGAGGCGGCGCGCCGGCTGCAGGTGCTGGATGCCGAGCTCGAACGCATCCGGGAGCAGATCGCGCTCATCCGGGAGCAGGCCCTGCTGGCCTCGGACCCGTCGGCCATCGCGCGCTCGGTCGATTCTCTGGCGACCTTCCTGAATGAATCCGGGAAATGGCTGAAGGATCAGGAGCAGATCTTCGGCGATCTCGGCGACATCACGAGCAATCCCTTCGAATCCATGCCGCCGGCGGCGTCGCCGCAATGGCAGCAAAGCAGCAAACGCGTTGGAGAATCGCAATGACCGATTCAGGTCCCGGTAGGCGACGCGGCCTCTCGCCGCTCGGCGTCATCCTCACCTTCGTGCTGAGTATCGGCGTGATCGGGCTCGGCGGCTGGCTCTATCTCAACCACAAGATCAGCTTCCCCTCCTTCTCCTTCGGGGGCTCGTCCCAGGCGCCGACCAACCAGCAGGTCGTGCAACAGCCGGCCGAGCCCCCGGCGCCGACCCCGGTCGAGCCTTCGTCCGGCGGCAAGCAGATCGACCAGGCGGCCACCTATGTGCCGAAGAACAACGTGGTCGAGGTCGACATCAGCGAGTATGCGGGCTATGGCGGCCTGATCGTCGCCAATGGCGGGCTCGCCCCCAATCCGGACTCGTACTTCGCCAAGAACTACGGTTTCCAGGTGAAGCTTTCGGTCGATGAGGAAGAGTCCTGGGGCAAGCTCAACAACGGAAAGTACGCCGCTGCCGCCACCACGACTGACGCCCTGGCCGTGCTCGGGCGACAATTCGAAACGATCGTGCCGGTCCAGATCGGCTATTCGCGCGGCTCCGACATGATCGTGGTCGACCAGGGAGTGACGACCATCAATGCGTTGGCCGGCAAGGTCGTCGCGGGCTCGGAGTTCAACGAAAGCGAGTTCTTCCTCCGCTATCTCGCCTCGGAAGCCGGGGTGAAGGTCAAGCTGCTGCGGGACCTTGATGCTCGGCCGGACACCGACGAGATCGGCCTGGTCTTCTATGACGACGCCTTCACCGCCTGCGACGCCTACAAATACGAGCTCGACACCGGCAAGCATCGGCTGAACGGTTGCGTCGGCTGGACCCCGCGCACCGACGAGGTGATCGCGGCCGAGAAGGGCAAGGCGAAGATGCTGGTGTCCAACCGCAACCTGCTGGTCATCGCCGACATCCTCACCGTCAACAAGGGCTTCGCCGACACCAACCCGAAGATCGTCAAGGGACTCGTCGAAGGCCTGCTCGACGGCAATCGCCGGCTGCGCGACCATCCCGAGGACAACATCGGCGTCGTGGCGAAGGCGTTCAAATGGAACGATGCGCAGGCACATGACGAGCTATCGCACGTCCATCTCGCGAACCTGCCGGAGAACATCGCCTTCTTCAATGGCACCATCGATGCAGCTGGCTCCTTCTCGGGGATCTATCAGTCCTCGGTGCTTGCCTATGGCGACCGCATCCACAACGTGGTGGATGGCGAACGCTTCATGGACACGAGCTATCTCCAGGCTTTGCAGAAGAGTGGAATATTCTCCGATCAGGTGGTTTCGATCGCGCCGGTCCGGACCACCAATAACCAGCCGCTGGAAGGCGATCCGCTCCTCAAGAAGGACATCCATTTCTATTTCCAGCCGAACTCGGCCGACCTCGACGACACGGCCCAGCAGAACGTCGACTATCTCAACACCATCAAGAACTTCCTCCAGGTGAGCCCCGGTTCCGAGGTGCTGTTGCGCGGGCACGTGGACAACGCGCGGGTCGAAGAGTTCCGTAAGCAAGGCGGCGATGAATTGGTGAAAACCATGGCCCTGAAGGCCATGGAGCTCTCCAAAGAGCGCGCAGCTGCGGTCCGCGACGCTCTACTGCACCGGTTCCCGAATATCGATCCGAAACGCATTGAGATTGTAGGGCGCGGCTGGGAGGAGCCCCTGGGCGATGACAGCAATCTCAATCGACGGGTCGAGGTGCAGTGGTTTACGGTGGAGTGACCCTGCCTCCACGCTTTGAGCCGAGATTGCCATGAACGACAAAGTCCACCACCAGCCGCTCGGCGGTAACCAGATGCCGCGGTTCGGCGGTCCCGCGACCATGATGCGTCTCCCGGCGGTCTCCAGCGCGAAGGGGCTCGATGCCTGCTTCGTCGGCGTGCCGTTCGACATCGGCACTTCGAATCGCTCCGGTGCCCGGTTCGGGCCGCGGCAGATCCGGGCCGAGAGCTGCCTCATCCGCCCGTACAATATGGCGACGCGCGCCGCGCCCTTCGACAGCCTCTCGATCGCCGATCTGGGTGACGTCGCCATCAACACCTTCAATCTCGAGAAGAGCATCGGTCTGATCGAGAAGGCTTATGACGAGATCCTCTCCCATAACTGCGTTCCGATGACCCTGGGCGGCGACCACACCATCGCCCTGCCGATCCTGCGCGCGCTCAAACGCAAGTACGGGCCGGTCGGCATGGTGCATGTCGATGCGCATGCGGACATCAACGACAGCATGTTCGGCGAGAGGATCGCGCATGGCACGCCCTTCCGCCGCGCCGTCGAGGAAGGGCTGCTCGACGGCAAGCGCGTGGCCCAGATCGGCCTCCGCGCCACCGGCTATTCCGCCGAGGATTTCGACTGGCCGCGCGCGCAAGGCTTCCGTGTCGTGCAGGCCGAGGAATGCTGGCACAAATCCCTGGCGCCACTGATGGCCGAGGTGCGCCAGCAGCTTGGCAAAGGCCCGGTCTATCTCTCCTTCGACATCGACGGGC
Source organism: Candidatus Cybelea sp. (assembly GCA_035542015.1). Lineage (GTDB taxonomy): Bacteria > Pseudomonadota > Alphaproteobacteria > Dongiales > Dongiaceae > Dongia. The sequence continues at coordinate 66,019 of DATKMF010000260.1, forward strand.
TCGACCCCTCCTCCGCGCCCGGCACCGGCACGCCGGAGATCGGCGGCCTCACCACGATCCAGGGCATCGAGATCATCCGCGGCTGCCAGGGCCTCGAGCTCGTCGGCTGCGACCTCGTCGAGGTGTCGCCGCCCTACGACCCGACCGGCAACACCGCCCTGCTCGCCGCCAACCTGCTCTACGAGATGCTCTGCGTGCTGCCGGGGGTGAAGTACCGGAACTGATGTAAGTTTCCGAGATCAGGCAGGCTTCCCGAAATCTGCATGCGTCGACCATCGCTTGTCGTGGATTTCAGGTCGTGAGGATAGGACCGCGTCTATCGCGCGCTGAAGCGCTTCCACCTTGGGCCGCGTGTCGATCTTCTTCAGCAACTTCCGGATGACCGGCTTGTGCGGCTCGATGAAGCACAGAAAGCCGCCCGGATCGCCGTAGTTGGCGCAGCCGATCCAAAGCCCGAAATTCGGGTTTGGAATAGCCATAAACCAGCCCCAATCTTCCGCTCCGGGATCTGAGCACCCAACGCCTCTGGACCGGAGCCCGTCCCGGAGAAACTCGGCCAGCCGCTTGCCGTAAATGCCGGGATTGATCTCCTCTTCCTCGCCCTCATAGGGCGGGAAGAGGTCGGAGCGGAACTCGACATGGGTGAGCAGCGCTACTCCCCCGCCTTGCTCTGCAGCACCGGCCGACCCGGGGCCGGGAAGCTGCGGTCGTGCTTGAGTGCCGGAATCTTGCGGCGCGCCTCCGCGACTTGGTCGAGATCGATGGTCGCCGTGACGACGCCCACGTCGTCGCCGCCGTCGGCCAGCACCTCGCCCCAGGGATCGACGACCAGCGAATGGCCCCAGGTCCTGCGGCCCTCGGCATGGGTCCCGGTCTGATTCGGCGCCAGCACGAAGCTCCCGGTCTCGATCGCGCGGGCGCGGGCGAGCACATGCCAATGTGCCTTGCCCGTCGCATAGGTAAAA
>DATKMF010000261.1:0-2083 GCA_035542015.1 Candidatus Cybelea sp.
CTGGATCGGCGCCTGCTTGAGCGCGTCGGCGAAGGACCTGGCCGCGGCCGTGCCGTCGATCACGCGCCAGTCCACCGCCACATACTGCATGCCCGGTCCCGCCCATTCGACATAGGAGAGCGCGATCCGGTGATGCGGTCCCGCGGTGATGGCGGCGACCACGTCGGGATTGGTGATGGCGGCGACATATCCGTTGCGCTGGAGTTGCTGCTCGTCGCTATCCATCGAGTGCGAGACGTCGACCGCGAGGATGAGCTCCAGATCGGCCGCGGTGTCCGCGCGTGCTTCGGGCGACCCCGCAGACAACAGTGCCGTCGCGAGGAAACCAGCACAAAGGGCAGGCATCAGCGCCTCTCGCCGCATGGCCGTGCTCCGCGTCATTGGCCAGAAGCAATCAGACTGGAGCAATGAGACTAAAGTATCGGTCGAACGAAGAGAACGCCGCTTCCATTTCAACTCTTCTTGTGTTCTGACAATGCCGCCGACATGTAACACTCACGCCCGAGAACATCCGGGTCGAAGATCCGTATCGTCTCCAGTGAGGTCTGAATGGCCCAGCCGTCGCCAGGTTCCAGTCTGGGATCCCTCGTGCTCATCGCCGCCGTGGTCGCGCTCCTTGCGGCGGCCTTCGCCTATACCGCGGGATGGTTCTCGCCCGATCGCCTGACCTCGGCCAGGCTGGTTCAGGCCTTCGCGCCCGGCGGGCCGGCGCTCGGCCATCGCCGCAATCACGCCAAGGGCATCTGCTTCACCGGCGAGTTCGACGCCAACGGAAACGGAACCGAGCTCTCCCGCGCCCAGGTCTTCGCCGCGGGAAAATATCCGGTTGTCGGGCGGTTCAATTTCAGCACCACCGATCCCAACGCCCCCGATGCGACGTCGCGGGTGCGCGGCATGGGCCTGCAGATCTCGACCCCGGACGGCGATGTGTGGCGCTCCGCCATGATCAACCCGCCGTTCTTTCCGGTGGCGACGCCGGACGCCTTCTATGCGCTGCTGCAGGCTTCGGGCAGCAAGGACCCCGATGCGATGAAGAGCTTCGCCGCTGCCCATCCGGAGATCCAGGCCTTCGGCGCCTGGGCGGCCAGCGCCCCCTGGACCGGGTCTTACGCCGAGGAACCCTACAACGGCCTCAACGCCTTCCTCTTCATCGACAAGTCGGGCGCCGAGCACGCGGTGCGCTGGTCGCTGAAGCCGCAGGCGCAACCCCAGCCGATCACGCCGGATGAGCTCGCCAAGCTCGGCCCCGATCATCTCGAGCAGGAGATCGCCGACCGCGTGGCGAAGGGCCCGCAGCAATGGACCTTGGTGCTGATCGTCGCAAATTCGGGCGACCCCACGTCAGATCCGAGCAAGGCCTGGCCCGCCGACCGGCGACAGGTCGAGGTCGGCACCCTCGTCGTGCAGCAGATCGAGCCGGAGCGCGACGGCCCTTGCCGCGACATCAACTTCGACCCGACCATCCTGCCGGACGGGATCAAGGTCTCCGACGATCCGTTCCCGGCCGCGCGCTCGGCCGCTTATGCCAAGTCCTTCGATGCGCGCACTGCGGAAGAGGCGGCCTATCCGCGAAGCGGACCAGCGACGGGAGCCTCCCAATGACCGGCACCCGCACCAGCTTCACCATCCTCCAGCGCCTGCTGCATTGGCTGATGGCGATCGCAATCATCGCGATGCTCTTCGTCGGCGTCGCGATGGTGGCGACGGTCAGGCCGCAATACGTACCGCTGCTGGCGACGCACAAGACACTCGGCATCGCGATCCTGCTGCTGGCCGTGATCCGGATCCTGGTCCGCCTCACCAGCGGCACGCCGCCCTTGCCTGCGGATCTGCCGCCGCCGATGCGGTTCGGGGCAAAGCTCTCGCACGATGCGCTCTATGCGCTGATGATCGCCATGCCGCTGATCGGCTGGGCCATGCTCTCGGCCGGCGGCTATCCGATCGTCCTTTTGTGGGGCATCCATCTCCCCGCCATCCTGGCGCCGAGCGCATCTCTGCATGCGCTGCTCTGGACCGCGCACCAGTATCTCGCCTTCGCCTTCTTCGCCCTCATCCTGCTCCACATCGCCGCCGGCCTGTTCCA
>DATKMF010000262.1:0-41968 GCA_035542015.1 Candidatus Cybelea sp.
CGCGATGAAGTCATCGACACCGGTGTCGCGCTCCACCACGCCGAGCGTCCGGTCGTGGCGCTTCAGCTCCAGCTCGTCCAGCATGACGTGCTGGCACTCGTCCTTCCAATGATGCAGGAAGACATCCTTGAACAGCGGCGAGAGCGCATCATCGGGATCGATGCTCTCGCGGTAGTGCTTCTGCACGAAGAGTTCGATGTGCAGCGTCAGCACCAAGACCGCCCAGTGGCTCTTCCCGAGCACCGCCGCCGCGACCGCATTGGGATCGACGTCGCAGCGATAGCCCTCGGGCATCACCGCGGCCATCATCGCGTCGATGCGGCGGAACATCGTTTGATGCTTCAGCTCCTCTTCGCTGAAGCGCAGCATCGCCTCGAGCCCGGTCTGGTCGCCGAGCCCGTGCTGTTGGCCGATCTCCAGCATCTTCGCCGTGATGAACCGCTCTACCAGGGCGAAGAGATTGGCATAGGTGCGGCCCTGCACCTGGCTGACCAAGCGTTTCTCGGCTTCTGAAAGCATGGTCATCTGCGCCGCGAGCGTGAGCCCGTCGGGCAGGTATTTCTGGGTGAGATCGAAGCTGCGGCCGCGGATCACATCGGCATCGATGTCCCAGCGGACCGTCTTCGAAAGTCTGATGCACCGTTCATACTGGTCGGTGTGCGGAAATTGGGTGATCGCATTCATGGCGTCGTGGCTCCTGCCTCGGATGGTTGTTGTCCCCGCGGGGCGGAGTGGATACGCGAAAGGCCGGCACGCGTCTGTGACTTCAATCACAAAATGTTGAAGACGCAACATTTGACTGTTGGAAGTCGGGCAACAGGCCGTGACCGGCCCCGCGATCGCCCGTGCCGGTGCCGCTCAGACCAGCACGCGGCAGGGCGGCGTTCCGAGGTCGCGATAGTAGATGCCGGCGAGCACCATGTTCACGATCTCGCCGTCCTCCGAAAGCGGGAGCAGCAGTTTCGACTCCCGGAGATAGCGGCCATCGCTGTTGGTATACTCCGTCTCGTAAAAGGCGGGGCGCTTCTCCTCGAGGACCGGGGAATATTGCCGGTAGAGGACGCGCCGTTCTTCTTCGGATGTCAGAGCCTCGACGCCGACTCCGGTCCGGCCCCTGCCGCCCATCTCGGCGATATTGGTGCCATCGACCCGCACCCTGAAGTGCATGATGTCGCCGAAGAACTCGATCAGCACCAGGTTGCCGAGCCACGGCTTCATCTCGAGCGGATCGATATCGCGCCGGGCGGGCATGCGACGTTGGCCCTTCTTGCTGCGCCAGTAATCGAGCAGCCCGGCGAGGCGGGGATCCCGGACCTCGGGCGGAGTGGCCGGGAAGACGGCGACAGTGCGGATGTTGAAATACGACATGCTCTATGCAATGCGCGGTAGTTGGGTCTTGGGACCACAAACTGCCACACTAGCAAATGTACGCGGGTGTGGTTGGTGCCAGTCGCTTCGATTAACCACAGTTGCGCGGTTTCGAACCTCGACCAGCACATCCCGATGATCAGGATGCGGATTTGACGGCAATCAAGCCGGGCGCGGAGGGCGAATCCTCGGCCCTGCGGAACGCGTCGGTCAGAGCGGCGCCGAGCGCGCGCACGCTTCGAACCTGGCCTGCAGCACGACCGGCTCGTCCGTCGTGATCTGGTCGACCCTGAGGGCGACCAGGCGTTGGAGCGCTTCGTCGGCATCCGGGTGGCCGGTGTTCAGCGTCCAGGCATCGACCGCCTTGCCCGCTGCATGGAACGGCGCCACCAGATCGATCCCCAGGGCCGCCGCCTTGAGCACGATGCGGTAGTCGAGGTAGATCATCTCCGCTTCCGGCGCTACGGCGAGGGCTTCGGAGGCAAAAGCGCGGCAATCGGCAGCATCGCGCAGCTGATCCAGCGTATCGTCGGTGCAGGGATCGAAGCCACGACGCAGGCCGGCGACCGAATCAGCAAGCCGGCAGACCGCGCGCCAATCGCCGCCGCTCAGGATGCAGCGTCCCGCAATGGAGGCGATGGTGCGGTGGAAGGCTTCTGCAGTGCAGTCGCCGATCGCGGCGTCGTTCTCCTTGAGATCGAGCTGGATCGTGGCGCCGGCCGCCGCATCGGCCCGCGCCAGCTCGGCGAGGTCTTCCAGAAGGACCAATTTCTGATCCGAGGGCATCCCATCATCGCGCCGGAGCGAGAGCTGCCGCAGTTTGCCGGTTGATGCCCTCGCCACCGGACCGGTTCCCGTGGTCTCCCGATCGAGCGTGTCGTCGTGCAGGCATACGAAACCGTGATCGGCATGGACGCGAAGATCCACCTCCATGCTCGCCCCGAGCAGCAGCCCCTCGCGCAGCCGCCGCGGTGTGAAGACGAGGTCGTTGCGGTGGCGCTTCAGGCGATGCCATTTCAGCCTCGCGACGTGACCGGATGCGTCCAACGCGACGCCGATGGGAGTCGCATCCGCGGTCACTGGGGGATCGATCGGTTTCAGCGGAAGATCGGTCGAGAAATCATTCATGTCGGCCTTCACATCACCGTGATTGCGGGCGTCGCTTGCGAAGCCTCGGCTCATAGCACTCCGCCTGTGACGTGCGTGTGTCCGGAAGAGAGCAACGCGCGTGGGAACGAAATCGGCGGCACGTCACGCAGCATTCCGGCAAGCGTCATCGCTTCGTCATGGGCTATGCCTAGCCATGTGGCCCCGTCATTTGGTCCGGAGGTCACGCCCATGGAATCGAAATTGGAATTGGAACGTTCCCGTCGGCAGTTTCTGCAGGGGACGGCGGCCATCGCGGCCGCTTCGCTGACGCTGGCCGGGCGATCGGTCGTCGTCCATGCCGACGCCACCGTCATCAACATCGTCAGTGACGGTGACACCAACATTACCGATTGGTGGACGAACACGCTGAAGCCGATGTTCGAATCGGCCAATCCGGGCCTTTCGCTGAACGTGGTGATCACCCGCGCCGACGGCGGCAACGAGGTCGTCGCCCAGCGCGTGGTCGCGGCCAAGCAGGCCAATGCCGATCCCAAGGTCGATTATTTCGAGGAGTTCGACCCGCGCAACGTGCCGGGCGCCCAGGATGCCGGCGCATTCCTGAAGCTCGACCCGTCGATGATCCCGAACCTGGCGCTGACCAGCGACGCGGCCAAGGAGACGCCGTACATCATTCCCTATCGCGGCAGCCAGGTGCTGATCGCCTATGACAGCGCCAAGGTGCCCACCGCGCCGAAGACCTGGCCGGATCTGGTCGCCTGGATCAAGGCCAATCCCGGCCAGTTCATCTACGGCCGGCCGGACAAGGGCGGCTCGGGCAAGAACCTGGTGGTGCGCGCCATCCACGAGGTCAACGGCCGCGATCCCTCGCTCTTCACCATCGGCAACTTCAATGCCGATGACGCGAAGAAGCGCCTCGATCCCGCCTGGAAGCTGCTCGCCGACCTGCAACCCTATCTCTACGACAAGGGCGCCTATCCCGCCGGCAACAACCCGACGCTGCAGCTCTATGCCAGCGGCGCAGTCGCGATGATCACCGCCTGGTCCGACATGGCGCTGCAGGGCATGTCGCAGGGCGTGCTGCCGCCGACCACCAAGCTGGTGCAGCTGACCGATCTCGGCTTCTGCGGCGGCTACGCCTGGTCGTCGATTCCCTCGACCACCACGCACAAGGACGGAGTGCTGAAGCTCGCAAACTTCATGCTGACGCCCGATGTCCAGGCGAAGATGATCAACGACTTCGGTGCCTTCCCGGGCATCGAATGGTCGCACCTCTCGCCCGACCTCGCGGCGAAGTACAAGGATATCATCGCCACCTCGGTCCCGTCCTTCCCCGATGGCGACTGGACCTCGGCGCTCAATGACGGCTGGTATGCCAATGTCGCGACCACGCTCGCGCGTGGTTGATGGCGGCAACGAGTGAGGCAAGTGCTCGGGCTCCGGATCTGCGTCTCCGGAGCCTGAGCGCGCGTCGCCGTGCGGCGCGGCGCGGCCTGATGCTGGTCGCGCCGGCGCTGCTGTTCATCTTGCTGCTGATCGTGGTTCCGGCGGCCGTCTCGCTTGGCGGAACATTCTTCATCAATGGCGAAGCGAACCTCGCCAACTACCGGGACTTCTTCTCCAACCCGCAGAGCGTCGGCAATCTGCGTTTCACCATGCAGGTGACGCTGATCAGCCTCGGTTGGCTGCTCGTCATCGGCCTCGCCATCGCGCTCTATCTGCGCTTCTCCAAGAGCCGCCTGGTCGCGACCATTCAGGTGCTGGCGCTGTTCCCGCTGTTCGTGCCGGGCATCATCGCCTCGTTCGCGCTGATCCGCTTTCTCGGACCGGCAGGCTGGCTGCCGACGGTGCTGAAAGCGATCGGTGTCGCGAGCTACCAGACGCCCTATCTCCATGCGAGCGGCGCGGTGATCGGCCTGGTCTGGCAGGAGCTGCCGATGACCGTGCTGCTGCTGATCGCGGGCCTCGCCCAGGTCTCCGACCGCGCGCTCGAGGCGGCGCGGGATGTCGGCGCGGGCTTCCTCACCATGTTCACCCATATCGTGCTGCCGCAGATTGCGCGCTCGATCGTGGTCGCCGCCTGTTTGGGCGCGCTCGACATCTTCGGCTCGTTCACGGTCCCGTACATCATGGGCCCGGCAGCGCCCCAGATGATGGCGATCTACATGCAGCGGAGCTTCAGCGAGCTGCACCGCGCCGGCGCCGCCGAGACCCAGGCCGCGATCACCTTCATGGCCTGTCTCGTGGTCGGGGCGCTCTACACCGCCTTCGTGTTCCGCGACTCCGCCGTCGCCACGGAGGGGACGAAGTGAAGGCCAATCCGGCAGTGAAGCGAACCCTCAACGGCGACGTGCTGGTCGGCAGCCTGCTGCTGCTCGGCCTCGTGGTCTTCATCGCCATGCCCCTCGTGGGCGTGCTGCTGTGGGCCTTCGCCGAGCAATGGCGGTCGCCCGCACTGCTGCCGACCCAGTGGGGGCTCAAGTTCTGGCACGCGCTGCTGGCGCGGGCCGATGTGCATTCTTCGCTGCCGCTCTCGTTGATCCTGGCTTCGATTGTGACCGGGTTGGCCGCCTTGCTGTGCCTGCCGGCGGCCTATGCCTTCGCCCGCACCGACTTCCCCGGGCGCCGGCTGATGCTGCTCTCCTTCATCACCGTGCACGCCTTCCCGAGGTTTCCACTCTATGTCTCGATCGCAGTGATCTTCCTGGTCCTCGGCTTGATCGGCACCGCGCCGGCGGTGGTCGCGGTGCAGCTGGTCTTCTCCATGCTCTATCTGATCTGGATCCCGACCGCAGCCTTTCGCGGGGTCGATCGGCGCCTCGAGGAGGCGGCGCGCGACGTCGGAGCGTCGCACCTGACCGTGCTTCTCCGGATCACTTTGCCGCAAGTGGCGCCCGCCATCGGTGCCGCTTTGCTGCTGACGTTCACCAATGCGTTCTACGAGGTCGAGGGCGCGCTGCTGGTCGGCATTCCCGACATCCGCACCCTGCCGATCGTGATGCTCTCGCTGATTACCGGGCAGGTCATCGTGCAGTACGGCGCCGTGCTCTCGGTCATCCTCTGGGTTCCGTCGCTGGCTCTGCTGATCTTCGCGCGACGCATGTTCGACAGCCGGACCTTCGCGGCCGGCGTCACGATGTAAGGGAGTAGGGGAGCGCGATGGCGACACTCACGCTGCAATCGGTCACCCGCCGCTTTGGCGCGGTCCCCGCGGTCGATCGCATGTCGCTGGACGTGGCGGATGGCGAGTTCGTCTGCCTGCTCGGACCCTCCGGCTGCGGCAAGTCCACGGCGCTGCGCCTGGTCGCGGGGTTCGAGGAGCCGGACGAGGGCGACATCCTGATCGACGGAGCTTCCACCGTCGCGATCCCGCCCAACCGCCGCGCGACCGGCATGGTGTTCCAGAGCCATGCGCTGTGGTCGCACATGACGGTGCTCGGCAACATCGCCTTCGGTCTGAAGCTGCGCAAGCTGCCCGGCGCGGTGGTGCGCCGCAAGGTCGCCGAGGCGCTGGAGCTGGTGGGCCTCTCGGGATTCGAGCGTCGCTATCCGCGCCAGCTCTCGGGTGGCCAGCAGCAGCGGGTGGCGCTGGCGCGCAGCCTGGTGCTGGAACCCAAGATCCTGCTGCTCGACGAGCCGTTCTCGGCGCTCGACGCGCATCTCCGGGTGCGGCTGAGGGAGGAGCTGCGCGCGATCCAGCGCCGGCTCCGCCAGACCACGATGTTCGTGACCCATGATCAGGAGGAGGCGCTGACGCTCGCCGACCGGATCGCGATCATGAACCAGGGAAGCCTGGAGCAGATCGGCAGTCCGGGTGCGGTCTATGAGCAGCCGGAGACGCTGTTCGTGGCCGGTTTCATCGGCGCGATGAATGTGATGGCCGCGCGGCGCGAGGGCGAAGCGCTCGTTGCCGGACCATTTCGGCTCGATCTCACCGATGCCGATCGCAATGCGCTGGCAGAAGCGCAGCACCTCGATCTGGCGGCGCGACCGGAAGACCTCGATCTCACGCTCTCCGGTGAAGCCGGGCAGGCGGTCGTGGAGCAGGTGGTCGATCTCGGACCGATGCGGCAGATTCATCTCGTCTGCAGCGAAGGAACGCGCCTCAAGGCGCAACTCGCACGACAGTTCACGGTTGCCACCGGTCAGTCGGTCGGCGTTCGGGTCGGCCGCGCCCTGATCTATCGCGAGGGGTGCCGGCCGGTCGAGATCCACCCGGGCGATGCCGGCGCGGTTCTGCCATTCCGTCGCATCGCCGGCCATCGCCATCACGAGGACAGGTCTGCGCCATGAGTGTCGGCGCGAAGACCCCAGCGGAGCATTGGACCGAGCACGCGTCTGAGCGCGTGGTCGGCCGCCTGACCGAGGTCCCGTTGTCGGAGCGTGACGCGATCCTCGCCGGTCCCAAGGACTCTGCCACCCATGCACGTTGGTTCGACGCGATCGATGCCTTGCGTCAGATCGAGGTCGGCGGTGCCGCGCCACGCCGGGAGGAACTCCCGGGTGCCGCACGCGTCATGTTCTGGAACACCGAGCGATTGCGCGCGATCGACGGAATCGAGGCGACGGTGCGGGCCGAAGCGGTCGATCTCTGCCTGTTCTCCGAGGTCGATCGCGGGATGGCGCGTTCCGGCAATATCGACTGCCTCTCCGTGTTTGCCGCCCGGATGGGCTGGGGCTACGCCTATGGCGTCGAGGTCATCGAGCTCGGTCTCGGCAGTCCGAAGGAGATCGGACCGCTGGCCGGTCAGGCCAACGCGCTCGGCTTCCATGGCGGAGCGCTGGTGACCGATCTGCGATTGCATCGGCCGTTCCTTTGTCGGATCGAACGCGCGGGGGGCTGGTTTGACGGCAGCCGCAGGGAGCCGCGCGTCGGCGGAACGATCGCGCTGGGCGCGCAAGTGACCATCGCTGGAATGCCGGTCACCGTGGTGGAGGCGCATCTCGACAACTATGCGAGTCCCGCGGGACGCGCGGACGAGGTCCGAACGCTGCTGCGGCACATCGAGAGCTACGACTCGGTGGCGCCGGTGCTGATCGGCGGAGACTTCAACACGTCATCGGCATCCTTCGAAGGACGTTGGGGTGACCGCGCGGCATGGCTGCGGCGCGTGAAGCGTGAGCCCGACTTGCTCCTGCATCCGGAGAAATACGAACCGCTGTTCGGGCTGATGGCCGAGGCGGGCTTCGATTGGGAAGGCTGCAATGTGCCGGGTCAGCCGACCTTCCCGACCGGCGATGATGACCGGCCGCGCGCGAAGCTCGATTGGTTCTTTACCCGCGGCCTCGAGGCGAGCAATCCCTCGATCATCTCGGCGGTCGGTGCGGACGGAGACCTGTGTTCGGATCACGACGCGATTGCCGTCACCGTCGGTCCGGGGAAACCATGAGTTATACCGTAAAAACAGATATTTAAGACAGATCTTGCGATCTGAGGATCGGGGCCGAGCAGCCCCATTCCACACCGCCGTGCGTTCACAGTTCCCGGGCGATGATGTATAGAGGAACGGCCGGCTTCGCAGTGGGTTCGCTCCGCAGGACTCCATGCGCCGCCGGCGCAACGAGTTCACCACGAACTTGCAGGGGATTCCTATGAAGAGCTTGATGATCGCTGTCGGCGTGCTGGTGCTCGGCCTTGCCCTGTCCGCCTGCGAGAACGGCACGGGCCTCTATTCGAGCGGCACCTACTACAACTCCTTCGGCCGCGACTACTCCGCCGAATACCAGGACGGCACGACCTATCACTACCACAACTCCTATCTCGCCAACGCCAAGGCGGTTCAGGACTCCTACTGAGACGCTGCTACCGGTGTCGCTCGGCCGCAGGCTTGAGCCTGCTGGCCGAGCCGCTCCGGGGCTGTGGAGCATGATCTTTCGCATGCTCCCCGGCGACGTGCTGCCCGGTTTCGATCGCTTCCATATCGGGCTCGCCGCGGGCCAGCGTCGCGCGCGCCTGCTCCGCCAGCGCCGTGTAGCGCTTGTGGATCGCCTCCAGCTCCTCATCCTCCAGCGCTTCGAGATCGACCAAGGCGTTATCGGCGCCTTTCAGCGCCCGGATAATCTCGTCCAACTTCAGATGCATCGCCTGTGAATCCCGGTTCTGCGTGTTCTGGATCAGGAACACCATCAGGAACGTGATGACCGTGGTGCCGGTGTTGATCACCAGCTGCCAGGTGTCGCTGTAGCCGAACAGCGGCCCGGTCACCGCCCAAACCAGCACTACCAGAAGCGCAAGCGTGAAGGTGCCGGGATGGCCGGACGCCTTGGCCGTGTGATTGGCGAAACGGTGGAACAGGGAAGGGGAACGGCTCGTCTCTGCTGGCATATCCGGCTCCGGAAGGCCTGGATTCAACCCGAAACCATCGGGGTAAGTTGCCGGCGCGGCTGGGATTTCGCGGCCCGCGGTGCAGGGGAAATCGCAGCCATCCCGTCAGCGCACGCCAACCATGCGGTAACTCCGCTCTGCGTCTGCCGGGACCGTGGCTAGATTAAGAGAACCCGCTGGTTCCAATCCCCCGCCGGCACCGAATCCTTAGAGCCGCCCTTGAACGCGACCAATTTCTCCCCGCGCCCCGCCGGCATGACTCCCCGCGAGGTTCGCCAGATCCTGTTCGGCGTGATGCTGACCCTGTTCCTGGCAGCCCTCGACCAGACCATCGTGGCGCCGGCATTGCCAACCATCGCCCGGCAACTGCACGAGTTCGATTCGGTCTCCTGGGTTGTGACCGCCTATCTGCTCTCGGCGACGGCCACCACGCCGATCCTCGGCAAGCTCAGCGATCTCTACGGCAGGCGACAGCTGGTGGTCGGAAGCGTCGCGGTCTTCGTCCTTGGATCGCTGTTCTGCGCGCTTGCGCCCAGCATGTTCCTGCTGATCTGCGCCCGCGCGATCCAGGGTGCCGGCGGCGGCGCCCTGATCTCGCTCGCCAACACCGTGGTGGCCGACGTGGTCTCGCCGCGCGAGCGGGGTCGGTACCAGGGCTATTTCGCCAGCGTCTTCGCCCTGGCCAGCATCGCCGGGCCGGTGCTCGGCGGGTTCTTCGCCGAGTATGCCAGCTGGACGCTGATCTTCTGGATCAATCTGCCGCTCGGGCTGCTGGCGATCCATCTCGCCCGCCGCGCCTTGAAGCGGCTGCCGACCCGCGGCGTCACGCATCAGATCGACTATCTGGGCTCCGCATTGATGGCGGCCGCGACGGTGGCCTTCCTGCTGGCGCTCACCTGGGGCGGCAATCGCTATCCCTGGCTCTCGCCGCAGATCGGTAGCCTGTTCGCGCTCTCGATCGTGCTCGGCGCGCTGTTTCTGCGGCAGCAGAGCATCGCACGCGAGCCGGTGCTGCCGCTGACCCTGCTCGCCAATCCGGTGATCCGGATGACCTCGATCCTCGGCTTCATCATCATGCTGATCAATATCGGGGCGACGGTCTACGTGCCGCTGTTCCTCGAGTTCGCGCGCGGCATGAACGCGTCTGAATCGGGCCTGGTGCTCATTGCGCTGATGGTCGGCGTGGTCTGCGGCGCGGTGATCTCCGGCCAATACATGCGCTTCACCGGCCGCTACAAGATGCCGCCGCTGATCGGCGTCTCCTTGGCCGCGTTCGGCCTCTTCTACCTCGGATTCGACGCGGCATCCTGTAGCAATGCCGAGATCGCCGCGGTGCTGACCATCGTCGGCATCGGCTTCGGCACCGGCTTCCCGTCGATGATGGTGGCGACCCAGAACGCCGTCGCCGGCGGCAACCTGGGCATCGCGACGGCGAACCATGCCTTCTTCCGCTCGTTGGGCGGAGCCGCCGGCGTCTCGCTGTTCGGCGCCATCATCTTCAGCATGCTGGCGGCGCATCTCGACGCGGCGCGCGGCGCCAATCTCAACGACATCCTGAAGCCGGGACCGGCGCTCGATGCGGTGCAACCCTATCTCGGCCCGGCGTTCTCCGCCTTCTTCCTGGCGGCGGCCTGCGTCTGCGAGGCGGCGACGGTCGGCATCGCCTTGCTGAAGGAGATCCCCTTGCGCGACCAGGCGGGTGGTGGGGCGGTCGCGGAGTAGGGGGCTTTTGACCATGCGCCGATTTCCGCTAAGGTGACCGCCATTCCAAGATAGGTCAGGGGAAATGGCCGGTTTTACCAGCCTCGGCGAGGCGATCCGCGACAATCTGAAAGACGGCGACACGGTCGCCTTCGAGGGCTTCACCCATCTCATTCCCTTCGCTGCGGTGCATGAGGCGATCCGGCAGAAGCGGCGGGACCTGCATCTGGTCCGCATGACGCCGGACCTGATCTACGACCAGCTGATCGGCATGGGTTGCGCGCGGAAGCTCACCTTCTCCTGGGGCGGCAATCCCGGCGTCGGCTCGCTGCACCGGCTGCGCGACGCCGTCGAGAACGGCTGGCCGACGCCGCTCGAGATCGACGAGCACAGCCATGCGGCGCTCGCCAATGCCTATGAGGCGGGTGCCGCGGGCCTGCCCTTCGCGGTGCTGCGCGGCTATCGCGGCGCGGAGCTGAAGGAGGTCAATCCGAACATCAAGGAGATCACCTGTCCCTTCACCGGCGAGAAGCTCGCGGCGGTGCCGTCGATCCGCGCCGACTGCGCCGTCATTCACGCGCAGAAGGCGGACCGCAAGGGCAACGTGCTGATCGAAGGAATCCTCGGCGTGCAGAAGGAGGCGGTGCTCGGCGCCCAGCGCGCGATCGTCACGGTGGAGGAGATCGTGCCGGATTTTGGCCCGGTCAGCCCCAATGCCTGCATCCTCCCGAGTTGGACGGTCAGCGCCGTGGTCGAGGTGCCGGGCGGCGCGCATCCCTCTTACGCGCACGGCTACTACAAGCGGGACAACGCCTATTACAAGGCCTGGGAGGATATCGGCCGCGAGCGCGAGGTCTTCTTGAAGTGGATGGATGAGAACGTGCTGCGCAAGGGACCGGATGTGTTCAGCCGTCATGCGGGGAGGGCGGCCTGAGATGTCCGACTACACGCCCAGTGAGATCATGACCATCGCCGCGGCGCGCGAGCTCCAGAACGACGACGTCTGCTTCGTCGGCATCGGATTGCCGAGCGCCGCCTGCAACGTCGCGCGCCTCTCCCATGCGCCCGACATCACGCTGATCTACGAGTCCGGCACGATCGCGACCAAGCCCAACGTGCTGCCGCTCTCGATCGGCGACGGCGAGCTCTGCGAGACGGCGCTCTGCACCGTCTCCGTGCCGGAGATGTTCCGCTACTGGCTGCAGGGCGGGCGCATCAACAAGGGATTCTTGAGCGCCGCCCAGCTCGACCGCTTCGCCAACATCAACACGACGGTGATCGGACCCTATGCCAGACCGAAAGTGAAGCTGCCGGGCGCCGGCGGCGCGCCGGAGATCGCCACTTCCTGCGGTGAGATCCTCATCGTGATGGCGCAGTCGAAGCGCAGCTTCGTGGACAAGCTCGACTTCATCACCTCGCTCGGGCATGGCACGGGCGGCGACGATCGCGAGCGCCAAGGCGTCACGACCAAGGGGCCGACCAAGGTCATCACCGACCTCTGCGTCATGGAGCCCGACCCGGAAACCAAGGAGCTGACCGTGACCGGCCTTCATCCCGGCGTGGCGCCGGAGGCGGTCGCCGCGGCGACGGGCTGGTCGCTGAAGTTTGCTGCCACGCTGGCGCAGACGCCGCGGCCGACCGAGGCCGAGCTCGGCGTGTTGCGCGCGCTCCACCGCCGCACCGAACAGGCGCACCAGTCGAAAGCGGCGCAGTGAGCGAAGTCTTCATCTGCGATGCCGTGCGCACGCCGATCGGGCGCTATGGCGGCGCGCTCGCGCACGTCCGTGCGGACGACCTCGCGGCGGTCCCGCTGAAGGCGCTGATCGATCGCGACCGCGCGCTCGATTGGGCGGCGGTCGACGACGTCTACATGGGCTGCGCCAACCAGGCGGGCGAGGACAACCGCAACGTCGCCCGCATGGCCCTGCTGCTGGCCGGATTGCCCGAGACCGTGCCGGGCACCACGGTCAACCGGCTCTGTGCCTCCGGCCTCGACGCCGTCGGCAGCGCGGCGCGTGCGATCCGCTCCGGCGAGATCGATCTCGCCATCGCCGGCGGCGTCGAGAGCATGAGCCGGGCGCCGCTGGTCATGGGCAAGGCCGAGGCTGCCTTCCAACGCTCGGCCGAGCTGCATGACACGACCATCGGCTGGCGCTTCATCAACCCGCTGATGAAGGCGCAATACGGTGTCGATTCCATGCCGGAGACCGCGGAGAACGTCGCCCAGGAGTTCCAGATCACCCGCGCCGACCAGGACCTCTATGCCTGGCGCAGTCAGCGCCGCGTCGCCCATGCGATCTCGATTGGATTCTTCGACGAGGAGATCGTGCCCGTCGAAGCGAAGGATGCACGCGGCAAGTCGGCCATGGTGCAGCACGACGAGCACCCGCGCCCCAACACGGCGCTCGAGGATCTCGCGAAGCTGAAGACGCCGTTCCGCAATCCCGGAACCGTCACGGCCGGCAACGCCTCCGGCGTCAACGACGGCGCAGCCGCGCTGCTGCTCGCATCCGAGGCGGCGGCGAAGAAGCACGGACTGAGGCCGCGCGCTCGGATTCTCGGCATGGCGACGGCCGCCGTGCCGCCCCGGATCATGGGCATCGGCCCGGTGCCGGCGACGCGCAAGCTGCTGGCGCGCCTCAATCTCGCCCTGCAGGACTTCGACGCGATCGAGATCAACGAGGCCTTCGCCGCGCAGGTCCTTGCCTGTCTGCGTGAGCTCCACCTGCCGGACGATGCCGAGCATGTGAACCCCAATGGCGGCGCCATTGCCCTCGGGCATCCGCTCGGCATGAGCGGCGCCCGGCTGGCGCTGACCGCGGTGCATCAGCTGGAGCGCAACGGCGGCAAGCGCGCCCTGGCGACGCTCTGCGTCGGCGTCGGGCAGGGGGTGGCGCTGGCGGTGGAGCGGGTGTAAAAGACCTCAGGTGCTCTTTACATTTCGCACATTATAGTGTAAGGTCTTGGCGACCTTCTGATACGGAAGGAGCCGCGTGGGATTGGCCCCCGCCGCTCACACCTTGTCCTCGGGATCGTCGAACAGGATGCGCTGGGCGGCGCCTTCCATGTCGTCGTACTGGCCGGATTTGAGGGCCCAGAGGAAGGCGGCGAGGCCGATGCCGCCCATGCCGAGTGCGATCGGGATCAGGAACAGCAGGACCGTCATGAGAGCCTCGTCCGGCCGAGCCGGAGCGCGTTGAGGGTCACCAGGATCGACGAACTCGACATGGCGATGGCGGCGATCAGCGGTGTCACGAAACCGAGGATCGCCAGCGGCACGGCGGAGAGGTTGTAGAGCAGGGCGAGCGCCAGGTTCTGGCGCACGAGCGCGTCGGCGCGGCGCGCGATGAGCAGCGCCGCGGGCACGGCTTCGAGCCGGTCGCTCTGGAACACGATGTCGGCGGCGCTCTGGGTGATCTCCGTGCCGCTCGCGGGCGCGATCGACACATAGGCGCCCGCAAGGGCCGCGGCATCGTTGATGCCATCGCCGACCATCAGCACGCGATGGCCCTGCTTCCCGAGCGCCTCAAGCCGCGCCGCCTTCTCGACCGGGGTCAGATGCGCCGAGGCTTCGGCAATGCCGAGCCGGCGCGCCAGCCCCGCGACCGGCGCCGCGCGATCGCCAGAGAGGATCTCGATGCCGAGGCCCATCGCCTTCAGGCGCGCGATCACCGCCTCGGCGTCCGGGCGCAGGCGGTCGGAGAACTGGAAGCGCTGACGCTCGCCATTGGGCCCGGCGAGCCACAAAATCTGATCCGTCGCATGGTCCTCTGCCGCGCCGGTGAAAGCGCAGCTGCCGAGGCGCCAGATGCCATCCGGCCCGGTCCATTCCAATCCCGCGCCGGGATGCTCGACCACGCCCGGCAATACTGTAGCATCCGGCGCCGCGCGGCAGAGGGCGCGGGCGAGGGGATGGCGGCTGCTGGCGGCGATGCCGGCGGCGCGGCGCAGCAGCTCCGGATCGGCGCCGGGCTGCAGCTCCAACCGGCCGAGGGTCAGGGTGCCGGTCTTGTCGAAGACGATGTGGTCTACGGCCTTGAGCCGCTCCAGCGCATCGGCGGATTTCAGCAGGATGCCGGAGCGCATCAGGCGCTGGCTCGCCACCACCTGCACCACCGGCACGGCGAGCGCGAGCGCGCAGGGGCAGGTGATGATGAGCACGGCGACGGCGATCATCAGTGCCTCGGTCCAGGCGAGCCCGCCGCCGAGCCACCAGCCGAGGAAGGTGACGAGCGCCGTCGCATGCACGACCGGCGCATAGCGCTTGGCCACGCGGTCCGCGAGGCGCACGAAGCGGCCGCGCCGCGATTCCGCCGCTTCCATCAGCCGAACCATGTCGGCGAGCAACGTCGCATCGCCGACCGCGCTGATCCGCATCGTGATCGGGCCGGTCAGGTTCAGCATGCCGGCGAAGAGCTGGTCGCCGGGCGCGCAGCGTTTGGGCGCGCTTTCGCCGGTGATCATGGAGACGTCGAGATCGCTCGAACCGGTGAGCACGGCACCGTCGGCCGGTGCGCGTGACCCGGCGGCCACCAGCACGGTCATGCCGGGCCGGAGCTGCGAGGGCGGCAGGCTGTGATGCGTGCCATCCTCGGCGACCACGGTGGCGGCGACGGCGTTCAGCGCCAGCAAGCGGCCGGCGGTCTCGTGGGCCCGGCCGCGGGCACGGCGGTCGAGGTAGCGGCCGATCAGCAGGAAGAAGAGCAGGGTGACGGCGGAATCGAAATAGGCATGCTCGCCCGAACGGAAGGTCTCGAACAGGCTGATGGAGGGCGCCAGGATCACGGCGAGGGAGATCGGCACGTCCATGTTGGTGCGGCCCGCGCGCAGGGCGCCGAGTGCGGAACGGAAGAACGGGCGGCCGGCGAAGGCGATCGCCGGGATCGCGATCAGGGCCGAGATCCAATGGAGCAGATCGCGCGTCCCCGGATCGGCGCCGGACCAGACCGAGACCGAGAGCAGCATGATGTTGCCGGCGGCGAAGCCCGCGACCGCCATCGCGGTCAGCAGCTGCTTGCTCTCGGCGTCGCTGGTGGAGGCGAGCCGCGCCGGATCGCAGGGCACCAGGCGATAGCCGAGGCGGAAGACCAGGCGCACCAGATCGGCGGGATCGGCACTGCCGGAGCGCCAGCGCAAGGTGAGGCGCCGAGTCGAGAGGGCGACCCGCGCCTGCGTGACGCCGGGCTGCTTCAGCAGGCTCTGCTCGATCAGCCAGACACAGGCACCGCATTGCAGGCCATCGACCATCAGGGTGAGTTCGCGTTCTCCCTTGCCGAGATCGCGGGTCCAGCCGGCGAGGTCGAGCGCTTCCGGTGCTTCCTCGGGCCGGGTCGGCGTCTGGGTGGCATCGGCGACGCGCTGCTCGTAGTAGCGGGCGAGGCCGAGGGACTGCACGAGATGGTAAGCCGCGGCGCAGCCGGCGCAGCAGAACATGCCTTCGCCGCGGAATTTCAGGCCGCAATGCGCGCAGGCGACGTCGTCGATGGAGCAGGCCGTGGCGGCGTCGCCGAATTGCGGAACCGCGTTCACTTCACGAACAGGCGCTGGGTGGATTCCCAGGGTACCTTGCCGCCGGTCGCGGTGATGCGCAGCTCCCAGATGCCGGCACCCGACAAATGGACGTCGCCGACATAGACGCCTTGCTCGGTCGCCGAAGGCTGCATCGTCACCAGCTGGTCGAAGGCCGTGCTGATTGTGCGCACCATGTGGACCGAGACCTTGAGCCCGGTCAGCGGCAGGCCGCTCTTGTCGGTGATCCAGAGGCTGAGGCGGCGGCTGCCGCCGTTCGGCTGGATGTCGGCCTTGGCGCTCCAGCCGAGTGCCGCGCTGGCGGCGGCGTCCTTGAGCACAGCGTTGTACTGGACGCCCTCCTGGTAATAGGCGTCGGTGTCCAGCCCGCTGAAGGTATGCGTGGCGAAGTAAACCAGGGCGGCGTTGACCGCGATCACCACCAGCATGCCGCCGACGAAGATGCCCGGAATCCACAGCGAGCGGCGTTGCGGCTGAGAGTCTTGCAGTGCCGGCATCTCAGTCCTCCTCGCCATTCTCGCCGCCTGGCCCGTGGAAGATGGCGGCATGGTGGCTCTCCTCGCCGGTCGCGACATTGACCGCGCTGATGGTGAGCGTGTTGGCTTTGCGCTGCAAGCCCTTGCGCGGGGTCTTGATCAGCATGCGGAAGGTGCCGACGCTGTCGCCCATGACCTTGACCGATTGCGGGTCGGCGCCGATCAGCTTCAGCGTCATCTCGGGCTTATCTTCAATGGAGACGCGGTACTCCACCGGCTGCGCCGTGTGGTTTGAGATCTTCAAGGTGAAGCCGTCCTGGATATCGCCATTTTCGAGCTTGACGAAGAGCGGCGAGCGGTCGGCTTGGACGGCCACGTCCACGGTGGCTCGGGTGGAGAGCATGTAGAGCATGGCACTCGCCACCACCACCAGGCCGGCCGCATAGATCATGGTGCGGACGCGCACGAACTTGAACTTGGGCGGCTTGCCGGCGGCCCGCGCGGCGCTGTTGGAGAGCGAGTCATAGGTGATGAGCTCGAGCGGGCGGGAGATCTTGCTCATCACGGAATTGCAGGCATCGATGCAGAGGCCGCAGCCGATGCAGGCCAGCTGCTGGCCGTTGCGGATATCGACGCCGGTCGGGCAGACGTTGACGCACAGATTGCAGTCGATGCAGTCGCCCAGCTTGTCCGTTTCCTTCGCCTTCTTCTTGCCGCGCGGCTCGCCGCGCCAACCCTCGTAGGTCACGAGCAGGCTGTGCTCATCGAACATCGCGGATTGGAAGCGGGGCCAGGGGCACATATAGATGCAGACCTGCTCGCGCGCCCAACCGGCAAGCAGGTAGGTGGTGGCGGTGAAGAGGCCGATGAAGCCGAGCTGCGCGGTGCCGACGCGGAAATGAATGAGATCAGCGGCGAGCTTCGGCGCGTCGTTGAAATACATCACCCAGGCGCCGCCGGTCGCGGCCGCGATCAGCAGCCAGGCGACATGCTTGGTCACCTTGAGTCGGATCTTGCGGAAGGAGAGTGGTTCCTTGTCAAGCTTGACGCGCGCGTTGCGGTCGCCCTCGATCCAGCGTTCGACCTGCATGAAGAGGTCGGTCCAGACCGTCTGCGGGCAGGTGAAGCCGCACCAGACCCGGCCCAAGAGCGAGGTCGCCAGGAAGAGGCCGATCGCGCCGAGGATCAGCAGGCCGGCGAGGTAGTAGACTTCCTGCGGCCAGATCTCGATCCAGAAGAAATAGGCGCGGCGGCCCGGCATGTCGATCAGCACGGCCTGGTCGGGCCGGCCGATGCCGCGATCCCAGCGGATCCAGGGCACCAGGTAGTAGATCGCGAGCAACGCGGCGAGCGCGCTCCACTTGATCACCCGGAAGCGCCCGAGGACTCGCTGTGGATAGATCTTTACGTGCTCGGCATAGAACTGGCTGCTGCCTAGGAGCGACATGTCACTGCACTGCGCCTTCGCACGCTATTGGCCGCCGCCGAGCGAATGGACGTAGACGGCGAGCATCTTGATCTGGCTGTCGGTCAAACGGCCCTGCCAGTTCGGCATTACGCCTTGCCGCGGCTTGGTGATCTGCGCCACGATCGATTTCTCGTCGCCGCCATAGAGCCAGATCGAATCCGTCAGCTTCGGCGCGCCGAGGTCCGGGTTACCCTGGCCCTGATCGCCATGGCAGGCGACGCAGTTATCGGCGTAGATCTGCTTGCCCTTGTCGGCCGAGGCCTGATCCACCTTGCCGCCCGAGAGCGAGAGCACGTAGTTCGCGACATCGCCGATCTGCTCGCCGTTGAGGACGCCGTCGGCGCCGAAGCGCGGCATCTGGTTGTTGCGGGTGTCGGCATCGGGCGAGCGGATGCCGTGCCGGATGGTCTGCTCGATCGCCGCGAGCGAGCCGCCCCAGATCCAGTCGTCGTCGGCCAGCACCGGGAAGCCCGGGCGCCCGGCGCCGCCGGGCGCATGGCAGGCGACGCAGTTCTCGTTGAACAGCGCCTTGCCGCCGCTGAGGGCGAAGTTCAGAAGCTCGGGATCGCTCGCGATCTTGTCGGTGCTGGCGGCGTCGATCTTGTCGAGCCAGACCTTCTGCGCCTCCGCCGCGGCGGCGGCCTGTTGCTCGTAGGTCCTATGCTCGTCGTAGCCGAGCACGCCCTTGGTATAGCCGTGCAGGAACGGAATCGCCGGGTAGAGCACCCACCAGAGGACCGAAAACAGAATGGTGGCATAGAGCACGGTCACCCACCACTTCGGCAGCGGGTTGTTGAGCTCCTTAATGCCGTCCCACTCGTGCCCGGTGGTGGCCTTGCCGGTGAGCTCGTCCTTGTTGACGTCGGTCATTTGCGCTGGGCTCCCGATTTGCGCGGCTCATCCGAGTCCGTGGTGAAGGGAATGTCCGCGCAATTCTTGAAATGCTCGCGGTTCTTCGGCCGGAAGGCGTAGAAGGTGATCCCGAGGAAGACCAGCATCAGCCAGGCAACCCAGACTTGGCGCGCGAGTATCGCGACATCGATCCAGCTCATTGCGTGCCTCCATTGGCAGGTTCGGGATTGGCGTATTCGGGACGATAGGTCGTGAAGTCCACCATGCGGCCGAGCACCTGCAGATAGGCGACCAGCGCGTCCATCTCGGTGAGCCGCTTCGGATCGCCGTCGAAATCGCCGGTGGCGGCCTTCGGATAGCGCTTCAGCAGCGCGGTCGTGTCGGCGTCGGGATCGGCCTGGGCTTTGAGATCGGCCATCGCGTTGTCGATGTCGTCCTGGGTGTAGGGAACGCCGACGATCCTGAGCGTCTTCAGGTGATCGGCGACATCCGGGAAGTTGAGGTCGCGGCTCGCCATGAAGGCGTAGCTCGGCATGATCGATTCCGGCACCACCGAGCGCGGATCCATGAGATGCGCGACGTGCCAGTCGTTGGAGTACTTGCCGCCGACGCGCGCCAGATCGGGACCGGTGCGCTTCGAGCCCCACTGGAACGGATGGTCGTACATGCTCTCCGCGGCGAGGCTGTAGTGACCGTAGCGCTCGACCTCGTCGCGGAACGGCCGGATCTGCTGCGAATGGCAGAGATAGCAGCCCTCGCGGATGTAGATGTTGCGGCCGGCGAGCTCGAGCGGCGAGTAGGGGCGTACGCCATCCACCTTCTCGATAGTCTCGCCGATGGTGAAGAGCGGGACGATCTCCACCAACCCGCCGATCGCCACCGTCAGGATGATGCCGATCAGCAGGACGATCGAGTTGGTTTCGAAATGCTCGTGTCGGATCATATTCGTGCTCCCGCTCAGGCCGTCGCCGTGGCGGCGGCGCCGAGCTTCGCCTCGGTCCGGATGTCGCCGCGCGCGGTGCGCCAGAGGTTGTAGACCATGATGAGCGCGCCGGTGAGGAACAGGACCCCCGCCCCCAAGCGCACGACGTAGTAGGGATGCATCGCGGCCACCGTCTCGGCGAAGGAGAACTGCAGGAAGCCGAGCTCGTCATAGGCGCGCCACATCAGCCCCTGCATGATGCCGCTGATCCACATCGGCACGATGTAGAGGACGATGCCGATGGTGGCCAACCAGAAGTGCCACTCGATCATGCGGATGCTGTAGACCCGCTCGCGGTGCCAGAGCTTCGGCACCAGGTAGTACATGGCGCCGAAGGAGACGAAGGCAACCCAGCCCAGGGCGCCGGAATGCACGTGGCCGATGGTCCAGTCGGTGTAGTGGCTCAACGAGTTGACCGCTCGGATCGACATGACCGGGCCCTCGAAGGTGGACATGCCGTAGAAGCCGACCGAGGTCACCAGGAAGCGCAGCACCGGGTCGGTGCGGAGCTTGTCCCAGGCGCCGGAGAGCGTCATCAGGCCGTTGATCATGCCGCCCCAGGAGGGCATCCAGAGCATCACCGAGAAGGTCATGCCGAGGGTCTGGGTCCAGTCGGGGAGCGCGGTGTAGTGCAGGTGGTGCGGACCGGCCCAGATGTAGAGGAAGATCAGCGACCAGAAATGGACGACCGAGAGCCGGTAGGAATAGACCGGTCGGTTCGCCTGCTTCGGCACGAAATAGTACATGATGCCGAGGAAGCCGGCGGTCAGGAAGAAGCCGACCGCGTTATGGCCGTACCACCACTGCAGCATCGCATCCTGCACGCCGGAGAACAGCGAGTAGCTCTTGGTGCCGAGCAGCGAGACCGGGATCGAGATGTTGTTGCCGATGTGGAGGATGGCGACGGTCACGATGAAGGCGAGGTAGAACCAGTTCGCGACGTAGATATGCGGCTCTTTGCGCTTGATCAGCGTGCCGAGGAAGATCAGCAGGTAGACGACCCAAACGACCGTCAGCCAGAGGTCGGTATACCACTCCGGCTCGGCATATTCGCGGCCTTCGGTGATGCCGAGCACGTAGCCGCTGGCGGCGAGCACGATGAAGAGCTGATAGCCCCAGAACAGGAACTCGGCCAATCCGTCGCCGCCGAAGAGGCGCGCCCGGCAGGTGCGCTGCACGACGTAGAGGCTGGTGGCGAAGAGCGCGTTGCCGCCGAAGGCGAAGATCGCGGCCGAGGTGTGCACCGGACGCAAGCGGCCGAAGCTGGTCCATTCCAGGCCGAGGTTGAAGATCGGGAAGGCGAGCTGCAGCGCGAGCACGACGCCGACCAGGAAGGCGACCACGCCCCAGAACAGGCAGGCGATGGTGAACTGACGGATGACGCGCTCGTTGTAGGGACTGATGGCCACTGCGGCGTCGGACATCACAGATTCTCCTTGGAGGCGGTGGCGAGCGTGATGAAGCGGAACACGATCACGATCGCGAAGAAGAAGAGCAGCATCCCGAACAGCGAGAATGCCAGGTCATGGGCGTGGGCGCTGATGCCGAGGCCGATCAAGCCGAGGATCGAGAGCACCCCGCCGCCGATCCATTTGCCGATTCCGTTCACAGTTCCTCCTTCTCGATGCGCTTCATCCGTTCGCATCGGTGACCAAATCGCGATAGGCATGCCAGCTGGCGTGGCCGATCAGCGGCATCGTGACGATGAGACCGAGGCAGCCGGTGACCAGCCCGGCCGCGGTGAAAAGCACGATCAAGGCGCCCCAGCCCAACAGCACGCGCCAGTTGGCGAGCGTCGCCGCGACCGAGGTCGCGATCGCCTGGGCGGTCCCTACATCGCGGTCGAGCAGCAGCGGAAACGAGACGACGCCGATCGCAAAGGCGAGGCCGGCGAGCACCGCGCCGACGGCACTGCCGACGATCAGGAAGAAGATGCCATCGGTCGTGGTGAGGAGGTGCAGCAGGAAGTTCTGCCAATCGACCGGCTCGGGTCCGAAGAACAGCGCGTAGAGCAGGGTGGCGATCCGCATCCAGGCGACCTGGAACAGCATCATGATGAGGCCGAGCGAGAAGATGCGGCCCGGGCGCTTCAACCAGGCGACGGCGATGTCGTGGAAATGGAGCGGCGCGCTCATCTCGAGCCGCCGGCTGATCTCATAGAAGGCGATGCCGAGAAAGGGCGCGACGAACATGAATCCCGCGGCGAGCGGAAAGGAATAGGCGAGGAAGTCCTGCTGCCAGAGGCCGTAGATGATCACCATGCTGACGAGCGCGATCACGAGGCCGAAGCCCAGGCTGACGGCCGGCGCACGCGCCATGTCCTGCCAGCCCCGGCGGAGCCAGCCCCATGGCATCTCGACGTCGATGCGGTTGATTGGCAGGACCAATCCCGCATACTCGGCGTCGAATGCCGGGCCGACGACCTTCTCCCCCATCCCGAACCCTCGCAGGCGAAAAATCGAACCAGTCGAATCGGTTGCAGTCTAGGGATTGACCCCTGGATGCTCATTGACTTGAGTCAATCCAAGGCCGCCCGCGCGGCGGCAAACTAACCGACGCAGATTAAATACCTATTGACGAGTTCTTAAGCGGCCGGCGCGAAGAGCGGAAATGGGCACGATCACGGAGCAACTGTCGCTTCTGGCCGCGCACTGCCAGATCGCCATCGATCAAAGCGGCCCGCTGATCCTTGGTCTCTTCATGGTGGGCCTGGTCGGCAGCGTGAGCCATTGCGCCGGCATGTGCGGGCCCTTCGTGCTGGCCCAAGCGGCGGCACGAGCGGCGGCACGGTCGAGCAGCGGCGGCCCACGCTTGGCGCGGATCATCGGGCCGGCGCTGCTGCCGTACCATCTTGGGCGAGGGACCACCTATGTCGCGCTCGCCATGCTGCTGGCGGCGCCGATCGGCCTGCTCGGCGCGTTGCCGCATCTCAACTGGTTGCCGGCCGCGATGCTGCTGATCGCCGCCATGCTCTTTCTGATCCAGGCGTTGCGTGCCGCCGGCCTGTTGCGGGGCGGAACCGACATGGCCGCGCCGGCAGGACTTCTCGGACTCGCCCGCGGTCTCTTTGCACGGCCTTTGGGTTGGCGCGGTTACGCGCTCGGAGTCGTGCTTGGATTCCTCCCTTGCGGGCTGCTCTATTCGGCGCTCGGCGCTGCCGCGGCCACCGCCGACCCGGTCGCGGCGGGGTTCGGGATGCTGGGCTTCGTGCTCGGCACCATGCCGATGCTGATCGGCATCGGCATGCTCGGCCATGGCGCCGCTGCGCACTGGCGCGGGCTCGCCGCCAAGGCGCTCCCGGTCATCGCCGGCGTCAACGCGATCGTGCTCTTGGCGATGGCCTGGCGGGTCTCCGGATTCGCCTGATTCGGCTGGATATTTCACGTCCTCATGATGCCGATCCAGCGGGTTGAAATGGCCTCCCGTTTGCCGCATTGTGCGGCCGCATTCTTCGATTTTTAACAATTCTTAAGCATGAACGCCGAAAGCGCCGCCGACCTGGGTGCCAGCCTCGCCGCGAAGCTCGAGACCGGAATCTCGCGCGCCGCCGAGGCTTTGCTCGCGCGCCAGCATGCGGACGGGCACTGGGCCTTCGAACTCGAGGCCGATGCGACCATCCCGGCGGAATATGTGCTCTTGAAGCATTATCTCGCCGAGAGTGCCGCGGCGATCGATACCGAATTGGTCAAGACGGGCATCGAGCGCAAGATCGTGCGCTACTTGAAGTCGATCCAGGGCGCGCATGGCGGCTGGCCGCTGTTCCATGGCGGCGCCTTCAACATCTCGGCCAGCGTGAAGGCCTATTACTGCCTCAAGATTTGCGGCGAGGACATCGACGCGGATCACATGCGCCGCGCGCGCGAGGCGATCCTCGCCCATGGCGGGGCCAAGACCTGCAACATCTTCACCCTGATCCAGCTCGCCCTCTTCGGGCAGGTGCCGTGGCGCGCGGTGCCGGTGATGCCGATCGAGCTCATCAACATGCCGCGCTGGTTCCCGGTGCATCTCGACAAGGTGAGCTACTGGTCGCGCACCGTGATCGTGCCGCTGCTGGTGCTGATGCTGAAGAAGCCGCGCGCGCGCAACCCGAGGCGGGTCGACGTGCAGGAGCTGTTCGCGGTTCCGCCGGAAGAGGTCACGAACTGGTACAACATGAGCCGTAAGGGCGCCTGGGCCGGCTTCTTCCGCGGCGTCGACCGCGTGCTCCGGCGCGTCGAATGGTTGTTCCCGAAGCGCGGCCGCGAGCGGGCGTTGCAGAAGGCGGTTGCCTGGGTGACCGAGCGCTTGAACGGCGAGGACGGGCTGGGTGCCATCTATCCCGCCATGGCGAACAGCGTGATGATGTTCGACTGCCTCGGCTATCCCGCAGATCATCCCGATCGCGCGATCGCGATGAAGTCGGTCGAGAAGCTTATGGTGATCGAGGAGGACCGCGCCTATTGCCAGCCCTGTCTCTCGCCGGTCTGGGACACCGCGCTCGCCGCCCACGCGCTGCTCGAGGCGGGGGGAGAAGCGGCGGAGCGCGTGAAGCCGGCGGCCGAATGGTTGCGCAAGCTGCAGGTGACCGACGTGGTCGGCGACTGGGCTTCAGCGCGGCCGAACGTGCGCCCGGGCGGCTGGGCCTTCCAATATGCCAACCCGCATTATCCGGACGTCGATGACACCGCCGTCGTGGTGATGGCGCTCGACCGCGTCGATCCCGCAGCCAACCGCGAGGCGATCGACCGCGGCGCCGAATGGATCTTCGGCCTGCAGAGCAAGAACGGCGGCTGGGGTGCCTTCGATGCCGACAACGAGTACACCTACCTCAATCACATCCCTTTCGCCGATCATGGCGCGCTGCTGGATCCCCCGACGGCGGATGTCTCGGCGCGCTGCCTCGGCATGCTGGCGCAGCTCGGCTACAAGATGGACGACGCGCGGGTCAAAGCCGCGGTCGACTATCTCATCCGCGAGCAGGAGCCCGAAGGCTGCTGGTTCGGGCGGTGGGGCACCAACTACATCTACGGCACCTGGTCGGTGCTCTGCGCCCTGAACGCGATCGGCCTGGGGCATGAACACCCGGCTATGCGCCGGGCCGTCCGATGGCTGGAACAGAAGCAGCGCGCCGATGGCGGCTGGGGCGAAAGCGGAGACAGCTATTGGGCCGAGAAACCGCGCGGCGAGGGGCCAGTCTCGACCGCGTCGCAGACGGCCTGGGCGGTGCTCGGGCTGATGGCGGCCGGCGAGGTCGATTCCGCGGCGACCCGGCGCGGCGTGCAGTTCCTCGCCGCGACCCAGGCCGGCGACGGGCTCTGGGACGAGGAAGAGTTCACCGCGGTCGGCTTCCCGCGGGTCTTCTATCTCCGCTACCACGGCTACCGCGCCTTTTTCCCGCTCTGGGCCCTGGCGCGCTACCGCAACCTGAAGCAGGGCAATTCCACCCACGTGCTGCACGGGATCTGACGCCGCATGCCGCTCGGCATCGTCACCGGGATGGCGAGCGAGGCGCGGGCGTTTGGCGGCTCGGCGCTCACCGTGTCAGCCGGCGGCGATCCGCGTGCGACACGGGACGGCCTTGCGAACCTGATCGCCCGCGGCGCGGATCGCTTGGTCAGCTTCGGCATCGCGGGCGCGCTCGATCCGGCGCTGAAGCCGGGGGATCTCGTCATCGGCGCCGCGGTCCATACGCCGGAGGGCGAGCGCCTGCCGGTCGATCAGCATTGGCTGGCGCATCTGACGACCCGGCTTGCGCAGGCGCGGATCGGTGACGTGGTCGGCAGCACCGAGATCGTCGGGCGTGCGGCGCGTAAGGCGATGCTCCACCGCGATACCGGCGCGCTCGCGGTGGATCAGGAGAGCCATTGGGTGGCGGAGGCGGCGCATGCCGGCCGGCTGCCGTTCATCGTGATCCGGGCGATCGCCGATCGCGCGGGCGACGAACTGCCGCCGGCCGTGCTGGTCGGGCTCGATCGGAACGGCAACCCGCGCACCGGCGCCGTGTTGCGCGCCGTGTTGCGCAATCCCCTGCAGATCGGGGCGTTGATCCGGGTCGCGCTACAGACCCGGAAGGCGTTGCGGGCTCTACTCCGCGGCCGAACGGCGCTGACGCTCTAGCTCTTCCTTGCGGGTGTGGATCTCCTCGACCGCCTTTTCGACATGGCGGGCGAAGACGTATTCCGCGGGCCGCTGCTTATCGAGCGGAATCTCCGGCGCCATCTCGCCGGTGACCGTGACGCCCTGGCGCGAGACCCGGAACGCCTTCAGCGGATGCTGGATCGCATCGGCGACCGCGGTACCCTCGAACCCGCTGTGCACCATGCAATCGGCACACTTCTCGTAGTTGCCGGTGCCGTAAGAGTCCCAGTCGGTCTCCTCCATCAGCTCCTTGAAGCTGCGGGCATAGCCTTCGCCCAGAAGATAGCAGGGGCGCTGCCAGCCGAAGACGTTGCGCGTCGGGTTGGCCCAGGGCGTGCAGTGATAGGTCTGGTTGCCGGCGAGGAAGTCGAGGAACAGCGATGACTGACTGAACTTCCATTTCTTCGCCCGATTGCCGAGGCGGAAGATGTCGCGGAACAGCTGCTTGGTCTTGCGGCGGTTGAGGAAGTGCTGCTGGTCGGGCGCGCGCTCATAGGCGTAGCCCGGTGAGACGGTGATACCGTCGACGCCCAGCGCCATCACGTCGTCGAAGAAGCCGGCGGCGCGCTCGGGGTCGGTGCCGTCGAAGAAGGTGCAGTTGATGTTGACCCGGAAGCCGGCGGCCTTGGCCGACTTGATCGCCCCGACCGCCTTCTCGTAGACGCCGTCCTGGCAGACCGACTTGTCGTGCTCTTCCTTGGAGCCGTCGAGATGCACCGACCAGGTGAAGAACGGGTTCGGCCGGTAGAGGTGCATCTTCTTCTCGAGCAGCAGCGCATTGGTGCAGAGATAGACGAAGCGCTTCTGCTTGATCAGGCCCTCGACGATCTGCGGCAGCTCCTTGTGCAACAGCGGCTCGCCGCCCGCGATCGAGACCACCGGCGCGCCGCATTCCTCGGCGGAGGCCAGCGCGTCGGCGACCGATATGCGCTGGTTCAGGATCTCGTCGGGATAGTCGATCTTGCCGCAGCCCGCACAGGCGAGATTGCAGCGGAACAAGGGCTCGAGCATGAGCACGAGCGGATAGCGCTTACGACCGCTCAAGTGCTGCTTCAGAACATAACTGCCGATCCGGGCGGCCTGCTGCAAGGGTACTGCCAAGAGACTCTCCTAAAATCCGATCCAGTCCATGCCTGTTACTGTGTGGCGCCTATGCGGCGCTCTTCCCCCTCGGTCAGCTCCGGCGGCAGGCGGAAACGCACGTTCTCCGCCACGCCGTTCATCATCTCGAGCTCGATCCGGCCCAGCTGCCGCAGCCGCGCCACGACATCCTGCACCAGGATGTCGGGTGCCGATGCGCCGGCGGTGATGCCGATCGCGGCAGCGCCTTCGAGCCATTCCGGCCGCAGCTGCTCGGCGTTCTCGATCAGATAGCTCGCGACCCCCAGCTCCTCGGCGATCTCCTTCAACCGGTTCGAATTCGATGAGTTGGGCGCGCCGATGACCAGGATCAAGTCCACTTCCTGAGCGAGTTCCCGGACCGCCTTCTGCCGATTCTGGGTCGCGTAGCAGATGTCCTTGGTGTCGGGACCGACGATGCTCGGGAAGCGGGCGCGAAGCGCGTCGATCACGTCCTTGGTGTCGTCGACGCTCAACGTGGTCTGGGTGACAAAGGAGAGCTGCTCGGGATTGGCGATCCTGAGGGTGGCAACGTCCTCGGGCGTCGAGATGAGATGCACGCCGCCCGGCACCTGGCCCATGGTTCCCTCGACCTCGGGATGGCCGGCATGGCCGATCAGGATCACCTCGCGGCCCTGGGCGGAATAGCGCCGCCCCTCAGTATGGACCTTGGAAACCAGCGGGCAGGTGGCGTCGACCACCATCAGGCCGCGATCGCGGGCTGCGAGCTCGACCGACTTGGAAACCCCGTGGGCGCTGAAGATCGCGATCTTGCCTTCCGGAATTTCGTCCAATTCCTCGACGAAGATGGCGCCCTTGGCGCGCAGGCTTTCAACGACATGGCGGTTGTGCACGATCTCATGCCGGACGTAGACCGGAGGGCCGAACTTCTCGATCGCCCGCTCGACGATCTCGATGGCGCGCTCGACGCCAGCACAGAAGCCGCGCGGTTGGGCC
Source organism: Candidatus Cybelea sp. (assembly GCA_035542015.1). Lineage (GTDB taxonomy): Bacteria > Pseudomonadota > Alphaproteobacteria > Dongiales > Dongiaceae > Dongia. The sequence goes on from DATKMF010000262.1 coordinate 28,002, forward strand.
AGTACCACTCGCATCATTTCCAATCCGTCCGATCGCTTATTGGCGCTCCGAATTTCCCCAGCGCCCGAGTCAACGAACCGCAGTCACCTGACATCCAGAGCCGAGCCCCGCCTGACTCTCCGAACCCTCGATCCATTCACGGGGAACCAACGGCAAATACCGCCATTTCCTGCGGAACCCTGGCGGGGCGCAACAGGTTCCTGCATAGGCTGCCTAATTACACAAATTCAACAGGACTGCCTATCCCGAATCACCACACCGTTGCAGGAATGCAACAGATCGGTAAAGACGGGCCCGGAATAGTCAGGCAATTTGGTCAGGTATTTGTGAGACGGCACGCCTAAGGACAAGCATTGATCTGGCGTTTATGTTGGCGTTCCCCTATAAGCGCCCGATTCTTCGGAGGGGGATCCCACCTGCGACTCCCGGAACCTGCCGGAGTCGCCCGAAAGGAATCCGCAGAGTGACTTTGCCCAGCAAGACGCCGCTTCTCGACCGCATCACCACCCCGGCCCAATTGCGTCAGCTCGATCCGAACGACCTCCGCCAGCTCGCCGATGAGCTCCGGCGTGAGACGATCGAGGCGGTCTCGGTCACCGGTGGTCATCTCGGTGCCGGTCTCGGCGTGGTCGAGCTCACCACCGCGATCCACTACGTGTTCGACACGCCCTATGACCGGCTGATCTGGGACGTCGGCCATCAGGCCTATCCCCACAAGATCCTGACCGGGCGGCGCGATCGGATCCGCACCATTCGCCAGGGCGGAGGGCTCTCGGGCTTCACCAAGCGCTCGGAATCCGAATACGATCCGTTCGGGGCGGCGCACAGCTCGACCTCGATCTCCGCCGGCCTCGGCATGGCGGTCGCCAGCGATCTCTTGGGCCGGAAGCGGAACGTGATCGCCGTGATCGGGGACGGTGCGATGTCCGCCGGCATGGCGTATGAAGCGATGAACAATGCCGGAGCGATGAAGAACCGGCTGATCGTCATCCTCAACGACAACGACATGTCGATCGCTCCGCCGGTCGGCGCGCTCTCCGCCTATCTTTCTCGCTCGCTCTCCTCGAGCTCGTTCCGGTCGCTGCGCCATCTCGCCAAGGACATGTCGAGGATGCTGCCGTCGCGGCTTCAGGAAGTGGCGGCGCGCGCCGAGGAATATGCCCGCGGCATCATCTCCGGCGGCGGCACGCTGTTCGAGGAGCTCGGCTTCTACTACGTAGGCCCGATCGACGGGCATAATCTCGACCACCTGCTGCCGGTGCTGCAGAACCTCAGGAGCTCGGAGGAGACCGGTCCGGTCCTGGTGCATGTCGTCACCCAGAAGGGCAAGGGCTATCCGCCGGCGGAGAAGTCGGCCGACAAGTATCATGGAGTGGTGAAGTTCGACGTCGCGACCGGCGCCCAGGCGAAATCGACGCCAAAGGCGCCGAGCTACACGTCGGTCTTCGCGAAGGCACTGATCGCCGAAGCCAAGGCCGACGAGCGGATCGTCGCCGTCAACGCGGCAATGCCGTCGGGGACCGGCCTCGACCAATTCGGCAAGGCCTTCCCCAGCCGCTGCTTCGACGTCGGCATCGCCGAGCAGCACGCCGTCACGTTCTGCGCCGGCATGGCGACGGAAGGTCTGAAGCCTTTCGCCACGATCTATTCGACTTTCCTGCAGCGCGCCTATGATCAGGTCGTGCATGACGTGGCGATCCAGAGCCTGCCCGTCCGGTTCGCCATGGATCGCGCCGGCTTGGTCGGTGCGGACGGCCAGACCCATGCGGGCAGCTTCGACATCGCCTATCTGGGCTGCCTGCCGAGCTTCGTATTGATGGCGCCGTCCGATGAGGTTGAGCTGATGCATTCTGTCGCGACCGCCGCGGCGATCGACGACCGCCCTTCCGCTTTCCGCTATCCGCGCGGCGAGGGCATCGGCATCGAGCTTCCCGAGCGCGGCCAGGTGCTGCCGCTCGGAAAGGGTCGCATCGTCCGGGAAGGCACCAAGGTCGCGCTGCTGAGCTATGGTTGCCGGCTGCAGGAATGCCTGAAGGCAGCGGACGAGCTTGCGGCCAAGGGCCTCTCGGCCACGGTCGCGGATGCGCGATTCTGCAAGCCTCTCGACCAGGACTTGGTGCGGCGTCTGGCGCGCGAGCACGAAGTTCTGGTGACCGTCGAGGAGGGCGCGATCGGCGGCTTCGCCTCGCACGTGATGCATGATCTTGCCCGTGCCGGGCTGCTGGAATCCGGCGTCAAGTTCCGGCCGATGGTGATGCCCGACATCTTCATCGACCATGATTCACCGCAGAAGCAGTACGACGTCGCAGGGCTGAATGCGCGCCAGATCGTGCAGCAGGTCCTGTCTGCGCTCGGGGTTGCGGAGGTGGTGGCGAGAGCATGAGAGTCACGCGGCGCGAATGGGGCGGCATCGTTCTCGGTGCGATGATCTCCATCGCGGCCGGGAAGCCGGCCGCTGCCGACACGACCCAGCCGGTGGACGTCATCAAGAACCTCTATAGCGTGCTGCTGGACGTGATGCAGCACGGACCAGAGCTCGGTTTCGAGGGGCGCTACCAGAAGCTCGAGCCGGCGATCAACCAGGCTTTCGACGTTGCCACCATGTGCAAGATCGCGATCGGCCCGTCGTGGACCTCGATGCCGACCGACAAGAAGAACGCCCTACTGGTCGCCTTCGACAAGTTCCTGGTCAGCACCTATGCGGCGCGCTTTCGCTCGTTCTCCGGCCAGCAGCTGGAGGTGGGCGAGGCGAAGCCGGCACCGGATGATCGCGTGTTGGTTGAGACCAAGCTGGTCAAGTCGGACGGCCAGCCGGTCGAGCTCAACTATCTCTTCCGCAAGAACCAGGATACCTGGCAAGTCATTGATATCTACCTTGCGGGCTCGATCTCCCAAATGAGCCAGATGCGATCCGAGTTCTCGGAACCGCTGCAAAAGGGCGGTGTTGACGTCTTGATCCAGAAGCTCGACGAGAAGACCAAGCAGCTCCAGGCGGCTGCCTGAAGGGATTTGGGCGGGAATCCGGGCAGCGCGAGTCCATATGACGCAGCATGATGGCGACTGCGGCCTATTGCCGCCGACTCGCGGATTCACGCAATATTGAGACTATGTCTACAGGTTGATTGCTTAGTTCGCGTATCACCAAACGCCAATAATCAGATAGAGATCGAGAATGGAGTCCAATATGCGTATGGATCGTCGCAGCCTTTTGCTCGCCGGACTCGCCCTTGCGACCGCGGGGCTGCCGGTGTCGATCCGACCGGCGCTGGCGGCCAGCGCCTCGCAGCTCGCCGCGGCGCAAGTGCCGGTCCAGAAGCTCAACGCGGCGCTGCTGGACGTGATGCAGAACGCAGCGTCGCTGCGCTTCGAAGGCCGTTATCAGAAGCTTCAGCCGGTCCTTGCCGCGGTGTTCGATGTGCCGGAGATGACACGGATCGCCGTCGGTCCCACCTGGACGAAGCTCGACGATGCAGACCGGAGTGCGATGACCGACGTGTTCGCCCGCTACATGACCACGATCTATGCGGCTCGGTTCAACGGCTACGGCGGCGAGACTTTCGATGTCGTCGAGGCGAAGCCGCGCGACGACGGCGCGGTACTGGTGATCACCAAGCTTAATCGCAAGGACAAGGAGCCGGTCGAGCTCAGCTACTTGCTGCGCGGCGAGGCCGACCAGTGGCACGTCGTCGATGTCTACTACAACGGCGCCATCTCGCAGCTGGCGCAGCTGCGCTCCGAGTTCATCGCCCCGCTACGCGACGGCGGAATCGCCAATCTGCGCTCCGTACTGGAGAGCAAGATCAAGGAGCTCCAGGGCGGAGCGTGATTTCCACGGCGTCAATTGCGCCCTATTGCCACAATCGACGCTAAGCTGCTGTCAAATGGAACTTTTTTGATCCTCCCGCACTCTACCCGGATAGGCGAATTGCGACCGGGCCATCGATGGGGGACGCTGAGACATATCGAAAGCGTGCCCAGGAGTGTGCAGGGCTGGCGGGGAGCAGCGCGCAGCCGGAGCACCGGCTGATCTGGCTCGAGCTGGAGCACCATTGGTTGCGGCTCGCGGAAACGGCAGAGATACGGGAGAGCCAGCCGCCGATCACCACGGTGATCGTGACCGGCTGTGGGCATCAGGCGCCCGAGCCGGGATCCTCGCGCGATGAAGCCGGGGGGCCCATCAGCGCCGGCATGAAGGTGAAGATGGTGGCGAGAACCACCGCGAGGGAGAGCAACAGCAGCTGACCGATCCCTGCCGTGCCAGGGTGATTGGAAAGCGCCAATCCGCCAAAGGATGAGCCGGTCGCAAGAGCACTGAACAGCACTGCTCGGGCGGTGCTGGTGGAAAGAGGACGCTCGACGCCGCGCCGCCAATTGACCGCGAAATAGATGTCGAACGCGATGCCGATGCCGAGCAGCAATGGCAGCGCGATGATGTTGGCATAATTGAGCTGGATACCGGCGAGCACGCAGATCAGGATCACGGTTGCGCCGGCGGCGAGCAGCGGCGCCAGCACGTACAGCACGTCGCGCAGCCGGCGCAGCACGGCGACGAGCAACAGCGTCGCCGTGACCAGTGCGGTCAAGGTCGCGGTCCGGAAGGCATGCGAGACCGCGCGGCCGGATTCATAGATCTGCACGGCGGGTCCGGTCACGTCCGGCGCGACGCTGCGGAGCGCTGTGACGAAGCGCGCGAGGTTCTCGCTGTTGTTGTCGTCGCCGCTGGGGAAGACGGCGATCCGCACCTCACCGTCGGAGGCGATCCAATCGCGCTTGATTTCGGCGGGCAGGGTTTCGATGCTGATCGGCCCCGCATTCATCGCATCCTTGAGGGCCGAGAGTCGCGGCATCAATCCATCGATCAGCATGCGCTTCAGCTTGGGATAGAGGGACGGATCCGCCTCCGCCGCCTGGTCGAGCAGGCGCGCGAGCTGGCGGGCGATGTCGGAAGAGGCCATGGCCTCGCGGAGCCGCTTGGCACAAGTCCGGAAGGCGGCGCGCACGTCATCGTCGCTGGGCGGCGCCGCGACGGAGACCGGCTCGAGGCTGAGCGACATGAGATCCTTCAAGTCCGCGAGGATCGCAAGCTTGGCCTGCTGGTCGGCCGGCACCAGCGAATGTGCCGTCACGACCGCGTGGACCTCGGGAAGCTTCTGCAGCTTGTCGGCGATCTGGTCGGCGGCGTCGAGGTTCGGCACCAGCAGCTCGGCCTCGTAGGGCGTGCGCAACGGATCACGCATCAGGTCCAGCATGGTGGACATCGACTCGGTATGCGGATCCTTCAGGTGCAGCGGATTGAAGTCGAACATGAGGCGGGGGCTCAGGGCGAGTCCGGCGACCGTCAGCACGGCCCACACGGCGACGACCGGCCAACGATAGCGGATCAGGAAGAGATCGATGCCTTTGGCCCGGGCGAAACCCATCTCGCGCGGGGTGGTGCGCGGCTTGAGAAGGGTGAGGATCGCCGGCAGCAGGGTGAAATTCAGCACCAGCGTGATCGCCATGCCGGCCAGCGCAATCAGACCGAGCTCCGAGACGCCGCGGTAGTCGGTCGGCATGAAGGACGCGAATCCGACCGCGATCGCCGCCGCGGCGAGGGTAAGCGGTCGCGCCATGGATCGCCCGGTGCGCGCCAATACGGACCCATTGGGCGCGGACCCACCGGGTGCGTCAGCCTCGGCGCTCTCGAAGCGTTCCTGGCCATAGCGAACGCCGAACTGAATCCCGAAGTCGATCGAGAGGCCGATGAACATCACCGCGAAGGCGACCGAGATCAGGTTGAGCGAGCCGATCGCGAGGAACGCGAAGGCGAAGGTGAGGATCAGGCCGACCAGCAGAGTGGCGGCGCTGGCGACGATCAGCTTGGCGGAACGCAGGGCACCATACAGAAAGGCGAGCACGAGGACGGTCGACACCGCGAGCGCCAGACCCATGCCCTCCGCGACCGTGCCAAACTCTTCGTCATTGAGGGCGACCGGGCCGGTGAGACGGACTGTGACACCGCTGTCCGCCGTTAGCCCGAGCGCCTTCACCTGGTCGCGCACGAACTGACTGGCGGCGGCACCGGGCTTCAGCGCGGTGAAGTCGCGCTTGGGCTGGGCGAGGATCAGATGGCGCAGCTGATTGAGGTCAGGAGGTTGATCGATCAGCAGCGTCTGCCAGGACATCGGCTGGCTGCCGCCGGCGAGCGCATCGGACATGGTGCGCGAGATTGCGGCAAGCGGCTTCTCCAGGCGGCTCACCGGAATCGCATTGCTCTCGACGCCCTGAACGAAGGTCGAGAGCGTGTTGAAGAGGCCGCGCAGGCTCGGATCGGCGGTGAGGCTGCCGATGAAGGGTTGCGCGGCGATGACGGAATCGGAAATCTTCTGCACCTGTTCCGTCGGCAGGTAGAGCAGCCCATGCTGGGCGAAGAATTCTCCTCCGTCCGGCCGCCGGACCGAGGCGAACAGGTCCGGCCGGGACTGAAGCCGTTCGACCAGCGCCGCGGTGGCGTCCTCCGCCGCGTCCGGCGTCTTGCCATCGACCACGATCACCAGCAAACCGTTGTTCTGCGGGAAGAGCGCGTTGAACTGTGCGGCCTTCTGACGCCAGGCGAGCGTCGGGGAGATCATGTTGGTCGTGTCGGTATCCATGCGGAATGCATGGGCGACATAGGTTGCGGCGATGACGGCAGCGACGAAGAGAGCGATGATCACCACCGCTGCGTGGCGCTCGCAGGCGGTAACCGCCCGGAAGACGACGGATTCCAGCGTCATATCGGTCCGAAGGTAGGCGCCATTCGAGCGCCCTTGGAAGGAATGGGACGGCGGGGAATGCCGTTAGCTTTCAGCACATTGCGCTCGCGGGATCGAGGCATGAAATGGACGCGGCGTGCTTAGCAGAGGCCCCCGGAAATGTCACGGTTTGAACCGCGCTGCCGGAGCGCTCGACGCGTGGTCCGGCGCGGGAACCGAACCGGTCCTGGCGTATTTGATTAGGTCGTGGCCGTTTTGGGGACTGCTAGAGAATGCCACGCCGAGAAGGGGGCCGTCGGGCCGGATTTCAGGGAACGTGATTGCGGGGCATCCGGGCGCAAGATAGCTTGCCCGGAACGGGAGCGGCGAATCGGTGTCCCGACAAAAGTAACGGGCTGGCGTGGCGCGGCGGCTGCCGCGATGGGGACGGACGGTGCGGATGGTTGGGCGTGGACAAGAAGACGATGCCCGAACGGGCGGATCCGCAATGGAATCCGCTCTGGTCACCGGGGGATGCGGATTCATCGGCCGGCATCTTACGGCGCTTCTGGCCCAGCGGGGCTACCGCGTCCGAGTGCTCGACCTGCAGGATTGGCCCGAGGCGCCGAGGGGCGTCGACGTGCAGATCGGCTCCATTCTCGATCCGGAAGCCTTGCGATGCGCCCTCGACGGCGTCGATCTCGTGTTCCACCTGGCGGCAAATCCGAATCTCTGGGCGCCGGATCCGCGTACATTCCATGCGGTGAACTACGAGGGCACGCTGCGCGTGCTTGATGCGGCGCAGGCGGCGGGCGTCGCACGCATCGTCTACACCTCGACCGAATCCATCCTGAAGAACATCCGCGCCCGCAACGGGGAGCGCGCGGCGCTGATCGATGAATCCGTCGAGCTCGCCATCGAGGATGTCTGGGGCGCCTATTGCCGCTCGAAGTTCCTGGCCGAAGGGGCTGCGCGCCAGGCGGCACGATCGGGCCTTCCGGTCGTAATTGTGAACCCGACGATGCCGGTCGGCCCCGGCGACGGCTTGCTGACGCCGCCGACCCGGATGCTGCTGGGTTTCCTCAACGGTGCGACACCTGCTTATCTCGACTGCGAATTCAACCTGGTCGATGCGCGCGACGTTGCTCTCGGGCATCTGCTCGCAGCCGAGCGGGGACGGGTCGGCGAGCGCTATATCCTGGGTGGCGAGAACCAACAGCTCGGCCACGTGCTCGATCTGCTGCGTGAATTGACCGGCCTGCCGATTGCGCGGTGGCGTGTGCCATACGCCTTCGCGTATGTCGCCGGGCTGATCAGCGAAAGCCTTTCGTTGTTCACCAAGCATCCGCCGGTGGCGCCGTTGACCGGGGTCGTGCTGGCGCGCACCTCAATGGCTTTCGATTGTCGCAAAGCGCGCCGCGAGCTGGGTTGGGTCTCTCGTCCGCTCCGGCAATCGCTGTTCGACGCCGTTCTCGACCTGCAGAGCCGCGGCCTACTGCGCCGCAATCTCCGGCCGCAGCTGGCTTGAGACGCTGCCCGCCGCGGCCGAAGTCGGCTGGTAGATGAAGCCGTCGGCGGGATAGATGGCGCCGAAAGCACCAGTATCGGCATTGAAGAAGCGCAGCGCCGTCCAGTCGTTCGCCGCAGAAACGTCGCGTACCTGCATGCCGGTGATGATCCGGCCCGGCACCCAGTTTGCGTGGTCGACCAGGATGTCCCGCGGATCGATCACCTGGCGCACCACGGCGAGGTGACCGAGCTTCAGCCGGTCGGTGCGGCTGAGGACCAGGATGGCACCGGCCTCCGGCATCTGGCCGCGCAGGTAGCTCCCGGCGGCGGCGTCCCACCACGCATAGGCATCGCCCTGCAGCGCAATCCCGGACACCGCCCGTGCATAGAGCACGCAGGAGCCGGCGAGGGCGGAAGGGCTGCCCAGGCCGGCGGTTCCGGAGCCTCTGGTGTCGCTGCAGGAGGCGAGGGCGACCGCGAAGAGCGCCGCGAGCAGCGGTCTGCGCAAGATGCGATACTTCCCCTGGTGCCGCGACAAGCTCTTGCCTTTCCGCGACTCGGCTGCAATCCAGAACAGTCTAACGCATTGTCCTGAAGTCGCATAATTACAGGCGCTTGGAAGTGGCCCCCGGCGTCCGGCGGATGCTGGATGTCGCCGGGAGACGATCGCCGAACGCCCGGATACGCGAAAAAGACAGGGCATTTTGCAGCGCAACGACTATGATTGTGCGATGCAAAGGGGGTGCCGCCTGTTCGTGCGGCTTGAGCCGGGCAACGGCTCGGGAGGGACCGATGGCAAGGCAAAGCCGCAAGCGTGCACCGGAAACCGCTCCGACCCGCCGCGTGGCGCCCAAATCCACCGATAACGTGCCGGCGCGCGAGCGCCCGATCGCCCTCCGCGTCGCCCCCTCGTCAACGCGAACCGCAAGGGCGAGTGCGCTGAAGCTCGACGAGGGTCTGTCGCCGCTGCCGCGCCTGTTCCCGCCGGTCAAGGGTTTCGATGCATCGGTCGCGGCGGAGGAGCTGCGCCGGGCGATGGGCGATCTCGCCGGCCTGCGCGAGCGCAATCCGTTCGGCAACACGATCAAGCTGCTGGCGCTCGAGACCGGCAAGCGGCTTGATTCCGAGGCGCTCGCCCTCGGTGCGGTCGAGGACCTGATCCAGCATCTCTCAGCCGAGGCCTATGCGCACCGCGCCAGCCGCCTCTCCCGCTATCTGGGCGAAACCGATCGGCGTCGCAACGAGGAGCGGCTGCGCAGCCTGTTCCGTGCGCTCGCGGGCGGCGGCGAGAAGCGGGCCAAGGCGAGACGACCGTTCGCGGAGTTTCGGACGCTCTTGGAGCGCGAGCTCTTCGGCATCGTGATCACCGCGCATCCCACCTTCAGCCAGAGCCGGCCGATGATGCAGGCCCTGGCGGAGCTGGCGACAGACCGCGATCTCGCCGGCGAGCGGCTGTCGGCGCGCGAGCGCGTGCGGCTGCTGGCGCAGGCCGGGCAGGTGGAGCACCGCCCGCCGGAGAAGCTCGACCTGCTCTACGAGCACGATCTGTCGCTGCTTGCCATCGAGAACCTCCACCGCGCGCTGCGGCGGGTCTACGAGATCGCGCTCGAGGTTGCCGCGGATCTCTATCCTGACGAGTGGGAGAAGCTCTCGCCCCGGCTGATCACCATCGCGAGCTGGGTCGGCTACGACCTCGACGGCCGGGCCGACATCCGCTGGAGCGACACGCTGCTGAAGCGGCTCAAAGTGCAGGTGATTCAGCTCGAGCGCTACCTTGCGACCGTCGAGGAGCTGCGCGCCATCTATCGCGCCGCGCGCGGCCATGTCGACCTCATCCATCTCATGGACCTGATCGAGAGCCGCCTCGCTTTGGCCATCAACGAAGCCCGGGACGAGATGGACGTATTCCGCGGCAGCGGCAAGGAGCCGGAGTCCTGGACCGAGGACGTGCGGCGCATCGCCAAGCGCATGCATAGCGGGCGCGAGCTGCGGCTGATCGAATCCGGCCAGCTGCTGGACCTGGTCGAGCGCGGCATCGCCATGACCGAGGACGCCGCCGCTCGTCGCAAGCTGATCATCCTGCGGGCCGAGATCGCCAATCACGGGCTCGGCCTCGCGCATACGCATGTGCGGCTCAACGCCGTGCAGATCCACAACGCGATCCGCAACCTGATCGGGATGGAGGCGGCGCCCGACGATCCGGCGCACAAGCGGTCCTACATGGCCTCGGTGACGCGGCTTGCCACCGAGGTGAAGCCGGTCAAGATCAATTTCGCCTCGATCCTGGCCGAGCGCACGTCGGCGAAGCGGCTCTTCATGCTGGTCGCGCAGATGTTGAAATACATCGACGGCACGACACCGGTGCGCTTCCTGATCGCCGAATGCGAGACCTCGCTGACGCTGATGGCGGCGCTCTATTTCGCGCGGCTGTTCGGGGTCGAGCACAAGGTGGACATCTCGCCGCTGTTCGAGACCACCAAGGCCTTCGAGCGCGGCGTCCGGGTGATCGACGAATGCCTGCAGAACCCGGCCTTCGCGGCCTATGTGCGCCAGCGGGGCCGGCTCTGCATCCAGACCGGCTTCTCCGATGCGGGGCGCCATCTCGGCCAGACGGTGGCCGCGATCTCGGTGGAATGGCTGCGGCTGAAGCTTGGCGAGCTCCTGAAGGAGCGTGGGTTCGGCGATGTCGAGCTCGTGGTGTTCGACACCCACGGTGAATCGATCGGCCGCGGCGGGCATCCCGAGGACTTCCGGGCACGGCTGGAATACGTCGCCTCGCCGGTCAGCCGGCACCAGTTCGCCCGCAACGGTGTGCGAGCCAAGGAGGAGGTGAGCTTCCAGGGCGGCGACGGCTATCTCTACTTCGTGACGCCCGACATCGCGCTCGCCTCGGTGACCCGGATCGTCGAATACATGCTGGAGCCGCCCGAGAGCTCGACCGACGCCGATCCGGCCTATCGGACCGAGGAAGACTACATCAAGGAGACCTTCATCACGGTCCGCCGCTTCAACGAGCGGGTGATGGACGATCCGGCCTATGCGACGCTGCTCGACACCTTCGGCGGCAACCTGCTCTTTGTCAGCGGTTCGCGGCCGCTGCGGCGCGTGCAGGACGGGATCGAGCAGCGCGTGAACCTGATGCATCCCGCGGAGATGCGCGCGATTCCACATAACGGGATCCTGCAGCAGATGGGGTTCCTGGCGAACACCGTCGGCGGCATGGGCGAGGCGCTCGCCCGCGATCCCGAGCGTTTCCAGCGCGTCTATCGCGCGTCGCCGCGCCTGCGGCGGCTGTTGGGGATGGTGGAGTGGGCGCTCGAGTTCACCGATCTCGAGGCGTTGAAGTGCTACATCGACCTTTATGATCCGGGTCAGTGGCTGCTGCGCGCCTACCAGGCGAAGCAGTCCGAACAGGCGAGCGACCTGCGCGCGGTCGCGGATCATCTCGAACACGAGGGCCTCTACGATCGCCTGGCGAAGATCTACCGCGTGTTCCAGCGCGACATGCTGGACCTGCGCGAAGGGCTGGCCCTGGTCGGGCTGCCGCAGCAGAAGATCGGCGCCGATGTCCGCGCCAATCTCCGGGTCATGCACGGCATCCGGATCGCGCTCGTCATGCGCATCTTCCGCCTGGCGATCCACGTGCCGGACTTCTCGCACCAGCACAACATCTCGCGCGAGCAGCTGCTGACCAAGATCTTCCATCTCGAGATCGACGATGCGATGCGGAAGCTCGCGACCATCTTTCCGAAGGTGGAGCAGGCGAAGTTCGACGGCGATTTCGGCGAAGTCGCGACCTATGTGGGTGACTGGACCCAGACCTACGAGCGCGAGCATGCCCGGATATTCCAGCCGATCGCGGCGCTCTACACCCTGGTCCGCCGGTTGAGCTCCGGGATCATCCACACGATCGGCGCACTCGGCTAGGCAGGCCGCGGCCAAGGCTAGCCAATTTTAACCAGTCGATTTCGGAACTCCGATCTGGGATAACGCCTGCGGGGACTTCTTTTTCGCAGGGAATCATGCAGATCGAATATCGGGCGAAGGCCGGCACGGCGGACGTGGTGGTCGTACTGGCCCAGCCGGGCGGCCAGATCGGCGCGCTGGCTAAGGCCCTCGACCAGAGAACCGGTGGCGCGCTCGCCCGTGCGCTGGCGGCCCCGAGCTTCACCGGCAAGCGCGGACAAATTCTCGACCTGCTGGCGCCCGCAGGCGAAGGGCCGCGACGGATCCTGGTGGCCGGCACGGGCGAGGCGAAAGCGCTCTCCTCGGCGCATGCGCGCGAGCTCGGCGGCAGCATCGCGGCCGAGCTGATGATCGCCCATGAGAGCGCGGCCGAGATCCTTGTCGATCCGCCCAAGGGCATTCGATTGGACGAGGCCGAGCTCGCCACCGATCTCGCCTTCGGCGCGCGGCTGCGCAACTACCGCTTCGGCAAGTATCAGACCAGGCCGAAGCCGGAGAAGCCGAAGGAGATTGCCGTACTCGGCCTCGTCACGGCGCGCGTCGCGGAAGCGAAACGGCTGGACGCACGGCTCGCGGCGCTGGCCGACGGTGTGCAGCTTGCGCGCGACCTCACCAACGAGCCGCCCAACGCCCTCTATCCCGAGGCCTTCGTCGACCGCGCGAAAGAGCTCGGCAAGCTCGGCATCAAGGTTGAGGCGCTCGACGTCGCCGCGATGAAGAAGCTGGACATGAACGCGATCCTGGCCGTCGGCGGCGGCTCGGAGCGCCCGCCACGTCTTCTGGTGCTGCAGTATTCCGGAGCGCCGCAGCGGGCGAAGCGCGACGGCCCGATCGCGCTGGTCGGCAAGGGCGTCTGTTTCGATGCCGGCGGGCTCTGCCTGAAGCGGCCGGGCCAGATGATCACCATGAAAGGCGACATGGCCGGCGGGGCCGCCGTCGTCGGTGCGATCGCCGCGCTCGCGGCGCGAAAGGCCAAGGTCGATGTGGTTGGAGTCGTGGGGCTGGTCGAGAACCTGCCCTCCGGCACCGCCTATAAGCCGGGCGACATCGTCAAGACCATGTCGGGCCAGACCATCGAGGTGATCGACACCGACGCGGAAGGCCGCATGGTGCTGGTCGATGCGCTCCACTACACGGCGACCCGGTTCAAGCCGCGTTGCATCGTCGATCTCGCGACCCTGACCTATGCGGTCTCGGCTGCGGTCGGCGGGGCTTATGCCGGCATCTTCAGCACCGACGACAAGCTGGCGAAGGGGCTGATGGCTGCCGGCGACGCCGTCGGCGAGCGGCTCTGGCGGCTGCCGATCGACTCCTTCTATGACGAGAACCTGGAATCGCCGATCGCCGATTTCCGGCACCACGGACGCGACGAGGATGCGGCCGATGCCGCCCATGCCGCTTCCCTGCTGAAGAACTTTGTGGATGGTCGTCCCTGGGCCCATCTCGACATCGCCAACAAGGAGTTCGCCACCAAGGATGGCCCGCTGGCGCCGGTCGGGGCCACGGGCTATGCAGTCGCGCTGCTGGAGGCCTTCGCCGCCTCGGTAGAGTAGGGCTGCGGGGCCGCGACAGGCGCCTGACAGCGCTGACCCCATGCCCGCCTGTGGTGGTGCCCGCCTGTGGTGGTGGCACCGAATTGACTTCGCTATACTGGCGAGGCTAGGAATGCGCCGCCAAGGCGGGATCGAATCCGCCGGATCAGAACGTCGGACGGGGAAGGCTGTTTTCCATGCGCGGCTTCAAGTTCACTGCGGCGGTGGCCGCAACCGCTATTGCGCT
>DATKMF010000263.1:0-3257 GCA_035542015.1 Candidatus Cybelea sp.
GCCGGAAGGGCGGCCGTGAGCGCCGCGAAGGCGCAGGTGGCGGCATCCGACGCGAATATCGGCACGGCGCGATCGCAGGTCCTGCGTGCGATGGCGGCCGTGGATGGCGCGCGCGCCAGCATCCAGCGCATCCAGTCGGACATCGACGACAGCGAGCTGAAATCGCCAAAGGGCGGGCGCGTGCAATACAAGGTCGCGGAAGCGGGGGAAGTGGTCGCCGCCGGCGGCCGGGTGCTGAATCTGGTCGATCTGAGCGATGTCTACATGACCTTCTACCTGCCGACGGCCATCGCCGGACGCATTCCCCAGGGGGCCGACGTGCATCTCGTGCTCGACGCCTTTTCCCAGTACGTTCTCCCGGCGAAGGCCACCTTCGTCGCCGACGTCGCCCAATTCACGCCCAAGACCGTGGAGACGCAGGAGGAACGCCTCAAGCTGACGTTCCGGATCAAGGCGCACATCGACCCCGAGGTGCTGCAGAAGTACGCCGCCCAGGTCAAGACGGGGCTGCCGGGCATTGCCTATGTACGGCTCGATCCGAAAGCCGAATGGCCGTCCCGATTGCAGGTCCGGCTGTAAGCCACCAGGAGGGCGGCGGCAATGACCCCGGTTGAGCCCGTCGTGCGCCTGCGCGGGGTGGGATTGCGCTATGGCAAGACGCTCGCCCTCGACGGAATCGATCTGGATATTCCGGCCGGCCGCATGGTCGGGTTCATCGGCCCGGACGGCGTCGGCAAATCGAGCCTGTTCTCCCTGGTCGCCGGCGACCGCGCCGTGCAGGCGGGCCGGATCGAAGTGCTCGCCGGCGACATCGCCGACGCGGCCCATCGAAACGCGGTCTGTCCACGCATCGCCTACATGCCCCAGGGGCTCGGCAAGAACCTTTACTTCACGCTCTCGGTCGCCGAGAACATCGACTTCTTCGGCCGCCTGTTCGGGCAAGGGAGCGCCGAGCGCAAACGGCGCATCGCCACCCTGGTCGAGGCCACCGGCCTGGCGCCCTTCGTGGACCGGCCCGCGGGCAAGCTCTCCGGCGGCATGAAACAGAAGCTCGGCCTGTGCTGCTCGCTGATTCACGATCCGGACCTGGTGATTCTCGACGAACCGACCACCGGCGTCGACCCGCTCTCGCGCCGCCAGTTCTGGGACCTCATCGACAACATCCGCGCCGAACGGCCCGGCATGAGCGTGATGGTGGCCACTGCCTACATGGACGAGGCCTCGCGCTTCGACTGGCTGGTGGCCATGAACGGCGGCAAGGTGCTCGCCACCGGAACGGTCGAGGAGCTGTGCAAGCGCACCAACGAGCCCACGCTCGACGAAGCCTTCATCGCCCTGCTGCCGGAGGAGCAGCGCCGCGGCCATCGCAAGGTGGCGATCCCGCCGCGTGACGCTACGACCAAGGCCGAGGTCGCGATCGAGGCGAAGGGCCTGACGCAGCGCTTCGGCGACTTCGTGGCCGTCAATCACGTGGACTTTCGCATCGAGCGCGGCGAGATCTTCGGCTTCCTCGGCTCGAACGGCTGCGGCAAAACCACGACGATGAAGATGCTGACGGGCCTGCTGCCGCCGACCGAAGGCCAGGCGCAGCTGTTCGGCCAGCCGGTCGATGCGAGCGACCTCGAGTCCCGCCGCCAGGTCGGATACATGACGCAGTTGTTCTCGCTCTACTCCGCGCTGACGGTCGAGCAGAACCTCGTGCTGAACGCCCAGCTTTTTCACATGAGCGCGGAGGAAATCCCGGGGCGCGTGCGGGAGATTGCGCAGCGTTTCGGCCTCGCCGAGCTCCTGGATGCGCTGCCGGGCTCGTTGCCTATGGGCCAGCGCCAGCGGCTGCAGCTCGCGGTGGCGCTGATTCATCGGCCGAAAGTGCTGATGCTCGACGAGCCGACATCGGGGGTCGACCCGGTGGCGCGCGATTCCTTCTGGGAGGCCCTGTCCGAACTCTCGCGCCGCGACGGCGTCACGATCTTCGTTTCGACGCACTTCATGAGCGAGGCCATGCTCTGCGATCGCATTTCGCTCATGCACCAGGGCCACGTGCTCGTCTGCGACGCGCCCGCCGCCATGATCCAGAAGCGCGGCTGCAAGAACATGGAAGACACGTTCATCAGCTACCTGGAGGAAGCCGGGGCCGGGGGCGAGAAGAAGGCGGCGGCGCCGGCCTCGGCGCAGGCCGCCCCGGCGCCGACGGCGGCAGCCACGCCCGCCGCAGCCCCGCCGCGGGAAGCGAGCGCGTCCAGTCGGCCGCGCGGCTTCGACTTCCTGCGCCTGCTGACCTACACCTGGCGCGAGTCGCTGGAGCTCAAGCGCGACCCGATCCGCCTGGCGACTGCCGGGATCGGCGCCGCCGTCCTGATGCTCGTGCTGGGCTTCGGGATCAACCTGGACGTGGAAAACCTCACCTTCGCGGTGCTGGATCGGGATCAGACCTCCATCAGCACCGACTACACCTCCAACCTCGCGGGTTCCCGCTACTTCAGCGAGCGCGAGCCGATTCGGGACTACGACGATCTCGACCGGCGCATGCGTTCGGGAGACCTGACGCTGGCGATCGAGATTCCTCCCCAATTCGGCAGCGATCTGCAACGCGGCCGCCAGGTGGAAATCGGCGCGTGGATCGACGGCGCCATGCCGCAGCGCGGAGAAACGGTGCGCAGCTACGCGCTTTCGAATCACGCGCAGTGGCTGGCCGACGCCGCGTCGCGGATGT
The DNA here is from genome assembly GCA_035542015.1 of Candidatus Cybelea sp. Lineage (GTDB taxonomy): Bacteria > Pseudomonadota > Alphaproteobacteria > Dongiales > Dongiaceae > Dongia. The sequence continues at coordinate 2,714 of DATKMF010000263.1, forward strand.
CCCGGCCGCCTCCGGCCAGCCTCGCGAACATCGAGAAACGCTTCCGCTACAACCCGAATATCGAGAGCATCCAGGCGATGGCGCCCGGCGTGATCCCGCTGCTGTTGCTCCTGATCCCGGCGATCCTGGCGGTTCTCAGCATCGCGCGCGAACGGGAACTCGGCTCGATCACCAACCTCTACGTGACGCCGGTCACGCGGACCGAGTTCATACTCGGCAAGCAGATTCCCTACGTCGCGCTGGCGATGATCAACTATCTCCTGCTCGTCTTGATCGCGATCTTCGTGTTCGACGTTCAATTGAAGGGCAGCTTCTGGGCCCTGACCGCGGGAACGCTTCTCTACTGCATCGCCGCCACGGGCATGGGCCTGCTGCTTTCCACCTTCCTGCGCAGCCAGATCGCCGCGCTGTTCGGCACCGCGATCATCACGCTGGTGCCGGCCTCCAGTTTTTCCGGGCTGATCGACCCGGTGTCGTCGCTGGAGGGGGTCGGCGCGCTGGTCGGGCGCGTTTATCCCACCGCTCACTACCTGACCATCGTGCG
>DATKMF010000264.1:0-5157 GCA_035542015.1 Candidatus Cybelea sp.
CTCGTCGCAGATCGGGGCCCGCCCGCTGCATTTCGGGGGAACCATCATTCCATCATGAGCAAGCAAGCGGGCCCAGGCGCGAACTCAGTCGCAGTCTCGTTCCGCAACGTGTCGCGGCACTTCGGTGCGGTCAAAGCGGTCGACGACGTGAGCTTCGAGATCAAGGACGGCGAGTTCTTCGCCATGCTGGGGCCGAGCGGCTCCGGCAAGACCACTTGCCTCCGCCTGATCGCCGGATTCGAGCAGCCGACCTCCGGCACGGTCGCGATCCATGGCACCGACGTGACCGGTATCCCGCCCTACGACCGCGACGTCAACACCGTGTTCCAGGACTACGCGCTGTTCCCGCATATGTCGGTCCTGGAGAACGTCGCCTATGGCCTGATGATCCGGAAGGTGCCACGCGCGGAACGCGAACGCCGGGCCGAGGAGATGCTGGCCATGGTGGCGCTGCAAGGCTTCGGCCGCCGCCGGCCCTCGCAGCTCTCCGGCGGCCAGCGCCAGCGCGTGGCACTCGCCCGCGCGCTGGTCAATCATCCGAGCGTGCTGCTGCTGGACGAACCCCTGGGCGCGCTCGACCTGAAGCTCCGCGAGCAGATGCAGGTCGAGCTGAAGGCGATCCAGCGCCGCGTCGGCATCACCTTCGTCTTCGTGACCCACGACCAGGGCGAGGCACTCTCCATGAGCGACCGGGTCGCCGTCTTCAACCACGGCCGGATCGAGCAGATGGCGAGCCCGGGAGAGCTCTACGAGCGCCCGAAGACCGCCTTCGTCGCCGGCTTCGTCGGCGTCTCCAACCTGATCGAAGGCGCCCTCGCCCAGCGGTTGGTGGGTGCGGCGGCGCCGGTCTCGGTGCGGCCGGAGAAGATCCATCTCGAGCCGGCGGGCGCGACCATCCCAGCCGGCGCGCAGTCGGTTGCGGGAGAGGTCGCCAGCATTCTCTATTTGGGCGCCAACACCCGGTATCTGGTGGCACTCGAAGGCGGCGGCGAGCTGACCGTACTGCTGCAGAACCGCGACGCCCATTTCGAGCCGGCCCAGGGCGCTACGGTCCGGCTCTGGTGGGAGCCGCGGCACCTGATGCGCTTCGAGGCGTGACCCAACCAAGTGCGGCCTGGTGGGTAGACGCCTGCTAGGACAGGCGGATTAACCGTCCTATAATCTTTCGCCGTCTAGAACGGGATCGGCTCAATCACGCCTCGGAACCGGGCCGGACCTCGTTCGCGATCCTGCTTTGGGGTCGGCGCGACAGCCGGCGGCCCTGGGGAGAGGCCGGAGAATACGACCGCAATGTCGGAGATTTTAGCCAGCATCGCCGAGCACGATCCGCGTCTGGTGACGCTGGCCCTCTTGATCTCGATCCTCACCTCCTATGCCGCCTACAGCCTGGTCGGGCGTGGCGCCGAGGCGGGCGCGCGGGCGCGTGCCTGGTGGATCGGCGCCGGCGCGTTCGCCACAGGCAGCGGCGTCTGGGCCACGCACTTCATCGCGACCCTCGGCTACGAGCCACCGGTCCCGATCGGCTATGACCTAGGGCTGGTCGCCCTCTCGATCATCGTCGCGGTCCTGGTGTCGGGCCTCGGCTTTGCCATCACCATGATGCGGATGATCGGCATGCCCTCGCTCGGTGGCGCCGTGGTCGGCGCCGGGATCGGCGGCATGTTCTACATCGGCACCGCGGCCCTGCGCGTGCCGGGTACGGTCCAGTACGACAGCCGGTTCGTGCTTGCCTCCCTGGTGATCGGGATCGTGCTGGGCGGCGTTGCCACGATGATCGGGTTGAAGCGCTTCGACTTCGCGCACCGGATGACCGGGGCGCTGCTGCTCACCGCCGGCACCTGCGCGCTGCACTTCACCGGCATGGCCGGCATCGTCATCCAGTCCGCCGGCAACGTGCCACCGCCGAGCGACGTCGGCACGGTCTCGACCGCGACGCTCGCCATCATCGTCACCGCAGTCGCCATGCTGATCCTCTCGCTCGGCCTGGTCGGCGCCATCCTGGACGAGCACCTCGCCTCGCGAGCCGCGCGGGAGGCAGCGCGCTTGAAGGCGAGCGAGAGCCGCTTCCGCCAGCTGGCGGATTCGACCTTCGAGGGGATCCTGATCCACGTGGACGGCCGGATCGTCGACGTGAACGCGGCGATGTCCGATCTGGCCGGGGTCGCCCTGGCGCAGCTCATCGGGCGCGAGGTCATGGACTGCGTGGCCGAGACCAGCAGGCCGATCCTCAGGAAGAATTTCGAGACCGGAATGTCCGTCGCCTGCGAGATCGAGATCAAGAATGCCGATGGGACGTTGATCCCCGCCGAGGTGCTCACGCGCACCGTCCAGTTCGAAGACGGCCCGGCCAAGGTCTCCGCCGTGCGCGACATCCGCGAGCGCAAGGAGGCGGAGGAACGGATTCGCCACATGGCGCATCACGACACGCTGACCGGCCTGCCCAACAGGCGGATGTTCATCGACCGGCTGCATCAGGTGCTGGCTCGCAGCAAGCGCGACGGCACCACGGTCGCGGTGCTCTGCCTCGACCTCGACCGCTTCAAGCACGTGAACGACCTCGGCGGCCACGCGGCCGGCGACGAGCTGTTGAAGCAGGTGGCGCAGCGCCTTGCCGACAGCATCCGCACCGAGGACACGGCGGCCAGGCTCGGCGGCGACGAGTTCGCCGTCATCCAGGTCGGCGTCGCTCACCCCGACGGACCGGGCATCATGGCCGAGCGCCTGGTGAAGGCGATCTCCAAGCCGTTCGACCTCGGCAGCCAGCAGACCATGATCGGCACCTCGATCGGCATCTCGCTCCACCCGGGCGACGGCGAGGAAGCCGACGACCTCGTGCGCGCCGCCGATACGGCGCTCTACCGCGCCAAGGAGGCCGGCCGCGGCACCTTCCGCTTCTTCGAGGCGGAGATGGACATCCGCCTGCAGGAGCGCCGCATGCTGGAGCGCGACTTGCGCCAGGCGCTGGCCGAGCAGCAGCTCCGCGTCCACTACCAGCCGCTCGCCGATTGCGGGCGCGGCGAGATCGTCGGCTTCGAGGCGCTGGTGCGCTGGACCCATCCTGAGCACGGGCCGATCTCGCCCGTGCAGTTCATCCCGCTGGCCGAGGAATGCGGGCTCATCATGCCCCTGGGAGCCTGGGTGATGCGGCGTGCCTGCAGCGACGCCACGACCTGGCCCTCCGACAAGCTGGTCGCCGTCAATCTCTCGCCGGCCCAGTTCCGCCATGCGGATCTCGCCAAGGAGATCCTGGTGATCCTCAGAGAAACCGGCCTCGCCCCCGAGCGGCTCGAGCTCGAGGTGACCGAGAGTCTGCTGATCGACGATCCCGACCGCGTGCTCGCCACCTTGCAGGCGCTCAAGGAAGCGGGCGTGCGGATCTCGCTGGACGATTTCGGTACCGGCTATTCGAGCCTGAGCTACCTGCAGCGCTTCCCGTTCGACAAGATCAAGATCGACCGCTCCTTCGTCTCGCAGATGGAGAAGAACGCGGATTCGATGTCGATCATCCGTGCCGTGATCGCGCTCGGCAAGTCGTTGCGCATCAAGGTGACCGCCGAAGGCGTCGAATCTGCCGCCCAGCTCGACCTGCTGCAGCGCGAGAACTGCGACCTCGTGCAGGGCTACCTGCTGGGGAAGCCGATGGCGAAGGAGGACCTCGGCACCATGCTCACCTCCGCCTCCGCCGCGCACGAGACGGCACCGGCGCAATAGCCGCGGGTACGCTGAGCGCGCGTTACGGCTGAAACGCCCGCGGTGACATCCGCAGCCCGATTGTCGATATCCCGCGCATTGCCCGCCGTTAAAGTGTGATGGCGCTCTCTCACCGCTGCATCCGCGATTGCCCGGCACGCGAATAAGCGGGATGGGTGCGCGCCTTGAATGCGCGCCGCCCAAATGGCGGCGTTCGCATGCGGCGTTTCAGCAATCGAGGGGCAGCGATGAACCAGATGACTGATATCTCCTGGCCGGTGAAGCGGCGGGAGATGCACAACCACCACATGGATTCGACGGTGTGGAACGATTTCAAGTTCCGCGACGACGACGTCGTGATCGCCACCTACGGCAAGTCCGGCACCACCTGGACCCAGCAGATCGTTGCGCAGCTGATCTTCAACGGCGCTGAGGGCATCGACGTCTCCAAGCTCTCGCCCTGGGTCGACCTCCGGGTCATGCCGAAGGAGGCGATCGCCGGGCTCGAGTTCCAGACCCATCGTCGCTTCATCAAGACCCATCTGCCGGTCGATGCACTGGTGTTCTCGCCGAAGGCCAAGTACATCTACATCGGCCGCGACGGTCGCGACGCGATCTGGAGCCTCTTCAACCACCACAGCAAGGCGACCGACGACTTCTTTGCGCGGTTCAACGAGACGCCCGGTCGCCACGGGCCGGGCCTCGAGCGCGGCACCGACGACGTCCACGGTTTCTACACCCGCTGGTTCGAGGGCAACGGCGATCCCTATTGGCCGTTCTGGGAGAACATCCACTCCTGGTGGCAGATCCGCCGGCTGCCGAACGTGCTGCTGCTGCATTTCAGCGACATGAAGCGCGACCTGCCGGCGGCTGTCCGCCGGGTCGCCGACTTCCTGGAGATCCCGGTCGACGACGCCGTGTTCCCGAAGATCGTCGAGCATTGCAGCTTCGATTACATGAAGGCCCATGCCGAGACCGTGGCGCCGCTGGGCGGCGTGCTGTGGCAGGGCGGCGCCCAGACCTTCGTCAACAAGGGCACCAACGGCCGCTGGCGCGACACCTTGAGCGCCGCCGAAGTGGCGGCCTATGAGGCCAAGGCGCTGGCCGAGCTCGGCCCCGACTGCGCGCGCGGGCTGGCCGAAGGCGAAGGCCGGAACTGAGCCGGCATGCACCGAGACCGATCGCTCCACCCGCCGCGCCGGTTCGCTCCGGCGCGGCGGTCTGCGTTTTCGGGGAATCGCGCCTGCTGAATTAATTCGACGTCCGTATAGATTGGCAGGCACGTCGCAACCGGGATAACGTGCGCCCCTCTGGGTTCTCCGGAAGAGGGCAACCATGCAACTCGGTCTGATCGGTCTCGGCCATATGGGCGGGAATATTTGCCGCCGGCTGATGCGGGCGGGACACGAATGTATCGTCTTCGACGCCAAGGCCGAGGCGCGTTCCGCTTTGGCCAAGGACGGCGCC
>DATKMF010000265.1:0-4136 GCA_035542015.1 Candidatus Cybelea sp.
CCTGATCGGCTCGAAGCAGGTCCAGGGCCGCGCCACCATGACCGGCAATCTCTGCAACGCCTCGCCGGCGGCCGACAGCGTTCCGGCGCTGGTCGCAGCGGGAGCGAAGGCGGTGATCTCCGGCCCCAAGGGCAAGCGCACTATTCCCGTGGAGCAGGTTCCGACCGGCCCCGGCAAGACCTCGCTGAAGAAGGGCGAGATCATCGAGGCGCTGCTGCTGCCGAAGCGCGCGCCGCGCTCCGGTGACGCCTATCTGCGCTTTATCCCGCGCACCGAGATGGACATCGCCGTGGTTGGCGTCGGTGTCAGCCTCACGCTCGACGCCAAAGGCCTGGTGAAAGACGCCCGCGTGTCGCTCGGCGCCGTGGCGCCGACCGTGCTGCTGGTGCCGGAAGCGGCGAAGGCGATCATCGGCACGAAGCTCGATGCGAAGGCGATGGACGCGCTGGCCGCCGCCTGCTCGGCGGCCTGCAAGCCGATCGACGACAAGCGCGGCACCAAGGACTATCGCATCAAGGTCGCGGGCGTGCTGGCCAAGCGCGCCGCGAAGATCGCCCGTCAGCGGGCCGGAGGAAAGTAAATGAGCGCCGTCCACGTTTCCGCCAAGATCAACGGCGATACGGTCGAGTATGTCTGCGAGCCGGATGAGACCCTGCTCGACGTGCTGCGCAACCGCTTAGGGCTCACCGGTGCCAAGGAAGGCTGCAGCACCGGCGATTGCGGCGCCTGCAGCGTCACCATCGACGGGCGCCTGACCTGCTCCTGCCTGGTGCTCGGCGCCGAGGCCGAGGGCCGCGACATCGGCACCATCGAGGGCATGGCCAAGGGAGACGCGCTCCACCCCTTGCAGCGCAAGTTCCTGGAGCATGCGGCGCTTCAATGCGGCATCTGCACGCCGGGTTTCCTGGTGGCGGCGAAGTCGCTGCTCGACCACAATCCGAAGCCGAGCGAGACCGAAATCCGGTTCGCGCTCGCCGGCAATCTCTGCCGCTGCACCGGATATGATAAGATCGTGCGCGCCGTCATGGATGCGGCTGCCGAAATGCGGAGGGCCTGATCATGCCGCTCGACAATCCTCAATCTGCTGCGCGCAAGTTCAACCTGGTGGGCACGCGCCCGGTGCGGCCCGATGGCGTCGACAAAGTGACCGGCCGCGCCAGGTTCGGGGCCGATGCGGTCGCCCCCGGCATGCTGGTCGGGCGCATCCTGCGCTCGCCCCACGCCCATGCGAAGATCAAGAGCATCGACACCTCGAAGGCCGAGAAGCTCTCCGGTGTCAAAGCCATCGTCACCCGCGACGACTTCCCGGACAAGACCGACGGCGACGCGCTGCTCTATGACGTGCTCTACAACGTCATGGCGCGCGAGAAGGCGCTTTACGAAGGCCATGCCGTCGCCGCCGTCGCCGCGACCAGCGCCTCGGTCGCGCGCCAGGCCTTGAAGCTGATCAAGGTCGATTACGAAGTGCTGCCGCACGTCACCGACGTCGATGAGGCGATGAAGCCGGGTGCCCCCGTGCTGCATCCCAAGATGTTCACCGACGGCGTCGAGCCGAAGCCGAAGAAGGCCTCCAACATCGTGCGCCGCTACGAGTTCGGCCATGGCGATGTCGCGGCCGGCTTCAAGCATGCCGACGTCATCGTCGAGCGCAGCTTCAAGACCGAGGCGACGCATCAGGGCTATATCGAGCCCCATGCCTGCCTTGCGAGCTTCGGTCCCGACGGCCAGGCGGAGCTCTGGGTCTGCACCCAGGGTCATTTCATGGTGCGCGACACCTGCGCGCGCCTGCTCGGCATGGATGTCTCCAAGCTGCGCGTCACCGCCTCGGAGATCGGCGGCGGCTTCGGCGGCAAGACCACGGTCTTCATCGAGCCGGTGGCGCTCGTGCTTTCGAAGAAGGCCAACCGGCCGGTCAAGGTCGTGATGACCCGCGAGGAGGTCTTCAAGTCCACCGGACCGACCTCGAGCGCGTCGATGGACGTGAAGATCGGCGCCACCAGGGACGGCCGCATCGTCTCCGCCGACATGGAGCTGCGCTACCAGGGCGGCGCCTTCCAGGGCTCGCCGGTCGAGTTCGGCGCCATGGCGGCCTTCGCGCCCTACGACCTCGAGAATGTGCGCACCATCGGCTACGACGTGGTCTGCAATCGGCCGAAGCAGGCCGCCTATCGTGCGCCCGGCGCGCCGATGGCGAACTTCGCCGTCGAGAGCGTCATCGAGGAGATCGCGCACAAGCTCAACATCCCCTCGATCGACATGCGCATCATCAATGCCGCCAAGGAGGGGACCAAGTCCTCCTACGGCCCGATCTACGGGCCGATCGGCCTCAGGGCGACCCTGGAGCGCGCCAAGGAGCATCCGCATTTCAAGGCGCCGCTCGGCAAGAACCAGGGCCGCGGCATGGCCTGCGGTTTCTGGTTCAACTTCGGCGGTCAGTCCTGCGTCACCATGAATGTCGGCATCGACGGCACGGTGTCGCTGACCGTCGGCTCGCCCGACATCGGCGGCTCGCGCGCCTCGATGTGCCTGATGACGGCGGAGGAGCTCGGCATCCCCTATGACAAGGTCCGCGCCGTCATCGCCGACACCGGCACGCTGGGCTATTCGGACGTGACCGACGGCAGCCGCACCACCTTCGCGACCGGCATGGCCTGCATCCAGGCCGCGCGCGACGCCATCAAGAAGCTCTGCGCCCGCGCCGCCCAGATCTGGGGCATCTCGGAAGAGGCGGTGACCTGGGAGAACGGCTATGCCAAGCCGGCCGGCCCGAATGCCGGCGACTTTGCGCCGCTCTCGCTGAAGGAGATCGCGGCGCAAGCGGCCCAGACCGGCGGCCCGATCGCCGGCCATTACGAGCTCAATGCCGACGGGGCCGGCGTCTCCTTCGCGACGCATATCTGCGACGCCGAGGTCGATCCGGAGACCGGCTTCACCAAGATCACGCGCTACACCGTGCTCCAGGATGCCGGCAAGGCGGTGCACCCGTCTTACGTCGAAGGCCAGTTCCAGGGCGGCGCCGTGCAGGGCATCGGCTGGGCCTTGAACGAGGAATACATCTACGGCAAGGACGGCCGCCTGCAGAATGCGGGCTTCCTCGACTACCGCATCCCGGTCTGCTCGGACCTGCCGATGATCGACACGGTGATCCTGGAGATTCCGAACCCGGGCCATCCCTATGGCGTCCGCGGCGTCGGCGAGACCTCGATCGTGCCGCCACTGGCCACCGTCGCCAACGCGGTCAGCCACGCCGTCGGCGTCCGCATGACCGAGCTGCCGATCTCCCCGCCGAAGCTGCTGAAGGCGCTGGAGACTCTGCCCCAGCAGAAGAAGGCGGCCGAGTAGCCACTTCCTTCAGGGAGCGGCTTGGGAGAGGGCAAGCTTAGGCATGGCCAATGTCCTGATCTGGAGTTCGCTGCGTTCGCATACCGGCGGCCAGGCGAATCTCCAGATTGAGGCCGGCAACGTCCGCGAGATGCTGGACAAGCTCGGCGACTCCTATCCCGGCCTGAAGCCGCAATTGCAGCGCGGCGTCTCGGTCTCGATCGACGGCATCATCTTCCGCGACGGCTGGCTCGAGCCCCTGAAGCCCGAGAGCGAGGTCGTGCTGCTCCCGCGCATGGTGGGCGGCTGACCCATCTATCGTCATGCGCGGCTCGACCCGCGCATCTTTCGCCAGCTTGCTACTTCCGTGGAGCTTCGTAGCTTCCCTTGACAGCGCGTGGGCCAGGGCGTATACGCGCGCTCTCCCGCAGGTTGCGGGGAAGCCCTGGAGAGACGCGAGTTCGGTCATGCATTCCGCACGCAACATAGCAGAGCCAAGGATGGCGCCGGCGAAAGCCGCGGTCGCCGCTGGCCGTCGCGTGCGCGCGGAATTGGCGCTCATTGCGCGGGATGAAGGCTTCGGCTGCTCGGAGGATGCGAGAACGCAATAGCGCTTCCACATCCGGGTTCGACCACGAACCCCGCCGAGCACCGCAGAACGCGGACCGCCGGCGGGGTTTTTGTTTGTCTGGAAACGCAACCGGAAATCGTCCGGTCGTGAACGGGATCGCCTGTCGCCGCAGCGGCGCGGCGGGCGTGGCCGCGCCCGGTCCATCATCGCAGGGATGGGCCGGGCGGGGGCCCAGGAAATTGAA
>DATKMF010000266.1:0-4358 GCA_035542015.1 Candidatus Cybelea sp.
TCGCCGGCGAGACCCACGAGTACACCGATATGTACCCTGGGATGGCCCGCACCGCGCGCGAGGAAGGCTTCGACGAGATCGCCGACTGGTTCGAGACTCTCGCCAAGGCCGAGAAGTCGCATGCCGGCCGCTTCCAGAAGGCCCTCGACACGCTCGGCTGAGCGGCGTCGATCGAACCTCAAGACCGGCGCGGCTCGCTCTCACGATCGGGCCGCGCCGATCTGTTTCGATGCAACTGATATCCGGATAGCCAATGCGCGAAGGCAGCCTTGAACCGCCGGTTCGCTTTCCCCTGGAATGGCAGAACCCCGACTTCTACGACATGGCGAAGATCGAGGCGGAGATGCACCGCGTCTTCGAGATTTGCCATGGCTGCCGGCGTTGCTTCAACCTCTGCGACTCCTTCCCGCGCCTGTTCGATCTGGTCGACGCGCAGCCGAACGAGATGGAAGGCGTCGATCCCAAGGACTACAAGCAGGTCGAGGCCGCCTGCACGCTCTGCGACCTCTGCTTCATGACCAAATGCCCCTACGTGCCCCCGCATGAATGGGCGCTCGACTTTCCGCATCTGATGCTGCGCTACCGCGCGGCGGAGCTGAAGGCCAACAAGTCGGACCCGATCGGCAAGCAGGTGACCGAGACCGACCGCAACGGCAGGCTCGCCGCCCTGGCGGCGCCTGTGGTCAACGCGGTCAACGGCAACGCGCTCGTGCGCACGGTCATGGAGAGCACGATCGGCGTCGATCGCGAGGCGGCACTGCCGAAGTTCCACGGCCGCACCTTCGTGCTCAGGAGCATGGAGGATCGGCCGGAGGTGAACCCAAAGGCGCCGGGCTTCGGGCGCAAGGCCGTGCTCTACGCCACCTGCTTCGTCAACTACAACAACCCCGAGATCGGCATGGCGGCGCGTGCCGTGCTGGCCGCCAACGGCGTCGAGACCGAGGTCGCCTATCCGCGCTGCTGCGGCATGCCGCAATTCGAGCGCGGCGACGTGGCGCGCGTCGCCGACCACGCCTCGACCGTCGCCGATGCGCTGCTGCCCTATGTGGACCAGGGCTATGACGTCATCGCGCTCATCCCGTCCTGCGCGCTGATGCTGAAGTTCGAATGGCCGCTGATCCTGCCGCAGGACCCGCGCATCAAGCGGATCTCGGAAGCCACTTTCGACATCAGCGAATACGTGGTCGATATCGCGCGGCGCGAGGGCCTCGCGCCGGGCTTGACGGCGCTGCCCGGCGGCGTCGCGGTCCACATCGCCTGTCATGCCCGCGCCCAGAATATGGGCCAGAAGGCGGCGGAGATGCTGAAGCTGATCCCCGAAGCCGATCTCGCCGTCATCGAGCGCTGCTCGGGCCATGGCGGCTCCTGGGGCGTGATGAAGGAGAACTTCCCGATCGCGCTCAAGATCGGGCGCCCGGTCGCGCGCCAGGCGATCTCGGCCCAGAAGACCTTCGTCGCGTCGGAATGCCCGCTCGCCGGCGAGCATATCGTCCAGGGCATGGCGCGGCTCGACGGTGGCACGGCACCGGAGCATTCCTGGCACCCGATCCAGCTCTTCGCCCGCGCCTACGGGCTCGTCTAGATTCAAGCGAGGATCCGAGCCATGGCCGCCATCCGCAAGACGGAGATCAGCCGCAGCGACATCCTCGCGCCCGCCGATTATGCGGCGCGGCGCGGCGAGCTTCGCAAGGCCGTGGTCGCGCTGAAGCGCCGGCGCCGCGTCGAGGTCGGCCCGGTCGCCACCTTCCACTTCGAATGCTTCGACACCATGCTGCAGCAGGTCCAGGAGATGCTGCATATCGAGAAGGGCGGCGAGGCGCAGATCGCGGACGAGCTCCGCGCCTACAACCCGCTGATCCCGAAGGGCAACGAGCTGACCGCGACGGTCATGTTCGAGATCGACGATCCGCTCCGCCGTGCACGTTTCCTGGCGCGCTTGGGCGGCGTCGAGGGAACCGCCTTCTTCAAGCTCGACGGCAAGACGGTGAAGGGCGTGCCCGAGGCGGACCAGGAGCGCACCACCGAGGAAGGCAAGGCCTCCTCGGTGCAGTTCATCCACTTCCCGTTCACTGCGAAGCAGATCGCGCTGTTCCGCGAGCCCAATCGCCAGGTGATCCTCGGCTTCAGCCACCCGGAATACAGCCACATGGCGGTGCTGCCGGAGGAGATCCGCCAGGAGCTCGCCGGCGACTTCGCCTGACCTCGAGTTTCGGCCTATCCTGAGCCTCTGAAATCGCGAGTCGCGGACTCGCACGGCGGAGGCGGGGAGGCCGATGCGGGAACGCGCGGCGCAAACGGGGACAGCGCCCGGACTGGGCCTATTGTTCGGCGGCACGATGCTGCTGAGCGCCTGGCTGGTCTTCCTGGTGCAGCCGATGATCGGGCGCATGATTCTGCCGAAGCTGGGTGGCGCCGCTGCGGTCTGGATCACCGTCACTCTGTTCTTTCAGCTGGCGCTGCTCGGCGGCTATCTCTACGCGCATCTGCTTTCGGCGCGACTCGTGCCGCGGCTGCAGATGGCGGTTCATGCGGCACTCGCCGCCCTGTCCCTCTTGTTCCTGCCGATCGCCGTCCCCTCCGCTTGGATTCCGCCGGCGGACCGGCCGCCGCAGCTCGACCTCATCCTCATGCTGGCAGGGGCGATCGGCTTGCCGTTCCTCACCCTCTCGGCCACGGCGCCGCTGCTGCAACGCTGGTATTCGCTGACCGATGCCAGCCACGCGCGCGATCCCTATTTCCTCTACGCCGCGAGCAATGTCGGCAGCCTTGCGGCGCTGTTGCTCTATCCGACCCTCATCGAGCCGGCACTCGGGCTTGCGGATCAGAGCCGTTTCTGGGCCGTGAGCTTCGGCCTGCTCATCTTCTTCCTGATCGCCTGCGGTGCCGTGACCCTGCGGCGCGCCGTTCCGGTTGAAAGGAGCGTCACCGCGACGGCGGCCATAGCGCCGCTCGGCTCGAAGCGGCGCCTGCATTGGATCGCGCTCGCCGCCGTGCCGTCGAGCCTGTTCCTCGCGGTCACGCTGCAGATCTCGACCGATATCGCCTCGGTCCCGCTGCTCTGGGTCCTGCCGCTGACGCTCTACCTCCTCACCTTCGTCATCCCCTTCGCGCGAAAGCCGATCGTGTCCCGCTCCGCGATCCTCCGCGCCTTCCCCTATGCCGCGACCATCGCCGCGCTGGTTCTGGGCCTCGAAACCGGCATCGGCCTCGCGCAGATCGCGGTCAGCGCCGGCCTGCTCCTTGTCTTCGCGCTGATGTGCCATTCCGAGCTGGTGGCGTTGCGCCCGCCGCCCGAGCATCTCACCGAATACTTCCTGCTGATGTCGCTGGGCGGCGCATTGGGCGGCGCCTTCAACGCGTTCCTGGCTCCGCTGCTGTTCGACGGCGTCTACGAATATCCGATTGCCGTCCTCGGCGCGGTCCTGCTCTGGGCGATCGCTGCGGATGAAGACGGGCGCCCGCGGTCGGAGTGGCGCTGGATCGCCGCAGCCGTCCTGCTCTTCGTCGGTTTGCGTGCCGCGCTGCTGGAAGCCTCGGGGCTCCACGCCCTGCAGTGGCTGGTGGGTCTGAAAGCGGCCGCCGCGCTGCTCTGCTTCGCCGCGCGGCGCAAACCCGTGCTCATGGCGCTGCTGGTCGCCGCCACTTTGGCCGCCAGTCTCAATCTCACGCTGCGGCCGGAGATCGCCCGCTACCGCAGCATCTTCGGCGTGCACCGGATCGAGCTCGATGCCGCCCACAACGCGCATTTCCTGATGCATGGCAACACCGCCCATGGCGCGCAGTTCGTCGATTCCGCAAGGCGACGGGAACCGCTGCTCTACTATGCGCGATCGGGGCCGGCCGGGCAGGCGCTGGACGCGCTCCGCGCCATGGGTACGCTGCCCGCGATCGGCGTGATCGGGCTCGGCAGCGGCGCCATGGTCTGCCTGAGCGCGCCCGGCGAGGCCTGGACCTATTTCGAGATCGACCCCGCCATCGTCGCCACCGCCCGCAACCCGGACTATTTCACCTATCTCGCCGATTGCGCGCCGCAGGCGGAGATCGTGCTCGGTGATGGACGCTTGAGCCTCGCCGCACGCCCGGACGGGAGCCTCGCTATGCTCACCATCGACGCCTTCGGCTCCGACGCGATCCCGGTCCATCTGCTGACACGCGAAGCGTTCGATCTCTATTTCCGGAAGCTCAGGCCGCGCGGCGTGCTGCTGCTCCACCTCTCAAACCGCAATCTCGACCTGCTGCCGGTGGTGGCACGGCTGGTCGAGGACCGCGGTCTCACAGGGCGCTGGCAGCAATATCCCGGGCTCGCCGAGGGAACGCTGATCTCATCCTCGGAATGGGCGATCGTCGCACGGCAGGAT
>DATKMF010000267.1:0-8087 GCA_035542015.1 Candidatus Cybelea sp.
GTCGTTGGAGCGGACCGGAAACTCGTAGCGCGCCAGGCTGTAGGCCGCGGGCACGCCGAGGATCAGCGAGAAGATGGTGGTGCCCGCGCTGACGACGCAGCTGCTGACGAAGGCGTTGATGGTCTGCGGATCGTTCAGCACGTCCTGCCAGGAGCCGAGCGTGGGCTCGAACTCGACGAAGGGGATGAAGGCATTGAGCTGGAAGGTCTCGGTCAGGGTCTTCACCGAGTTGATCATCGCCCAGAAGAACGGAACGAGCGTGAACGTCGCCGCCGCGAGCAGCAGCAGATAGATGATCGCCCGCGACAGGGGAGAAGCCCGGACCCAGAGGATGTTTCTCATCGCGCGCTCCGCTCCCTCAGCTCAGGCTCTTGCGCATCTGCTTGAAGAAGATGCTGATCACGACCGAGACCATGATCAGGAAGATGATGCCCATGGCCGAGCCCTTGCCGAAGTCGAAGAACTGGATCGTGGTCAGGTAGTCGGCGGCGCTGAAGGGCTCGGTGCTGGTGCCGGGGCCGCCGGAGGTCAGCGCATAGGGGATGGCGAAGACCTTCAGGCATTCCACGGTCCGCAAGAGCACGGCGATGGTGGTGACCGGCCAGGCCAGCGGCACGGCGAGGCGCCACATCACCTGCCAGTGGCTCTTGGCGTCGAGGATCGCCGCGTCGTAGAGGTCGCCGGGAATGCCGGCGAGGCCCGCCAGCACGATGATGAAGATGAAGGAGGTCCAGCGCCAGACGTCGAGCAGGATGGCGCCCGCGAGCCCGCCGGTCGCGGTCGACATCCAGGGGATATGGATGCCCATGGCGGCCAGCGGTACCGCGATCAAGCCGCCCTGGTCGGTGAAGAAGGTGACGCCGAGATAGCCGATTGCCACCTCGAGCGTGAACAGCGGCGCACCGATGATGGTGCGGAAGGCCTTGGAACCCGGGGCGCCGAGGTTGACCAGCCAGGCCGCGACGAAGCCGAGCACCAGCTCGATCGGCACCGAGACGACGACGTAGATCACCGTCACCATGATGCTGTGCCAGAAGTCCTCGGAGCTCAGCACGTCGATGTAGTTCTGGAAGCCGACATAGCCGGTGATGCCCTCGCCCATCACATAGGAGGCGAAGCTGTAGCGGATCACCGAAAAGAGCGGCAGGAAGGTGAAGGCGACGACCCAGATCACCGCCGGCAGCAGAAGCACGTATTTGAAGACCGCGCCGTGCGCGGTGCGGCGGTCACGCGTGGGAGCTACGGCTGTGGCCATGCGCAAATCGGACCGGGAATTCGAGGATCCGGGACGGCGCTGGCCTGCCGCCCCGGGACCCTCTCAAGATGCTACGCGAACGAGGCCTTGTACAGCTTCTGCTGCTTGGCGCGGCCATAACGCTCGGTGATCTTCTCCCAGGCGCTGGCGGTGGTGTCGAGCGCGTCCTTGGCGCTCTTCTGCCCGCCGAGCACGGCGGAGACGTTGACGTCGAGCTCATGCCAGTATTCGGCCGCACCGGGGATGCGCAGGTATTCCTGCTGCACGTCGGCGCTCAGCACCGAGTAGTAGCCTTTGAGGTACTCGACGGCGTCGTCCGCGTTCCAGCCCTGCGCCTTCCACTCGTCGATATTGCTGGTGCCGTTCGGCGGCAGGTATTCGTACTTCACGCCGGGCTGCACGCCGGTCCAGCCGTTGCTGGCGTTGAAGAAGGCGTTCTTCTTGTTCGCCATCATGGCGAGGAAGTCGTAGGTCGCCTCCTGCTTCTTCGACTTGGCGGAGATGACGCAGTGCCACGATCCGCCGTTGGTGTTGCCGACCTGATTGAGGTCGTATTTCTTCCACTCGCCGGTGATCGGGTTGAAGGCCTCGGTCGTGCCGGGGAGGCCCGCCGCACCGATCTTGCCTTGCACCTTCGAGGTCTTCGGGTCCTGCGCCAGGGTCGGGAGATCGCCCCAGGTCGGCTCCATCGCCGACTGGCCGGCGAGGAACAGGTTCCAGCCCTGGCCGAGGGTCCAGCTGATCTCCTCCTTCGGGCCGTTGCCGAGGAACTTCACGTAGTCCTCGAGCGCCTTCAGATGGCCCTCGGAGTTGATCAGCGGCTTCATCGTGTCCGGATTGAAGAAATAGTACTTGTTGTCCGGCGAGATGATGAAGGGCGCCGACAGGGTGAGGAAATGGAAGAAGCCCTGCTCGTTCACCTTGGCATGGAGCGAGATGCCCCAGCCATTCTGGCCGCCGCCGTTCCAGTCCCAGCCGGTGAAGAAATCGGCGAGGTCGTGCAGCTGCGCCGTGGTGGTCGGCGGCGCCGGCAGGTCGTAGTTGTACTTCGCCTTGAACTTGGACATCACGTCCGCATTGGTGAAGACGTCCTTGCGGTAGTAGAGCGCCTGGGCGTCGCCGTCGAACAGCACGCCGTAGTTCTTGCCTTCCCAGGTGTAGAGCTTGCGCATGGACGGCAGGTATTCGTTCGGATCCCAGTAGGGGTGCTTGGGATCGGCCAAGAAATCGTCGATCGGCACGATATAGGGCTGGGCCGGCACGAAGAAGTCGCCGTAGAACCAGGCGCCGGTCATGTAGGCGTCGTACTTGCCGAGACCGCTGGAGAGATCGGAGAATATCTGCGTATGCAAGGTCTCGATCGGCACCTCGGCCACGTTGACCTTGCCGCCGGTCTCCTCCTCCCAATGCGGGACGTGATACTTCAACCCGTCGCCGACGGTCGCCTTCAGCACCATCACATTGATGGTAGTGCCCTTGTAGGGCTTGGTCTTCAGGAAGGCGGCGCGTTCCGCAGTGACGGGCGACTCATAGGGCGCCTCGGGCGCCGAATCCATGAGGTTGGCCGCGCGGGCCGGGCCGCTCAGCTTGGCGAGCAGCGCCGCCGAGACGCCGAGCTGAGCGCCGAACACGATGAACTGACGGCGTCCGATCCTTCCCCGGAAATAGTCGCGGACGAGATCCCCAAACTTGTCGACATTCTGGCGATCCGACATGGCTTGCTCCTCTCCCATAGCCGTTGTTGGTTAGGCCGTTGTTCGCTGGTGGCACCGACCGGCTCTGTCGCCGCCGTATTGATTGTCGTTTTGAAGCGGCGCGCGGCTGCTTAAGGCAGAGCCGCTTCGCCGATTTTCAATCTATCACGGTGTTTTCTAAACGCAAACACTTTACTTTCGATACGAAAACGCCGACAACGCTCCCGGGACTGGTGGGGGAGAGATGCACTAGTCTCGACCAAAGGCGGAGAGAACATCCGCGCCGGAACGACGGTGCCACGCCTGCACCGCGTCTCCAAGGAAGGTGTCTGGGAGGATTGCCGATGGCGGTGGTCGAGCTCGACAAAGTCTGGAAGCGCTTCGGCAATTTCGTCGCGGTCGAGGACTTCTCGCTGACCACCGGCGACGGCGAGTTCGTCGTGCTGGTTGGCCCTTCCGGCTGCGGCAAGACCTCGACCATGCGCATCATCGCCGGGCTCGAGGCGGCAAGCGAGGGCCGCGTCCGCTTCGACGGCAAGGACGTGACCGACCAGCTGCCCTACGAGCGCGACATCGCCATGGTGTTCCAGAACTACGCGCTCTTTCCGCATCTCGACGTCTTCGGCAACATCGCCTTCGGGATGCGGCTCCGCAAGGTGCCGAAGGCGGCGGTGGAGGAGCGCGTCAAACGTGTCGCCCACACGCTGGGGATCGAGACCGTGCTCGATCGGAAACCCAAAGAGCTCTCCGGCGGACAGCGGCAGCGCGTCGCCTTGGGCCGCGCCATCGTGCGCGAGCCGCGCGTCTTCCTGATGGACGAGCCGCTCTCCAACCTCGACGCGGCACTGCGCATGGAGATGCGCTCGGAGATCATCAAGCTGCAACTCCGGCTGGGCGTCACCACCTTCTACGTGACGCACGACCAGGTCGAGGCCTTGAGCATGGGCGACCGCATCGTCGTCATGCGCCAGGGCCGGATCCAGCAGGTGGGCAGCCCGACCGAGCTCTACGAGCAGCCGAGCAATGCCTATGTGGCGAGCTTCATCGGCAGCCCGCCGATGAACTTCCTCTTGGGCGGCGTCGAGGGCCCCGACATGGTGCTGACCGACGAGCAGGCGCGCCTCCGGCTTTCCAGCGCCGCGCAGCAGGCGCTCGCCGGTTCCAGCAGCCGCGAGGTCTCGCTCGGGATCCGGCCGGAACATGTCGGCATCTCCGCGAGCCCAGCGGGCGACGGCAGCTACAGCCTTGCCGGCAAGGTGGACACGATCGAGCCGCTCGGCCACACCACGCTGGTGCGCATCCAGTTGAGCTCCGGCCACTGGTTCAACGTGCTGCTGGCGGGGAAGATGCGGCTCAGCCTGGGCGATGCGGTCTACGCCACGTTCCCGGCCGACCGCGCCTATTTCTTCGACCGCAAGACCGAGCGCACGCTCGCCGGCATCGAGATCTGACCGCCGCTCATTCGCCCGGCGCTACTCCTCGGACGGCGTGGTGCTCGGGCGTACGTTCTCGATCCGCACCCCGAGCTCCGACATCTGCCTTGCGCAGGAGGGCTCGATGTAGCCGGCCGAGAGGTAGGTATCGATCTCGGCAACGCCACAGACCCGCGCCAGCGTGTTGCGGCCGAACTTGCTGCCGTCGGCGACCACGATGACGCGCAGCGCCGAGCGCATGATCGCCTGCTTGATCGCGGCTTCGGGCAGCGTCGTCGTGCTGACGCCGAACTCGGGATCGACGCCGTTGCAGCCGATGAAGGCGATACCCGCGCGGATCCGCTCCAGGATCAGCGTCGACATCGGCTCGACCAGCGAGTGATCCGAGGGCCTGAGACTCCCGCCGGTGACGACCGTGGTGATCCGCGGAAACGCCGGCTCGAGGGCCAACGCGATATTGAGCCCGTTGGTGAAGATCACGGTGTGATCGAGATCGGTGCGCTGCACCAGCGCCTCGGCGATCGCCATGGTCGTGGTGCCGACGTCGAGGATCGCAGTGTCGTTGGAGCGGATCATGGCCGCCGCGGCGCGGCCGATCGCCTGCTTGTCCTCGACATGTTCGCGACTGCGCCGCTCATAGGGCGTCTCGCCGTAGGGCATCTGACGGCTCAACACGCCGCCGCGCACGCGCAGCAGGCCGTGGCGCTCGCGACTGAGCGCATCGATGTCGTTGCGGATGGTGACGTTGGAGACGCCGAACAGCTTCGCCAGCTCCTGGATCGAGGCGAACTGCTCGTCGCTCACCATCTCGGCGATGCGCTTGCGTCGCGCCGTGATGTCGAGCGCGAGGTCGTTTCCCGATTGCTTGCCGGCGGTAGCCATGGCCTTCCCCTGCGCTCGCGATCCTAGAGCCTGGCCCAGAACGGCGCCAGACCGTCGCGCAGCGCGCGATGGGTCTCGCTGCGCCGGGCCAGAAGGGCGATCTTTTCCGGATCCGGCTGGATTCGCTCTTTCACCCGCGTCATTGCGGCGACCGCGGCTTCGAGATCGGGATAGAGGCCGACCGCCACCGCCGCGATCATCGCGGCGCCGAGCGCACCCAGTTCCTCGACCTCGCTCAATTCGATCGGCAGACCGAGCGCCGCCGCGAAGATCTCGAGCCAGGGCCGGCTACGCGCGCCACCGCCCGCAAACCGCACGGCCGTCGGCGTCCCGCGGCCGCGCAGCAGCTGGTCCACGTGACGGCGGTGCTCCAGCGCGACGCCTTCGAAGACCGCACGGATCATGTGCGGCAGTGCATGCCAGGCCGCGAGCCCGATGAAGCAGGCGCGGGCGTCCGGCCGGTCGAGGCATCCGTTGAGATAGGGGAGGAAATAGACCGCCGGATCGCTGTCCTTGGCCTTGGCGATCTCGCGATTGCACCAGGCATAGAGCGACGCTGGATCGGGCGCGCCCGGGCCCTTCGCCAGCACGGTATCGACGAACCACTCGAAGGCGCTGGCGGAGGTGACACTGCTTTCGACCAGGACGAACTCGCCCGGCCGCGCCGCGCAAATGCTGGCCATGATCGACCCGTCCTTCACCGGATCGCGGCTGAGCAGCTGGTTGAGGCCCCAGGTGCCGGAGACCACGTGCAACAGGCTCTCATCGACCACACCCATCGCCAGCAGCATGGCGGGACCGTCGGCGTACCCGGCGGATACCGGCGTGCCGGCTTTCAACCCCGTCGCCTCCGCCGCTTCGGGCGTGACCGTGCCCGCGACCGAGAGCGGTTCCAGCAATTCGCCGAACAGCCGCTCGTATTTCTCGAGGCCGAGCAGTTTCAGCATGGTCGGATTCCAGCGCCGTCCGCTCGATTGGTCGTACAGGCTCCCCGAAGAGGCGTCGCTCACCTCGAGGGCGCAGACCCCGGTCAAGCGGAAGCGCAGATAGTCCTTGCACATGAGGATATGCGCGGCACGATCGAGCACATCCGGCTCATGCCGCTCGATCCAGGCCAGCAGCGGCAGCGGCTTGCCGGCCCAGAGCCGCTGATAGCCGAGTGCAATATGCCGCTCCTCGGCCCCGGCCGCGCGCCATTGTGCAACGATGTCGCCCGCCCGCTGGTCGGTCGACAGCACAGCGTTGCGCACCGGCATTCCATTCGCATCGACCAGACAGATGCCGTTGCCGTATGACGTCAGACCGACGGCGGCGATCTCGTTCGCGTCGACCCGCGCCTCGGCGATGATGCGCCGGATGCAGGCGCAGATCCGCAGCCACATCTCCCCGGGATTGCGCTCGTTCTGCCCGGGTGCCGGCAGCAGCGGCTGCATCACCTCGCCGGCGCGCGCCAGCTCATGCCCGGCGAGGTCGTAGAGCGCCGCCTTCACGGCGGTGCCGCCGGAATCGAGCGCGAGGATGGTGCGAGCCATCGGCAACGCGACTTTTGAAATGGAAAGCCCTGACCCGGCGACCGTAGACTGACGGCCCCCGGATGGCAAGCCGAGGGGCGCCGACGCGCCCAGGAGCAGCCTGTGGGGCGGTTCAGGCCGAGATGATCGATGGATATTCCGATCGGAAAGCCGTAACTTGCGGAAACGAAAGTCCGAGCCTAAACTGCCGGCTTCAGGAGAAATGCCATGGCCCCGACCCGTCTTGCCGAGAAGCTCGCCCGGATCGCGCACGACCCATCCGGCGCCAAGGATTTCATCATCTGCGACGCCAAGGATTCCGACATGGGGTTCGGCGCCGCCCATACCGGCGCGGTCTATGATGCCGCGGGCAAGGCGACGCCGCGCTTCAAGACGCGGGCGCAATTCCTGGAGCAGATCCGCGCCATCGTGCGCCAGGACATCGTCGATTGCATGCTGATGGGCGTCGGCAACTGCGTGCGGCTGGCGGGCGACGAGAAACTGTTTCTCGGCTCGAAGATGGCCGTGGCGGTCCGCGCCAACGACGCGAGCGATGTCTGGGCGGTGCGCCATGGCGGCTACATGAGCACGCCCTCGGTGCCGTTCCGCACCGCCGAGCTTGCCCATGTCGGCGCCGGCAACCCCGACCTCGCGCTGGCCGACATCTGCCTCTATTCCGTGACCTTCAACAACGATGTCGAGGCGGACCACCGCTCGCTCACCGCCTTCAAGGCGTTCCGCCAGGAAGTCGAGGCGCTGGGCTTCCCCTACTTCCTCGAAGTCTTCAACCCGAACGCGGCCTCCGGCCTCGATCCCAAGCTGATGCCGCACTATGTCAACGACTGCATCATCCGCAGCCTCGCCGCGGTGCCCGAGCGCATGCGGCCGAAGTTCCTGAAAGTGGCCTATAACGGGCCGCGCGCCCTTGAGGAGCTGGCGGGCTATGACCCGAAGCTCATCGTCGGCGTGCTCGGCGGTTCGTCAGGCACCACCCATGATTGCCTGAAGCTGGTGCACGACGCGAAGAAATACGGCGCGCGCGTGGCCCTCTTCGGCCGCAAGATCAACCTCGCCGAGGATCCGCTCGGCATCATCGCCCAGATGCGCGCCGTTGCCGACGGCGAGGTCTCGCCCGAGGAAGGCGTCAACGCCTATCACGCCGGGCTCGCGAAGCAGAAGCTCCGCCCCTATCGCCCGCTCGCGGACGATCTCGCGGTGACCGAGGCCGTGCTCCAGCCGGCGGCTTGAGCGCTCATGCGCGATCCGGCTTGAAGACGTCGAGCTGAAGCCTCGTCTCGATCTCCGCACCGGG
>DATKMF010000268.1:0-2146 GCA_035542015.1 Candidatus Cybelea sp.
CCACTGCTGTCCGGTTAAGGAGAGCGTGGACAGGGTGCATGGCTTGGATTCAACTGGGTTTGCGAAGACTCGGTTGAAATTGAAGCTCGGAGAGCCCAAGCCATGCAGTATCAGTCTACGGTTTTCGGCCAGTTGCTGAAAGAGTTGCCGCGTGGGTGGTTTGCGCGTGCAGCGTCGCGTCACCATAGGGGTCGGAGGAAGCGCGGGCTGGAGCCCTGGGCTCACCTGGTGTCGATGGTTTTTGCCCAGCTGAGCGGGGCGCGGGGCCTGCGCGAGGTTGAGCGTGCGCTGGAGCGCCAGGACGGTGTGCTGGCGCATCTGGGCATGGGCCGGGTGCGCCGCTCGACGCTTGGCGACGCCAATGCTGATCGTCCGGCGGGGCTGTTCGAGGAGGTCGCCGGGTATCTCGCTGGCCGGCTCGCCGGTCGCGGCGCCGGCCGCGAGGCGCTGCGCCTGATCGATGCCACCCGGATCTTCGCCGGCAAGCGGGTGGAGCAGTGGTCGCGAGGCGCGCTGAAGCTGCATGTGGTGTTCGATCCGCATGCGGAGCGGCCGACCTGCTTCGTGGTGACGTCGGAGCGGGTAACCGACATTGCGGTCGCCAAGACGATGCCGATCGAGCCTGGCGCCACCTATGTGTTCGACCGGGGCTATTATGACTTCGGCTTCTGGGCACGCCTTGCCGAGCAAAGCTGCCGCTTTGTCACTCGGCTCAAAAGCAACTCGCCCACCCAAGTGCTGGAGGAGCGCCCAGCCTCCGCCCGGGGCATCCTGTTCGATCGCGTCGTGCAGCTCTCGCAGCGACTGGCCAGCCAGCGCAGCAACCCGATGTCCCGTCCGGTCCGCATGATCGGCGTGAAGATCGATAGCGGGCGGGAGATCACTCTGCTGAGCAACGACCTTGATGCTTCCGCCACGACCATTGCTGAACTCTACAAGGCGCGCTGGCAGGTCGAGCTGTTCTTCAAGTGGATCAAGCAGAACCTCAAGATCGCCCACTTCTTCGGCACCAGCCCCAACGCCGCTGCCATTCAGATCATGACCGCCTTGATCGCCTTTCTGCTGCTCCGCGCCGCCCAAGTCCGCTGCCAGGCCTCCATCGGCCTTCAGGCTATCGCTCGGTTGATGCCCGGCTTCATCCTCACCCGCAGGTCCCTGCACGCCCTGCTCAATGCACCAAACCCCAGCCCGGGACCCTCTCAACCATGGCAAATCGAGCTCGCATATGCTTAACCGGACAGCAGTGGGCTCGACCCGGCCATCTCGCGCCGCCGCGGAGAGAGATGCGCGGATCAAGTCCGGGCATGACGATTCTTCACGGCACCCGCGCCAGCTCCGCCTGCGCGGCGAGGCGCTCGTCGAAGCCGCGGGGGCAGGTGTCGGCGGCGCGGCGGAGGCCGGCCTTCGCGGCGTCGGTGCGGCCGGCGATCCCGTCGGCTTCGGCGATGTAGAACGTCGCCTCGCAATCGCGCGCGCGGACGATGCGGGCGTCGGGACTGGCGGCGGCGGCGGCGAGGAGATCGGCGCGCGACATGCGTCCCATGAGGAAGGCGACGACCGGTCCCGGCCATCGGGTGAGGTCGAGGCGCTGCGCCCGCACCTCCGTTTCGGTGGCCGCCGCCGGATCGGCGCGGCGCTGGGCGAGGTCGAGCAGGATCACGCTGTAGGCGTCGGTGGGGTCGAGCGCCAGGGCGTCGCGCAAGGCATTCGCGGCGTCGGCATAGGATCCCGCGCCGTAGAGGATGACGCCCTTGGCGCGACGGTTCATCGCCTCGGCGGGCTGGCGCCGGATCGCGAGCTCGAGGCCCGCGAGCGCCGCCGCGACGTCGCCATGCGCGGCCTGGAGGCTGGCGCGGCCGCGATAGGCGTCGGTCAGGTCCGGATCGAGCGCGATGGCGCGGTCGTAGCTGGCGATCGCGCGGTCGTCGTCGCCGCCGAGGAGATAGGCCGTGCCGAGCCCGTCCGCGATCGTGCCGTCCTCCGGCTTGAGCGCGGCGGCGCGGCTGAGATCGGCGACGGCATGCACGTCGTCGGCGAGCATGAGATGGAGGAAGCCGCGATAGAGGTTCGCATCCGGCAGGTCGGGATCGAGCGCGAGGGCGAGATCGAGATCCATGAGCGCGCGGTTGCCGTCGCCGAGCTTCGC
>DATKMF010000269.1:0-4708 GCA_035542015.1 Candidatus Cybelea sp.
GATTCGGGAAGGACGGGCGCGGGGCGGCGATCGACGGCGTTCATGACGGTTCCATTGTGGCGCGGCGAGAGTAGCATTGGCGTGGGTCCTGGCAAACGGGGTGCCGATGCGCGAAGGTGACGCGCCGATCGCCTATATGGCGCGCACGCGCGCGTATTACGCGGCGTTGGGCTTCGCCGCGCCCTATCGCTGGGCGCAGTTCGAGGACGTGCCGTTCCGGCGCCTCGCGAAACCGCTGGCCCAGTCGCGGGTGGCGCTGGTGACGACGGCGGCCCTGGCGCCGCCGGGCGCGGCGCGCACGCAGCCGCTCACCTATGACGCGTCGCTGAAGTTCTTCTCCGTCGCTTCAGCGCCGAGCGACCGCCTGCCCGACTTGCGCATCAACCATGTGGCGATCGATTTCGCGCATACGACGGGCGAAGACACCGGCAGCTTCTTTCCGCTGCAGGCGCTGCATCGCGCGCAAGCGGCGGGGCGCATCGGCGGCGTCACGCCACGGTTCCACGGCCTCCCCACCAACCGCAGCCAGCGCGTGACGCGCGAGACCGACGCCCCGGCCCTGCTCGCGCGGCTGCGCGAGGACGGCGCGGATGCGGCGGTGCTGGTGCCGAACTGCCCGGTCTGCCATCAGAGCGTCAGCCTCGCCGCGCGGCATCTGGAGGCGAACGGCATCGCGACCGTGATCATGGGCGCCGCCAAGGACATCGTCGAATACGCGGGTGTGCCGCGCTTCCTGTTCTCGGACTTCCCGCTCGGCAACGCGGCGGGGAAGCCGGGCGACCTCGCCTCGCAGGATCTGACCCTGCGCCTCGCCCTCGATCTGCTGGAGCAGGCGGCAGCGCCGCGCACGACCCGGCAGTCGCCCCTCGCCTGGAGCGACGATCCCGGGTGGAAACGCGACTACGGCAATCTCGAAGGAATGTCCGAATCCGAGCTCCGGCGGCTCCGGGCGGAGTTCGATGCCCAGAAGGCGGTGGCGCGCCGGCTCCCGCCCCGCTAGTCTCGCTCCGGGTGCGTCGTCCGTGGGATTTCATCCGGCAAGGAGCGCGTGTCCATGAGCAAGCCAAATCCGAAGTCGAAACCCGCCGCCCGCGAGACGCTCGCGAAGGCCTCCCAGAAGGGTTCGGCCGAGCTTTCCGAATCGCAGCTCGCGAAGGTCGCCGGCGGCCGCAAGGCCGGCGGGACCCAGCAAGAGGGCTAGCGAGCCCATCAGCGGCTCGGCCAGGGCGCCGACCGCGCCAAAACCGACCCGATGCCGCCCGTCGATCGACGCGGCGGAAGATGGTTGCCCTGCGCCTTCACAGCGCCCGTTAACCATACAACAACCAATTGTTCTATCTCGATTTTCCGACTTATCCACCGGAATCGGAAAAGCGTCGCTTGTAAAGCACCGATCCGGTGCTTTAATCCCCTCCGCATGACCAAAAGGGGAAAAAGCGGGGCGCTCGGTCTCTGTCGGTTGCAACTGCTCACAGATCCGGAGGCCGAGCGGGCGCTCTCGGAAACGATGGAGGCGCATGCACGGCTCCTGGACTGGCTGGATGCGAACGTGCCGCCGGGCCACGGCCAGGACCTCGTCATCCTCCACCGCAACTTCTACGAAAGCGCGCGGGCGGCGAGCGGGCTGCAGGCCCGGGCGGTGACCCTCGCCTTCAAGGACTGGGCCCAGCGCCGCCGCGGCAAGATCGTCGAGGGCCTGCCGCTGGATGAGAAGCTCTACGGCCTCAAGGGCATCGAGAGCGTCTCGATCGCCACGCTACAGGGCCGCGTCACCATCCCCTTCCGCGTCGCCGGCTACGGCGCGGAATGGAATGGCAAGGCGCCAGCGCGGCTGGTCAAGGCCGATCCATACGCGCTGCTGATTGCGACCGGGTTGAATGCGGGCGAGGCGAACATGTTGCCGAGGGAGGAAGCGATGCTGGCGACGGAATCGATGCTGGGCCGGATCGGGCGGGTGATCGCGGGCATGGCGAATGCCGCGATCGACGCGGCCGAGGGGCTCTCGCCGGAAAACGTGATGGAGCAGTCCCTGCGCGAGATCGACGCCGCGCATGAGGAGGTGAAGGCGGAGCTCGGCAAGGCGACGGCGGAGCGTTTCCAGCTGGAGGCGCGGCTGGCGGAGCTTGGGCGTGAGAGCCTCGACCTCGGCGCCAAGATCAGGGTGGCGCTCGAGGCCAGGCGCGACGATCTCGCCGAGGCCGGCGTCGCGCGCCAGCTCGACATCGAGACCCAGAGCGCCGTGCTCACGCGCCTGATCGACGAGAAGACCGCCCGCATCGCCGAGCTCGGCGAGACCATGGACGCCGTCGCCGCGAGCCGGCGCGAGGCGCAGCAGCGGCTGAAGGCGTTGCGCGCGGCCCAAGGGAACGGACCCGGGAATGACGGCAGGGCGGCGCCCCCGCGCGACGGCGCGCTCGCCAAGGTCGGCCGCGCGAACGCCGCCGCCGAACGCGTCACCGGCGTGCCCTCAGGACCAGCGCCTGAGCCGGCGCTGAAGAACCTGCACGAGCTGGCACGGCAAAACGAAATCGCCGCCCGCCTCGCGAGGCTGAAGAGCGAGGCGGCGGAGTAAGTTTCGCATTCGGGGAGTGGCATGTTCTCTTTCTTGACGGCGCCGGGGTTCCAGCCGTTTTCGACCGCGGGGCTGGTGCTGATCGGGCTCGCGGCGGTCGAGACCGTCAGCATGATGTTCGGGCACTCGCTCTCGGGCATGGTCGATGCCGCCTTCCATCTCGATCATCCGGAGATAGACGGCGGCCATGACCTTGGGCACGAGCTGCCGCACGACTTGCCCCACGGCGCCGGCAGCAGCGAGGACAGCAGCCTCTTCAACACCATCTTCGACTGGCTGAACGCCGGTCGCGTGCCGCTGCTGATCCTGCTGATGGCGGGGCTCGCCGCCTTCACCGTGGTCGGCTTCGTGATCCAGATCGTGATGCTGCACGCGGCGGCACCCCTGCCCACCTGGCTGGCGGCGCTGATCGCCTTCCTCTGCACCATCCCGGTGACGCGCAGCACCAGCCGGCTCATCTCCCAGGTGATGCCGCGCGACGAGAGCTACGCCGTCACCGAAGCCGATCTCGTCGGCCTGGTCGGCGTGGTGACCTTGGGCCCGGTCGAGGCCGATTCCGCCGGAAGGGCCAAGGTGAAGGACAAGTTCGGCAACTGGCATTTCCCCCGCGTTCGCGCCGCGCGCCCCGAGCTGGTGATCCAGCAGGGCACCAGCGTGCTGATGGTGGACCGGGTGGGGAGCGAATTGACCGTCGTGCCCGCGGAAGGCCGGTTGCTGGAGAAGAACCTGTGAATGGTCGGATGGGACTTCTGACTTCTGACTTCTGACTTCCGACTTCTGACTTCCGGGCGGGGGCCCGAATACAAAGGAGACCACCTCGATGGACATGGACATGATCTTCCAGCTCTTGGTTCCGGCCGTGATCGTGCTGATCGCGATCATCGCGATCGGCATCGTGATCGGCCGGCTCTACCGCCGTTCGGAGAAGGACCGCGCCTATGTGCGCACCGGCTTCGGCGGGCAGAAGGTGGTGCTGGACGGCGGCGCCCTGGTGCTGCCGGTCTTCCATTCGATCGCCTGGGTCAACCTGCAGACCTTGCGGCTCGACGTCCGCCGCGACAATGCCGAGGCGATGATCAGCAAGGACCGCATGCGGGTCGATATCGGCGTCGAGTTCTATGTGCGGGTGAAGCCGGATGCGCAGTCGATCGGCCTCGCGGCCCAGACCCTCGGCAACCGCACCGGCGATCCCGCGCTCCTGCGCGAGCTCGTGGAGGCGAAGTTCGTCGATGCCCTGCGCTCGGTCGCGGCGACGATGACCTTGGCCGATCTCCAGGAGCAGCGCGCGGCCTTCGTCAAATCGGTGCAGAACACGGTCTCCAGCGATCTCGAGCTGAACGGCCTCGAGCTGGAAAGCGCAAGCTTGACCAAGCTCGACCAGACCGACACCAAGTTTTTCAACCCCAACAACGCCTTCGATGCCGAAGGCCTGACCGCGCTCACCAAGATCACGGAATCGAAGCGCCAGGAGCGCAACCAGCTGGTGCGCGCGGCCGAGGTCACGATCGCGCAGCAGGATCTCGACGCCCGGCAGAAGACCCTCGAGATCGAGCGCCAGAAGAAGGAGGCGGAGCTCAACCAGCAGCGCGACATCGTCAACAAGTCGGCGACCACGCGCGCGGAATCCGCGCTGAAGGAGGCCGAGGCCCAGCGCGCCGAGGCGACGGCGAAGATCGAGGCCGAGCAGGCCATCGCCGAGCGCCAGGCCCTGGCCAAGAAGGTGCAGGAATCGGCGGCGATCGACGCCCAGCTCGCGATCTCCCAGAAGCAGACCGAGGCCGATCGCACCGCGGAGACCCTGCGCATCGCCAAGAACCGCGACGTCGAGCTGGCCGACCAGGACCGCTCGATCGTGGTCGCCACCAAGAGCCAGGAGCAGTCGGTCGCCCAGGCGAAGGCGGAGGAGGCGAAGGCGCTCGCCACCAGTGCGACGGAATCGGTCGAGACCGCGCGCAAGGTGGCGATCGCGGAACGCGACCGCCAGACCGCGGTCATCATGGCGCGCCAGCAGGCCGAGCAGGAGGCGACCAGGATCACGGTCGCCGCCGAGGCCGAGAAGCAGGCGGCTGCCAACAGGGCCCAGGCGATCAAGATCGCCGCCGAAGCCGAGGCGGAAGCCGAGAAGATCAAGGCCGA
>DATKMF010000270.1:0-16592 GCA_035542015.1 Candidatus Cybelea sp.
GGCCTGCGCGCGGCGTGCATTGGTGCCGATCTCGAACGGACCGGCGAGAAGATCGCCGCCGAAGGTCGGGTGATGCCCCCACATGACGCGGATCGCGCGGTCACCCAGCATGGTCAACCGTTCCGAGATGGTCAGGCTCTCACCGGCGACGGAGAGAAGGCGATGCATCTCGACCGGCACCGTCTGGAAGCGGCACGATAGTCGCAGCGAGGCGCCGTCCTGCTGCGACTCCCAGCTCGTGATCGACGCCTCGCCGTGGAAACCATGGAACGCGCCCTCGAAGCGGCAGGCGTCGCCGCCGTTCGGGAACAGCAGCGGCCAGCCGCCGGTGTAGCGCGTGAGCCAGATCGGTTCCTCGGTGACGCTGGCCGGATCGAGCGGCGCCCGCACCGGCGTCCAGGGCACGCTCCCGAGGATCGAGGCGCCCAGTCGCTTGTGCGCGATCGCGGTGATGGTGCCGCCGATCAAGGGATCGACCGTCACCCTGAGCTCGGCACTCTCCAGCACCAGCGGCGGCGCCGTCACTTCACGGCACCCGCCATCAGCCCCTGGATGAAATACTTCTGGAAGGCGATGTAGAGCAGGATCATCGGCGCGCTCGCCACCACCATTCCCGCCATGGTGAGCGGGATCTGGTTGTCGTAGCGGCCCTGGAACACGCTGATCCCGGCCATCAAGGTGCGCTTGGAATCGTCCTGCAGGAAGATGATGGCGATCAGCAGGTCGTTCCAGACATAGAGCGCGTTGACCACGACCAGCGTCAGCAGCGCGGGCAGCGAGAGCGGCAGCACGATGCGCCAGAGGATCAGCAGGTCGCCCGCCCCGTCGATGCGCGCCGCCTCGAACAGCTCCCGCGGCAAGGTGCGGAAGAAGGTGGTCAGCAGATAGACCGAGAAGGGCGTCACCAGCCCGGCATAGATGATGATGGCGCCCTGATAGGTACTGATGAGGTCGAGCTCGGTGTAAAGCACGAACAGCGGTACGATCATCACGACCGGCGGCACGGCCATCAGCGCCGTGCTCACCGAGAACAGCAGGCTGCGGCCCCTGAACTGCATCCGCGCGATCGCATAGGCGCCGAGGCAGGAGACGACGGTGCTCACCACGACGGCGCCGAGGGCGAGAATCAGGCTGTTGCCCATCCAGGTGAAGAACGGACTGTCGAAAAACACTTGCCGGAAATGGTCGAGCACGAGGATGCTGGGAAAACCGACCTTGTTGATGCCGTACTCGTCCTCGCTCTTCAGCGCGGTGAAGACCATGAAGATGGTCGGCACCAAGGCGAGGAGGGTGGCGAACAGCAGCACGCCGTGCTTCGGCAGGAAATCCAGCCGCAGCGGCGCGCGGGGCGCCGTGTCGGATGCGTCGGACGTGGTCATCCGACCTCCTCCTCGTTGGCGCGACGGCGGACGGCGAAAAGCGGCACGATCAGCAACAGGGAAACGAGGAACAGCAGCACCGAAACCGCGGAAGCCACGCCGGGCAGGCTGATCTTCACCAGGGCTTGGAAGATGTAGAGCTC
The DNA here is from genome assembly GCA_035542015.1 of Candidatus Cybelea sp. Classification (GTDB taxonomy): domain Bacteria; phylum Pseudomonadota; class Alphaproteobacteria; order Dongiales; family Dongiaceae; genus Dongia. Next base: position 1,523 of record DATKMF010000270.1, read on the forward strand.
GAGCACCATGGTCGAGGTGCCGGGCCCGCCGCGTCCGCCGCCCATGATGTAGACGTAGGAGAAGACCGACGAGAGCATGGTGATGATGCTGACCACGACGTAGAACTCGATCACCACCTTCATCTGCGGCAGGATCACGTAGCGCACGCGCTGCCACCAGTTGGCGCCATCCAGCCGTGCCGCCTCGATCAGCGATTCGTCGATATTGAGCAGCCGGGCCAGGAACAGGATGATGCCGAGCGCCGATTCCCGCCAGATGATCATCAGCATCACGGTCCAGAGCGCGACGTTGGAATCGCCGATCCAGTCGAGCGCCAGGAAATTCGCGCCGATCCAGTTCAGCACCGCATTCACCGGGCCGCTGAACTGGAACATCTTCTTCATCACCACGGCGATGATCGGAATGGCCAGGATATAGGGCACGAAGAGCACGACCCGGTAGAGCTTCCAGCCCTTCAGCCGCTCGTAGAGCATGATCGAGACCAGCAGCGACCAGGCGACCATGATCGGCACCGCGATCAGCAGCAGCAGATTGTGCTCGACCGATTGCCAGAACAGGTCCTGACCGAGGATCAGCTGGTAATTGTGAAGGCCGATCCAGGGCCCGTTGATGCCGCGCACCTGCTTGAAGCTGAACTCGAAGATCCGGACCAGTGGATAGCCGAACACGAAGCCGAGCAGCGCCACCAGCGGCAGGACATAGAGATAGGGCCTGAGGCGCGCGGTCTGGTTCATTGGCGTGAGGAGTCGGCGACGGAATCAACGGGGGCCCAGGCGCGGCGAGCGCCCGGGCCCCCGAGAGAATACCAGATCAGGCGGCGAGGTCCTTGGCCCACTGCTTGTAGTGATCGACCATGTCCGGATTGAAGTTGCGCCAGTCGTTGACGACCTTGGCGGCGAGATCGCCGCACTGCTCGCCGGTGATCTTGCCCTGCACGATCTGCTGGGCGCCGGCGACCATGGCGTTGTCGTAGAACTGGCCGGGGACGACGTTGGAGACGTAGGGGATGTTCTCCGACTGGCCGTACATCTTCCACATCGCCTTGACCGCGGGATCGGTGAGCACCGAGGTATCGAAGTTGCTGTTGGTGGAGAGCCAGTGGGTCTTGTCCCAGAACACCTTCAGCCTTTCCGGCGAGTTCAGGTATTCGAGGAAGGCGGCCGCCGCCTTCGGGTCCTTGGCGTCCTTGGAGATGCCGAGACCCTGGGCGTCGAGGATCGGCTTGCCGGCCATCTTGCCCTTGCCATAGACCGGCATCACCATGGTGCCGACGCGGTCGTTGCTCTTCTTGCTGTCGTCGGGCAACCGCGCGCCGACCGAGACGCCCATGCCGATCTTCCCCTGCACGATGAGGTCGATGCCGGGATAGAGTTCCAGCGAGGCCATGTCGGGGTTGAGGAAGTCGTGCTTCTTCAGGTCCTCGAGACGCACCCAGTGCTCGTGGTACTTCGGATCCTTGAAGTCGCGCGCGCCGGTGAAGAGATCGATCGCCTCGCCGGTCGAATCGATGTTCTGCGACAGGCCGTGGCCGAAGAACCACTCGCCCCAATAGCCGTCCTGGATGCCGCCGCCGACCGGCGGGATGCCCTTCGACTTGATCTTGTCGCAGGCGGCGAGGAAGTCATCCCAGGTCTTCGGCGGATTCTCGGGATCGAGCCCCGCCTTCTCGAATACGTCCTTGTTGTAGGACCAGGTCATCGGCTGCGGATACCAGCCGAGCCGGTAGATATGGCCGTTGTAATGGCTGAGCAGGGTCGGGTTTGAATCCTTCACCACCTGATCGCTGACCAGCCCGTCGAGCGGCAGCAGATAGCCGAGCCAGACACTCTCCATGTGATAGATGCCGTTCCAGAGATACTGGATATCGGGGCCCTTGCCCGCGGCGGCCGCGGTCTGGAACTGCGAGATCACCACATTGGTGTCCTGCAGCATCGGCTTCACCGTCGCCGCCGCATAGCTCTTCACGGAGTCATCGACGAAAGCCTGCAGGCCCGGCAGTTCCTGCTCGCCCCACCACCACATGTTCAGGGTCGGTGTGTCGGCGCGCGCCGAATGCCAGGGGCGGATGCCGGTCAGGACAAGCCCGGCCCCGATACCAGCCGAGCCTTGCAGCAGCCGGCGGCGCGAGACGCCGCTCGAACGATCGTGATTGGTCATCGTGAAGCCTCCCAGTTCTCTGTTTCTTGTCTAGAACGTGCTCATCAGACCGCCATCGACCACGAGGAGCTGGCCGGTCATGTAGCGGCAATAGGACGATGCGAGGAAGATCACCGTGCCGGAGACGTCCTCCGGATACCCTGTGCGCCGCAGCGGGATCTTGCCCTTCTCGACATACCATTCGATGAATTCCGGGGTCTCGGTCTCGTTGACGCCGTTGATGACCGACATCGGCGTCGACATGAAGCCCGGCGCCACGGCGTTGACCAGGATGCCGTAGCGGCCGAGCTCGACGGCCATCGACTTGGTGAGCGCCAGGATGCCGCCCTTGGCGGCGTTGTAGGCGCCGACCTCGCCGCTCGAGGCGAAGCCCTGGATCGAGGCGATGTGGATGATGCGGCCCGACTTGCGCGCAACCATGTGCGGCGCCACCAGCTTCGAGCCCATGTAGACCGCTTCCAGATTGATGGCGATGGTGCGCCGCCAATCCTCCAGCGTGTCCTCGAGGATGGTGCGCGGCGCCGGATTGATCGCCGCGTTGTTCACCAGCACGTCGATGCGACCGAGCTTCGCGGCGGCGTCGGACACCGCCCGGCCATAGGTGCCGTAATCGGTGACGTCGAGCGCATAGGCTTCGGCGCGCCCGCCCGCGTCGGCGATTTCGCGCACGACCTGCTCGACGGTGTCGCGGTTGCGCTCGAGCAGCGCGACCGCGGCGCCCTCGGCCGCCATCTCCAGCGCGACGGCGCGGCCGAGCCCCTGCCCGGCGCCGGTGACGATGCAGACCTGGCCATCGAGGAGACCCCTGCCGCCTCCCGGCGCGCCGCTCGTCGCCGCGCGCCAACCGGTCCGTTGTTGCCTCCCAGTTTCCGGCATTTTGGACCTTGTTCTAGAATGCCGGAAGAAACTATGCTGCCCGCCACTAGCCCGGTCAAGGGCCCCCCGGTTACAAGTTGGGAGACCGGTCTTGGAAATGCCGTCGCGCGAAAAGGGAAAGCGAGGCGCGCCTCCTCCGCGTGCTTCGATGCCGGAGAGCGGCGGGTCGCGCAGCGTGCGTCGGGCGCTCGAGATCTTCGAGCTGATGCGGAAACGCGGCGGACCGGTGGTGATGACGGAGATCACCGGCACGCTCGGCATCCCGAAGTCGACCGCCTACGATCTCGTCAACACGCTGACCCAGACCGGCTATCTGGCGCCGGCGGGAAGAAACGGCGGCTGGTTCCTCGGCCACAAGCTGTTCGAGCTCGGCATGGCCTATCGGGCCCAAGTCGATCTCCTGAAGGACGGCGCCGAGATCGTGGAAGCGCTGCGCGACATGACCGGCGAGACCGTGCAGCTCTCGGTGCTCGACGGGCCGTGGATGCTGGTGCTCCTGAAGGAAGAAGGCGTGAAGCCGCTGCGGATCATCAGCCAGGTGGGGTCGCGCGTGCCGGTCAACTGGGCGGCTGCCGGGCGACTGCTGGTCTCGGACTTCGACGACGGCAGACTGAAGAAATTCCTGAAAGATACGGCGCGGCAGTCGCCGTCGGGCAAGGCCAATACCGATATCGCATCGCTGGTGTCGGAGATCCGCCGCTTTCGCAAGCGCGGCTATGCCATCGAGATCAACGAGGCCAACGAGCATGCCGGCTGCGTCTCGGCGCCGGTCATCGACGGCAGCGGCCAATGCATCGCCGCGATCAGCATCGCCGCCCCTGAGCAGCGCCTGGCCAAGGGCAATCGCGAGAAACTGATCGCCGCCGTTCGCGCGGCCGCGGCGCGGCTCTCCCGCCGTATGGGCGGCTGACCCCGAAGGAATGCCATGAAGATCGACAGCGTTGAGTTCTTCTATCTCGCGATGCCGGTGGTGACCACCGCGGGGGACGGCAGCCAGGACGCGCTGCTGGTGCGCGTCTCGGCCGGCGGCCATGTCGGCTGGGGCGAGTGCGAGGCGGCGCCCCTGCCTTCGATCGCCGCTTTCGTCTGCCCGATGTCCCACGGTGCCTGCCGACCGGTCTCCGCCTCGGTGCTCGGAGAGAAGATCGACGGCCCCGAGGACATCCAGCGCATCGCCGCGACGCTCGCCCTCCACAGCATGGATCTCCTGCAGTGGCCCCACACCTGGTCCGGCATCGAAGTGGCGCTCTGGGACCTGCTCGGCAAGGTGCACGGGGCGCCGGCGTGGAAGCTGCTCGGCTACACGAAGTCTTATGGCAAGACGCCCTATGCCTCGGTTCTGTTCGGCGACACGGCCGAGGTGACCTTGCGTCGAGCCAAGGAGATCCGGACCAGCGGGTTTCGCGCAGCGAAATTCGGCTGGGGCCCGTTCGGCGCCAACCTCACCGCGGACATCGCGCAGATCGAGGCGGCGCGCGAGGGGCTCGGGCCCGAAGGCATCCTGCTGATCGATGCGGGGCAGATCTTCGGCGAGGACGTCGAGGCTGCGTCGCGGCGACTGCACGCGATGAAAGCGGCGAAGGTCACCTGGTTCGAGGAGCCGTTCGGCGGCTCCGCCTATGAAGCCTACGGACTGCTCGCGGCGCGGGCGCGCAGCAGCGGGGTCAAGCTCGCCGGCGGCGAGGCGGCGCATAACCGGCACATGGCGGAGCATCTCATCCAGTTCGGCGGCGTCGGCTATGTGCAGATCGATTGCGGCCGCATCGGCGGGCTCGGCCCGGCGAAACAGGTGGCGGACTTCGCGGTGGCGAAGGGCGTCACCTACGTGAACCACACCTTCACCTCGAACCTGGCGCTCAGCGCCTCGCTGCAACCTTACGCCGGGATCAAGGAGAGCTGGATCTGCGAATACCCGACCCAGCTCAGCCGGCTCGCGGTCGAGCTGACCACGAACCACCTGGCGCCGGATTCGAACGGCGAGATCGCGGCACCCGACGCACCGGGCCTCGGCATCGCGATCGACCCGGCGGCGCTCAAGACCTATGCCGTTGATGTCGAGATCAAGGTCAAGGGCAAGACCATCTTCGCCCCGCCGGCGATCCCACGGGCGCTGCCTCAGTGATAATGCGGAAGCAGGTTGCCGTGGGCTTCGATGAGGTCGTCGCAGAGGTGGCGGATCTCGTCGAGGGATAGCTCGGCGCCGGTATGCGGATCGAGCGCCGCGGCGTGATAGATGTGCTCGCGCTTGCCGGTCAAGGCTGCGGTCACCGCCATTTCCTGCACGTTGATGCTCATGCGCATGACGCCGGCGAGCTGGCCGGGGATCCGCCCGACGCGGATCGGCTGCACGCCGTTGCGGTCGACATGGCATGGCACCTCGACGGCGCATTCCGGGGGCAGGTTCTCGATCAGGCCGTTGTTGCGGGTGTTGCCGTAGATGAGGCCGGGCTTGCCGGTCACCATCGCATGGATGATGCCCGCCGCGTATTCCCGGCTCTGGCAGACCGTAAGCGGCTTCTCCTTGTCCTCGAGCTCGGTCTTCAGGCGGTGCCAGCCGGCGACCTGGCGCTCGCAACGGGTGATGTATTCGTCGAGCGGCACCTGGAACTTCTCCAGCAGGTCCTCGCGGCCGCGCTTGATGAACCAGGGCGTGTACTCCGAGAAATGCTCCGAGGATTCGGTCACGAAATGGCCGAAATGCTTCATGGTCTCGAAGCGCACCGCGTCCTTCTTCGGATAGTCGCCGGTCTCGGCCATGTGCCGCAGCTTCGGATAGAGATCTTCGCGTGCGCCGTCGGGATGCCGCTTCTCGAACTTCAGGAAGAAGGCGACGTGGTTCAACCCGGCGCAGGTATAGTCGATGTCCGCGATCGGCTCATTGAGGCAGCGCGCGAGATGCGCCGAAGTCTCCTGCACACTATGGCAGAGGCCGACATAGCGGATGCCCGGCGCCGCCTGCCCCACGGCCCAGCTGTTCATCGCCATCGGGTTGACATAGTTCATCATCAGCGCATCGGGACAGAGCTCGCCCATGTCGCGGGCGATGTCGAGCAGCACCGGAATGGTCCGGAGCGCGCGGAAGACGCCGCCGATGCCGAGCGTGTCCGCGATGGTCTGCCTTAAGCCGTAGCGCTTCGGAATCTCGAAATCGGTGACGGTCGCCGGCTTGTAGCCGCCCACCTGCATCATGGTGATCACGAAGTCGGCGCCCTTCAGCGCCTTGCGACGGTCGGTGGTCGCGGAGACGCGGAGCTTCTTCAGATCGAGCGTCTCGCCGATGCGCTTCGCCACGACATTCGAGGTGCTCAAGCGCTCGTCGTCGATGTCGTGGAGACTGATCTCGCTTTCCGCGAGCTCGGGATTGCTGAGCACGTCGGAGAGGATGTTCTGGGCGAAAACCGTGCTGCCGGCGCCGATCAAACAGATCTTGGTCATGGGTCGGAATCCCTCAGGCAGGGGGTGGAGGGGCTCGATGGCCTTATGATTCCGAGATCATCGTCCGGCGTCAAGATCGCTCATATCGGTGATTGACTTTGATTGGATGCCATGGAAACGTGACCGTAACAGAGCGTACTGACTTCTGACGGAGGCCGGATGAGTCAGACCGCCGGGCTGCAACTGGAGCGCCTCGAAGCGATCCGCAGCCATCTCTATGCCCACGGCTTCTCGACCATCCAGGCGCTGGCCGATGCGGTCGGCGCTTCGCTGGCGACGATCCGGCGCGACCTCGCCGTGCTGGAGCGCGAGGGCTCGATCGACCGGGTGCATGGCGGCGCGCGCATCGCCGAAGGGTCCTCGGTCGAGGTCGCCTTCCAGGAGCGCGAGAAGCGCAACATCGCGGCCAAGCGCGCCATCGCCGCGGCGGCTTATGAATTGCTGCGGCCGCATGCGACGATCCTGCTGGATGCCGGCACCACCGTGCTGCAGCTCTCGCGCCTCATCCGCATCAATCCCCTGCCGCTGCGCCTGTTCACCAACGGGCTCGCCGTCGCGCAGGAGTTCCTCAACGTCCCCAATCTCGAAGTCTCGGTGCTGGGCGGTCAGCTCCGCAGCGAGAACGCCTCCTTCGTGGGTCCCCAGGCCGAGGCGGTGCTGGAGACGCTGTGGTTCGACCAGCTGTTCCTCGGTGCCAGCGCGATCGGCCATGACGGCGCGATCCACAGCGTGGACAGCGCCGAGGCCAATCTCAACAAGCGCATGCTGGCGCGTTCCGAGCAGCGCTTCCTGCTGGCGGATTCCTCGAAGTTCGGCACCATGGCCACCTATCGCGTCGCCCCGGTGACCGAGACGCGGATCGTGACCGACGGGAAGCTGGCGTCGGAATGGCGCGGCCGTCTCGCCGATCTCGGCGTCGAGACGACGATTGCCGACCGGGGCGCCGAACCGGGCGTGCGCCAACCGGGCGTTCGACTGTGAGCGCCGACCTCATCCTCGGCATCGACGGCGGCGGCAGCAAGGCGCTGGTCGCCGTCGCCGACCGGTCCGGCCGGATCGTCGCGCTCGAGCGCGGCGAGGGCGTCAACCCGATCGACAACCGCGGCTGGCGGCGCGCCCTCGATGCGCAGCTGCGGCCGTTCGCCAACGAGCGTCGCTTCGCCGGGATCGGCGCCGGCCTGCCCGCCTATGGCGAGGTCGAGGCGATCTCGGCCGAGCAGCGCGCGGCGATCTTCGGCGCCTTCGGCACCGTTCCGCAGCGCGTACTGAACGACGTCGATGCGGCGCATCTCGGCGCCTTCGCCGGCGGCGCCGGCATCCTCATCCTGTCCGGTACCGGCTCGATGGCATGGGCCCGCGACGCCGCCGGCCGCTCGCATCGGGTGGGTGGCTGGGGCGACACGATCGGCGACGAAGGCAGCAGCCATTGGATCGGCCGCCGCGTCCTCAGCCGCGTCAGCCAGAGCCTCGACGGACGCGCTGAACCGAGCGCGATGGTCGATGCCTTGTTCGCGCAACTGGGGTTCGACCGCAATGACCCGGTCAACGGGCTCGAAGGCTGGGTCGCGCGCCTCCGGCATCCGCGCTCCGAGATCTCCGCGCTGGCGCCGGTTGCAACCCGCGCCGCCGAAGCCGGCGATGCCGGCGCGCGGACCATCATCGAAGAGGCCGCCGCCGAGCTGGCGCGGCACTTCACTGCGATCGCGCGCCTCACCGGCGGTGCGATGCCCTGGAGCTATGCCGGCGGCACCTTCCACAGTGCCTTGCTGCGCGACGCCGTCGCCGCGCGGATCGGTGCGGACCCGGTGCCGCCGCGCCTCCCGCCGATCGGCGGCGCGCTGCTCGCCGCCGCGCAGCACGCGAATTGGCCGATCGACGATGCCTGGATCGAGCGCCTCGCCGCCTCGATCGCAGCCGAACCACCCGGGAATCTGCCATCTGGGAATCTGAAGCTCGAAGCAACAACAAACTAGGAGAACAGGGACATGCGCAAATTCTTGCTATCCACCGCCATGCTCGCGGCCCTCGCCGCCGCGACGCCTTCGCTCGCCGACGATGCAAAGCCGCTGGCCGGCAAATCCATCACCGTCCTGCTGCCCTCGCCGCAGGGCACCAACATCGCCGCCGAGTTCGAGAAGGACACCGGCATTCACGTCGATCTCCAGACCCTCACCTGGGACGACATACGGCCGAAGCTGGTGACGGCGCTGGTCGCCGGCACCTCGCCCGCCGACGTGACCGAGTTCGACTGGTCCTGGACCGGCCAGTTCAGCGCCGCCGACTGGTATCTGCCCCTGAACGACGTGATCGACAAGGACACCGTCGCCGACATCGGCCCCTCATCGATCTTCACCATCAACGGCCAGCTCCTCGGCGTGCCCTATACCAACGACTTCCGCGTCATGCTGGTGAACAAGAAGCAGTTCGCCGATGCGGGCATCACCAAGATGCCGGCCAACCTCGACGAACTGGTCGCGGACGCCAAGCAGATCAAGGCCAAGGGCATCAGCAAGTATCCGCTCGGCCTGCCGCTCTCCACCACCGAGGGTGCCTCCACCAGCTGGTATCTGCTGACCAAGGCGTTCGGCGGCGATCTCTTCGACAAGGACTTCAAGCCGCTGTTCACCACGCCGGATTCCGCCGGCTACAAGGCGCTCGCCTTCGAGCTCATGCTGCTGAAGGACGGCCTGGTCGATCCCGCCTCGACGGGCCTGAAGGACAGCCAGATCAACGAGGACATGTTCGCCAACGGCGTGGTCAGCGTCATGATCTCCGGCGAGCCCGGCCGCCTCGGCGCGTTCAACGATCCGCAGAACTCCAAGGTCGCCGGCCAAGTCGAAGCGATCGTGTTCCCGACCGAGAGCGGCAAGCCGCGCAGCTTCGGCCTGCCGGAGGCGCTCGGCATTCCGAAGGTCTCGCCCAACCGTGACGCGGCCATCGCCTTCGTGAAATGGTTCACCAGCAAGGAATGGCAGGAGCAGAACTACGTCAACGGCTTCCTGCCGACCCGCACTTCCGCGCTGCAGGCCCTCAACGAACAGAAGAAGCTGATCAGCGGTGACGCGCTGGTCGAGGAATCGAAGTTCGTCGAGCCGCTGTTCGCGCAAGGGACGCCGCCCTGGTATCCGGCCTTCTCCAGCGCGGTCAACACCGCGATCAACAGCGCGGCCAAGGGACAGATCACGGTGGACCAGGCGATGCAGAACATCGCCGACGGCGCGAAGAAGGCCATGGCCCAGTAGTGGTCCGCCTGTGACGGCAATCCGTTGACGACTCTCGCCGCCAGCGGGGTCCCGAACCGGCGCCGCGCCGCCTTCAAGGGCGACGCGGTGCTGGGCTATTTCATGATCGCGCCGCTCCTCATCACCATGGTGGCGCTGGTGTTCTTCCCGTTGGCGGCGACGATGTGGGACAGCCTGCATCGGGTCAATCCGATGCAGGCCGGCACGCCCTTCGTCGGGCTGGCGAACTACATCGCGATGTTCTCGGACTCCGATCTCATCAGGTCGTGGATCAACACCCTCATCTACGTCGTGCTGGCCGTCGCCGCCGAAACCGTGTTCGGCGTGCTGGCGGCGGCGCTGATCAACCAGGTCAAGATCGGGCGCAAATGGCTGCTGGCGGCGGTGGTGCTGCCCTGGGCGCTCCCGGCGGTGGTGAACGCCGTCATCTGGCTCTGGATCTACCAGCCGGGCGCCGGGCTCCTGAACGGCATCCTGGTCGCCTTCGGCCTGCCGTTCGAGAACCACGTCTGGTTCAACGATCGCACGAGCGCGCTGGTGGCCGTCGCCGTCGTGCATATCTGGCGCATGATGCCCCTGACGGTCGTGATCACCCTGGCCGCCATGCAGGGCATCCCCAGCCACCTCTACGAGGCGGCCCGTATCGACGGCGCGTCACGTCCGCACATGTTCTTCCTGATCACCCTGCCCCTGATCCGCGGCCCGATTGCGGTCGCCATGACCAACGCGACCGTCACCGCCTTCAACCTGTTCGACGAAGCCTGGGTGCTCGCTTCATCGAGCCTCGATACCAGGCCGGTGCTGGTCGACATCTATATGGAGACCTTCCAGAACCTGCGTTTCTCCTACGGGATGGCGCTCTCACTGATCGTGACCGTGGTGTCGCTGCTGGCCTCGGGAATCTATGTCATTCGCGTCTACCAGAATACGCGGTACGACTGATGCGACAGAAACTCGGATACCGCATCGTGGTCTGGCTGGGCGTGGCGCTCCTGCTGCTCTGGTCGCTGGGCCCGATCTACTGGAACGTGGTGAGCGCGTTCACCCCTTCGGCCGACTTCTCGGCGCGGCCGATCCATTTCTTCCCGCAGCATTTCACGCTGCACCATTTCGGGCGCCTGCTCGGCATCGACGTGGGCAAGCTCGGCGAAGCCCAGGTCTGGACACAGTTCCGCAAGGCGCTGTTCAACAGCATCATCACCTCGCTGACCTCGACCGTCGCTTGTGTCGCGATGTCGGCGTTCGGCGCCTATGCCTTCACCCGACTGAAGTTTCCCGGCCGGCAGACCATCTTCATCGCAGTGGTCGCCACCTTGGCAATCCCGGGGTATGCCGTGCTGATCCCGCTCTACCGGCTGATGATCAGCCTGCACTTGGTGGACACCGTCACCGGCGTCACGGCGATCTACGTCTCCGCCTTCCTGCCGCTCTCGCTCTGGCTGCTGCGCAGCGTCTTTGAGCAACTCCCACTGTCGCTCGAAGAGGCGGCCCAGCTCGACGGTGCGGGCAAGCTCTATATCTTTTTCGGCATCGTCCTGCCGTTGGTCGGGCCGGGCCTGACCGCCGCCGCGATCCTGACCTTCCTCGGCGCCTGGGGGCAATACCTGGTGCCGCTGATCTTCTCGCCGGCCGCCACCAAGCCGCTGACCGTGCTGATCCCGGAATTCGCCACCAAGAACTTCATCGACTACGGCCTCATCACGGCAGCCGGATCGATCGCCATCATCATCCCGGCCCTGGTGGTCGTCTTCCTCAACCGCTACCTAGTCAGCGGCCTTCTCGCCGGCTCGATCAAGTGAATCAGTCGACGCGTACGGAGCAATTCATGAGTCCGACCGAGCAAACCATCACAGAGCAATCCATCGTGGGGCAGTTTCCCTATTGGCGCGCGGCGATAGCGCCGGTCGCCCCGCCCCAGGAGGCCGAGCTCACGGTGTTCGCCGGCTGCGGCACCTCGTACAATCTCGCGCTATCGCTGGCGGCGCTCGCCAACGCCAAGGGGCGCGCGGCGATCGCCGTCCCGGGCGGCGAATGGGTGAGCGGCGCCGCGAGCTTCTGGCCACGTTGGCAGAAGGCGCATGTGGTCGCCCTTTCGCGCAGCGGCGAGACCACCGAGACCGTCGCCGCCGCCAAGGCGAGTCGCGCCGCCGGCGGCTTCGTCACCGCGATCACCATGGAACGGAAGAGCGCGCTGGCGACCAATTGCGACCGGCTGATCGCCGCCGAGACTCATCCGGCGGAAGGCATCGTCATGACCTCTTCCTCGAGCCTCATGCTGCTGCTCGGCATTGCGCTGCTCGGCTATCCGCTTACGTCCTCTGTCGTCGATACGGCCAAGGACCTGCTCGAGCGCTTCGACGCCAAGTCCAGGGGCCTGATCGCCGGCCGTTCGCACTTCGTCTTCCTCGGCGGCAGCCATCTCTATGGCGTGGCACTCGAAGGCGCGTTGAAGCTGATGGAGATGAGCCAGATCTTCACCCAGGCCTTCCATCCCCTGGAATACCGTCACGGGCCGATCAGCCTCGTCGATGATCGCACGGCGGCGGTGCTGCTCTACAGCACCGACCGGCGCGCCGCCGAGGTGAAGCTCGCCGGCGAGCTGCAGGAGAAGGGCGCGCGCGTGATCGGCTTCGGCGGACCGGGAGACGCGAGCTTCGACATGGCTTGCGACCCGACGCTGGCCGGCCTCGCCTGCCTCCCCGCCCTGCAGCTGCTCGGCGAGCGCGCGGCCCAGGCGCGCAACATCGATACGGTGGCGCCCCGTCACCTGACCAAGGTGGTGACGCTGGCATGAGCGCGCGCCCTTTCGCCGGACGTGAGCGCGCGCTCAGCCAGCTCGCCGGCAATCGCGCCGCCGGACGCGGCATCGCCTCGATCTGCTCGGCGCATCCGCTGGTGATCGAGGCGGCTCTGCGCCGCGGCAAGGCGGAGCAGAGCGCCGTCCTGATCGAGGCGACCTGCAATCAGGTGAACCAGGAGGGCGGCTATACCGGGATGAACCCCGCAGATTTCCGCCGCTTCGTCGAGGCGATCGCGACGCGCATCGGCTTTCCGCCGGAGCAGCTGATCCTCGGCGGCGATCATCTCGGCCCCAATCCATGGAAGGCGCTTCCTGCCGAGGACGCACTCACCCGCGCCGAGGCGATGATCGCCGCCTATGTCGAGGCAGGATTTCGCAAGATCCATCTCGACACCTCGATGGGCTGCTCCGGCGAGCCCGAGGCGCTCGATGATGCCGTTACGGCAACGCGGGCCGCGCGGCTCGCGCGCGTTGCCGAGGAGACGGCGGCGGGCGATCGTCCGCGGCCGGTCTACATCATCGGCACCGAGGTGCCGACGCCGGGCGGCGCCACGCATGCCCTGGATACGCTTACGCCGACCGCGCCGGAAGCGGCGGAGCGGACGCTCGCGGTCCATCGCGAGGCCTTCGGCAAGGCCGGGCTGAGCGATGCTTTCGAACGTGCGATCGGCATCGTCGTGCAGCCCGGCGTCGAGTTCGGCAATACGAACGTCGCCATCTATCGTCCGGAGCGGGCGCGCGCGTTGAGCCGCGCGCTCGATCGCCTGCCCGGGCTGGTGTTCGAAGCGCATTCCACCGACTACCAGCCGGGGACGGCTCTCACCGCTCTGGTGGATGACGGCTTCGCCATCCTGAAGGTCGGGCCCGGCCTCACCTTCGCGCTCCGCGAGGCGCTCTACGGTCTCGACGCGATCGCGATCGAGCTCGAGGCGATGCGTCGGGAAGATTCGCTCGAGCTCGCGATGGAGCAGCTGATGCTCGACAACCCGGCGCATTGGCGCGCGCATTATCACGGCACGCCGCAGGAGCAGCGAATCCAGCGCCATTTCAGCTACAGCGACCGCATCCGCTACTACTGGCCCCATCCGCAGGCGGTCGCCGCGGTCGATCGGCTGATGGTCGCACTCGGCCAGCGCGACATCCAAGAGACGCTGATCAGCCAGCATCTCTCCCGACTCTATCCCGCCGTCCTCGCCGGCACGGTGGAAGCGAAGCCGCGCGCGCTCTGCCTTGCCGCCATCGACGCGGCGCTCAAGCCCTACTCCACCGCCGTCAACGGACCCGCGGTGCGGTAGAGCGTCACCCGCAGGCCGCCGTGGGAGACCGGACCGGTCGCGGCTTCCAACGGTAGGCCCGTCGCCTTGGCCAGCGCCGCATCGTTGGTGACGAGACCGACGCGCCAGCCGGCAAAGCGCCTGCGCAGCGTCTCGCCCAACTGGCGATAGAGGGCTTGCACGCCGCGCCTGTCGCCGATGCGCGTCCCATAAGGCGGATTGACGATGACGAGCCCCGAAAATCCCGCGGGCGGGCTGAGCTCGTCGATCGTGCGCTGGTGGAACTCGGTGAAGGCTTCGACGCCGGCCCGCGCCGCATTGGTGCGGCTCATGCGGACGGCACCCGGGTCCTGATCGCTGCCGAAGAAGCGGATGCTTGGCCGCCGGACCCCGCCGCTCTTGCGCATGCCCTGCCAGGCGGCGGCGTCGAAGGTGGCGAGCTGTTCGAAGGCGAAGCTGCGCGAACGTCCCGGTTGGAGACCGGCGGCGAGCTCGGCGGCTTCGATGACGAACGTGCCGGCGCCGCACATCGGGTCCACGACCGACTCGCTCCCGTCGTAGCCGCAGAGCCGCAGGAACAGCGCCGCCATGTTCTCCCGCATCGGCGCCTTGGCCACCGCCTCCTTGTGGCCGCGCTTGTGCAGCGACTCGCCCGATGTGTCGATGCTGATGGTGCAGAGGTCGTCATCGATCCGCGCCTTGATCGCGACCTCGGCCTCGTCGGATTCCTTGGCGCCGATCGTATCCGCGATTGCCCGCGCGATCCGTTGCGCCGCGGCCCCCGCATGATAGATGCGCGAGGCCTTGCAGGAAGCCTCGACCCGAAACGGCACATCGGCGCGCAGCACCTCGCCCCAGGCAACCTTGTGCGCCCGCTTGTCGAGCTGCGCGAGATGCATCGCCCGGAACTGCGCAATCCGCGCCAGCACCCGGCTCGCCCCGCGCAGCTCCAAATTGGCGCGCCAGACTTCCGGCCAGCCGCCTTGGATCGTGACGCCGCCCTTGATGGCTACCGGTCCCTTGAATCCGTTCTCGCGCGCCTCGGCGAGCAGCGCCGGCTCGAGGCCGGGTGCCGTCACCACGAAGATTTCGAATACAGCGGTGTTGGGGGACGTTGACACGCGGTCACGTGTGGAAAGGTAAGCTGGCGCGCCCGAAGAGATTCGAACTCCTAACCTTCTGATCCGTAGTCAGGCCAGAAAATTACCTAAGCAACTGTTATACATAGATAAATCTATGTTGAGTTTGGAATAGTCGGTCCAAGACTGCACAAGTCAAATCAAGG
>DATKMF010000271.1:0-18104 GCA_035542015.1 Candidatus Cybelea sp.
CGCGTGGGACGAACCGGAGCGACGCCGAATTTATGCAGTAGCGTAGGCCCCCGCGATCCACCGGTCCATCGGGGAAGACGTGGCCAAGATGGCTGTCGCCGTGCTTCGAGCGAACCTCGGTCCGGACCATGCCATGGGTCCGGTCGGTCAGCTCCTTCACGTTGGCCGGCTCGATCGGCTTGGTAAAGCTCGGCCAGCCGCAGCCGGATTCGAACTTGTCCGAGGACGCGAAAAGCGGCTCGCCGGAGACAATATCCACATAGATTCCAGGTTCTCTATTGTGTAGCAGCGGGCCGGTGCCGGGCCGCTCGGTGGCGCTTTCCTGGGTGACGCGATACTGCTCCGGCGTCAATGCGGCGACGGCCTCGCGCGTCTTCCGATATTCGGGCATGACAGTTCCAACCTCTGGCGGGTTCCGAGGCTCCAGGATATGGCCAGGAGCCTTGTGCATTACAAGCGGGTGACTTCCGGCGCGAAGCCTTCCGGTCTACCACGCGACGCAGGCGCGCGGTATAAAGCCCTCCCTCCCGGCGCCGGGTGCATTCCAATTCGGCGTCATCAAACTGCCACAGACATAGAGGTCCCTCCCATGGCCGTTACCCAGACGCCGCTGCCTTATGCCCAGGACGCGCTCGCTCCCCACATGTCCGCGCGCACTTTCGAGTTCCACTACGGCAAGCACCACAAGGCCTATGTCGACAACACCAACGCGGCGATCAAAGGCACGCCACTGGAGAATGCGACTCTCGAAGCGATCGTGAAGTCGGCGCTGGAGAGCAAGAACCAGAAGCTGTTCAACAACGCCGCCCAGGCCTGGAACCACGATTTTTTCTGGCACTCGCTGACGCCGAAGGCCGCGGCCCCGAGCGGCCGCCTCGCCGAATGGATCCAGCGCGATCTCGGCGGCCTCGACAAGCTCAAGGAAACCTTCAAGGCCGAAGCGGTCGGTCATTTCGCCTCGGGCTGGGCCTGGCTGGTCGTCAAGGACGGCAAGCTCGCGGTCACCTCGTTCCATGACGCCGATACGCCGCTCGCGCATCCGGGCGTCACGCCGCTCTTGACATGCGACGTCTGGGAGCATGCCTATTACATCGACTACCAGAACGCCCGCGCGAGCTTCCTCGACGCCTTCCTGGCGAACCTCGCCAACTGGCAAGGCGCCGGGGAGCGGCTCGCCAAGGTTGCCTGACGCCTGATACAGCGGTGGAGTGAAGCCCAAATGGTCGCCGCTCCACCGCTCTTCCATCTCGACAGCGACTACGCCCCGGCATCCGGGGCGCTGACGCTTCGGCTGCGGAACGACAGCACGCGTGCATTGTCCGGGTTCCAGCTCGGGCTGACCGGCATGTTCCGCATCGATGCGGAGGCCGATGTCGACGGCGGCCGGCTCGTCTCGCAACTGGCACATCATCAGGCCCTGGCGCCACCCGCAGGTTTCGTGCTGACGCCCGGGGCGAGCTGGACGGTGACGGCACGCACCACCGATCCCAACGGCGGCGTGCTGCAGCACTACAGTTTCGGGCCGCAATCGGCTTATCTGGTCCTCGAGGATGGGACGCTGGAGAGCATCGCCGTCTCGCCGATGACTCGGGATGGCGCGGCGGGTGCGCCTTTGCGAGCGCGGCCGACCGAAACGGCGCTGCCGGCCGGTGAAGCACCGGTCTCGATCATCCCGCAGCCGCGCTCGATGCAAGTCGCGGGTGCGCGCAAAGCGACGGGGGCTTTGGCACTGAGCGAAGGTCCCGGCGAAGCGCGGTCGGCATTCGCAGCGGTGCGGCAGCTTGCGGCGCGAATGTTTGGCGGCGCCGAGCCCCTGCTTGCCGATGTCGGTACGTCGTGCATCGCGCGCTACGAAGCGATGGACGCGGAAGCCTATCGCGTCGTCTTCGCGGCGGATGCGATCACGGTCTTCGCCGGCGGGCGGATCGGCTTCTTCTATGCCTTCGTGACGCTCGGGCAGATGCTGCAGGGCGCTCGCGCACGGCCGTCGGAGTTCGTGCTGCCGCTTTCCGGAGAGATCAGCGACGGGCCGCGCTTCGGCTGGCGCGGGGCGCTGCTCGATGTCTCGCGGCACGTTTTCCAGATCGATGCGGTGCATCGCTTCGTCGATGTCGCGGCCTGGCACAAACTCAACCGCGTGCATCTGCATTTAAGCGACGACGAAGGCTGGCGGCTGGAGATCGCGGCTTATCCGCAGTTGACTGAGATCGGCGGATGGCGCGGGCACGGGCTGCCACTGCCACCGATGTTCGGCAGTCCCGGGCGGCGGACCGGCGCCGTCTACACGCAGGCCGATGTGAGCTTGCTGGTGGAAAGGGCAGCGGCGCTCGGTATCACTATTGTGCCGGAGATCGACACGCCGGGACACAGCTATGCGACTCTCCGCGCGCTGCCGTCGCTCAAGGATCCGGGCGAGACGGGCGAATACTATGGTGTTCACCACTATCCCAACAATGCGCTCAACCCGGCGGTTGACGCGACCTACGCGTTCCTGGAGTCGGTGTTCGGTACGGTCGCCGATCTCTTTCCTTCGCCCCTCATCCATATCGGTGGCGATGAGGTGGCGCGCGGTGCGTGGTTGGGATCGCCGCAGGCCCGGGCGCTGATGCAGCGCCACGGCTGGACCGAGACGGCGCAATTGCAGTCGCATTTCCTGAAGCGCGTGCAGAAGATCATCGTTAACCTCGGGCGCAAGGCCGGCGCCTGGCAGGAAGCGGCTCATGGCGGCGGCATCGATGCTGCCGACGCCATGCTGTTTGCCTGGATCAGCTCGGAGAGCGGGCTAGCACTCGCCAAATCCGGCTATGATGTGATCTTGATGCCGGGCACGCATTACTATCTCGACATGGCGCAATCGGAGGATTGGTGGGAGCCCGGTGCCAGCTGGGCGGGCACATCGCCTGTGGATCGCAGCTATGGCTACGATCCCGGCAACGATTGGCCCGACGAACTCAAGCCGCGGCTAAAGGGCATCGAATGCGCGCTCTGGGGCGAGCCGCTCGGGCAGGAGCCAGGGCTGATCGACCATCTCCTGTTCCCGCGTCTCTCGGCCGTCGCCGAGACGGCCTGGACGCCGGCGGCGCGGAAGAATTTCAAACGGTTCCAGGCGATCCAGGATCTCATCCCGCGGACGGGTCTTTAGAGTCGCTTGCCAAGTGTCAGAGAGCGCTCGGTGCGGGCGAGCTCCTGGAAGCCGACGTGGTGATAGAAGCCGATGGCGTTGGGATTGCCGGCGCTGACGACGAGATGCACGCCGGGCGAGCCGGCTTGGCGCAGCGCTTCGAGCAGGGTCTGCATCAAACGCCCGCCGAGGCCGGTGTCCTGTTGGCGCGGCAGCACGTCGATGTGGAGATGCGACGGATAACCGGCGAGGATCTCCGCCGCCATGCGCGGCGGATGATGGATGAGAGTGGCCGCGCGTTGGTCGGCGTTGCGTTCCGCGGCGGGAATGTCGGTGGGATCGCGATAGCGCTTGCGCAAGGCCGGCCACCATTCGCGCTCCAGGCGTTCATCGAAGGCGGCGGTGTCGAGCGCGCCGAGGGTGAAGCCGCAGACACCCTCGCCGTCCTCCGCCACGAAGGCGAGCTCGGGCGCGAAGCGACCATAGGGTCCCGCATAGAGGTCGCCCAGGATGTTCTTCTCGCGATAGAGCGGCGACGCGTCTTTGCCGTTGTCGCCGACGAGGAGGCAAATCTCGTAGATCGCCGGCAGATCGGCGGGGCGATAGCCGCGGATGGGGATGGTCATGATCGCGCGTCAGCAAGCCTTCCGCAGCCGCCGCGGATCGCAAGCCACGCCGCTCAACCCTTGACGTCGGTTTGCGGGCGGTCTTTGCCCGACGACCTTTCCTCATGCCATCGCGCGTCCTTGTCCTCGTATTCGATGTTAACCGCTTCGCCGGGGACGAGCTGCTCCTGCGCCGCATCCTCGGCCGCCTTGCGCGCGTGATCGTGGGTCCGGAAGGTCTCGGAATAGACGCCGTCCACGCGATAGGCCCAGCCGCCGTCATGCTCGACGATTTCGTAGGTGACCTTGCTCATGGTTGCCTCTCCGACCGTTGCCTGGCATTTCCCGACGGTCGCAGGATAGCGTCCCCAGCCCGCCTCGTCATGCAACCCTTGGTATCGGATGGTCACAATTCCAGCGTCGACAGCCACCAGTCGTCGCCAGCGAGCCAGCAGCTTGCGTCCGGCTGATCCGGGCTGAGGCGGAGAGACTTGACCGCATCCTCGCCACCGCGCTTCACGGCGTCGCGCAACGCGTCGGCCTCGCGAGGCACCTGGGCGCCGGTGCAGGAAATGATCCAGACCTGGGAGACGAACTTGACCGCGAATCCCTGGTCGCCGCGGGTGATGAGGAAGCTACCGCCGCGATCCCAGCCCGGAGCGAGCGGCAGCATCAGGCGGCCGCCGGGGGCGAGGGCGTCGAGCCAGGCGCGGACCGGACGCGTCACGCCGGCGCAGACATAGATGATGTCGCTCTCCGGCAGCGGCGCTTCGAGGCCCGAGCGGCCGACCACGGTGACATTGGCACGGTCCGCGAGGTTGCGCGTGGCGGCGGCGATCATTTCCGGCTCGATCTCGCGGGCGATGACGCTTCCCGCGGGCCCGACCAGCTCGGCGAGGATCGCTGTATAGTAGCCGCCGCCGATGCCGATATGGAGCACGCGCTCGCCGGGCTTCGGCGCGATCGCCGCCATCCAGCGCGCATGCAGGCTGGGCTCGCCGTTGTTGAGCTCCTTCTCCGGCAGCAACGCGAAGACAGTGTTGTGATAAACCAAGACCGGATCAGCGTTGGGCGTCTTGACGTAGCCGTCGCCCGCAACGGCCAGCCAAGGACCGGGGCCGAGGAATTTTTCCCGCGGCACGGTCGCGAAGGCTTCGGCAATGCGCGGATCCTTGGCATCGGCCCGCCCGGCGACGAGCATGCCGAAGAAGCGACGCGCCGCTTCCATCGTGTTCAATTCTTTCACTTGGTCTTGAACAAGCCCGCAGCGGCGCTGAGATGAGCCCTCTTCTTGGCCATGTTTTCTTCCACGCGGCGGATCTCGGCTTTCAGGTCCTCGACATAGGCGGCCAATTCCTCGACCGACATCGGGTCCAGGTTCTTCGGCTGGGGCTTTGCCTTGCGCGGTTCGAGATCGTCGGTATCCATGCCGGTACTTCTTTCCCGATCAGCCGAGCCCGATCAAGCGGGCGCCGTCGCGGAACAGCTTGGCGGCATCTTCCGGGAAATGGAAGGTCGAAAGAAAATCGGCGGTGCAATAATGCGGCAGCGACTGACGGATGGCGGCGGCGAAGGCGCGTCCCTCCTCCAGCCTGCCGGCGAGCGCCAGGCAATGGGCCGCGATGGCGAGGATGATGACATGGGCGTTCGGCCGCGCCGCCGCCTTCAAGGCCCAGTCCGCCGCCTCGTCGTGGCGGCCGAGCCGCGCCAGCGACATGGCGCGGGCGCCGAGCATGCCGAACAGCAGCGGATCGAACGGGCTCAAATGCCGCGAATGATCGGAGGCGCGGATCGCCGCCTCGGGATCGCCCGACTGCGACTGCACGAAGGAGAGCGCGTAATGACCGAGTGCGAAGTTGGGGCTCAAGTCGACCGCCGTGGTGAGCTCGCTTAAGGAATCATCCTGGCGGCCGCGCAGCCAGAGCGCGCGGCCCATGGCCCAGTGGGCGGCGGGATCGTGATCATCGACCAGCAGGCTCTGGCTCGCCGCGGCATAAGCGCGCTCGGTCTCCTCGGCGCGGTTCTCCCAGTTCTGGAAGGCGCTCTGCCAATGGGTGAAGGAGAGGCCGGCATGGGCGCGGGCGAAGGTGGGGTCGAGCTCGATCGCGGTCTCGAAGAACTGGCGGGCGCGCAGGTTCTCGGCATTGGTGAAGCGGTACATGTGCCAGAGGCCGCGGTGATAGGCCTCCCAGGCGCTGAGCGAGCTCGGCGGCTTCAGGATCGCGCGGTTGCGCTCGATGGTCTCGATCTCGCTGGCGATCGAGGCGACGATGCGGTCGCCAATCTCGTCGATCACGCCAAGGACATCATCGAGCCGGCGCTCGAAGCTCTCGACCCAGGCGATGCGCGCGGTGCGGGTCTCGATGAGCTCGATCGTGACTGTGATGCGGCCGCGCTCCCGGCGGATCTCGCCGCTCGCCACATACTCGACCTTCAGTCTCCGGCCCGCCTCCTCCGGCCCGATGCCGCGCTCAGCCAATGCGAAGACCGAGCCGCGGGCGATGACGAAGAACTGCCGCAGCTTGGCGAGGCGGGTGATGATGTCGTGCGTCAACCCCGCGCCGATGCCGCCGGCACCCTCCCCGCTCTCGTGGAACGGCATGACGGCAAGCGAAGCGCGCTGCATTTGAGGCGGCGCTGCGTCCTCGGCGGGTGGCTCATTCTCGCCAACGGCGCAACTCCCGCCGCCGCGGATCTCCTGCCAGGCCCTGGCGAGCGGCGCGGGATCGAGCTCTTCCGCTTCGTAGAGCCGCGTGCTCGCCGCGAGCTGGGCCTCGGCCTCGTCGATACGGCCGCGCTTCGCCATGGCGCGGAGCAGCGCCGATTGGGCGCGGAGGTCGTAGGGCGCGATCCCGACCCAGCGTTCGATCGCGGCCAAGGACTCGTCATCGCCTTCCGGCAGGCGGGCGACCAGCAGCTCCAGCAGCGACGCATGCCCGGCATGGAAGCTGCGGCGCTGGGACAGCATCCAGTTGCGGAATTGCGGACAGCGCTCGATCTCCAGCCCTTCCAGGAACGTGCCGGCGAACAGTTTCGAGAAATGGCGCAGCGCGTCGAGATCGAGCAGTTCGAGGCCCCGGCGAAAAGCGGTGGCGAGCTCGGCCGCATCGACTGCACAGCCCCGGAGATCGAGCGCCACGGCATCGCCCTGCACCAGCACGCGCTCCTGCCCCGGCGCATCGAGCAAGGCGCGGAGCTTGCTGAGGCACCAGCGCAGCTCGCCCCTCGGATCGTTGGCGACGTCCCACAGGAGGTCGCAGAGCCGGCTGCGCGAGACCGGTTGTGGCGAGAGTGCCAGATAGCCGAGGAGGCCGCGCACCTTGCGCGAGGCCGGCAGTGGCTGATCGGCGCCGCCGCGGCGCAGCGCAATTGGGCCGAGGAGCCTGAGCTCCAGCCCCGAATCCGCCGCGCCTGCCCGCGCCAGCCCCGTTTCCTCGTGCGTTTCCACGCTTCTTTCCACGCCCAACTCCGGAGCGCTGGAGTATATCAGAGGCTGACGACGCCGCCCCGGCCGGAGGCCGGGCCGTGTGACTCGCCTCACGTTCATTGGGAGATCGGCTATGCCTGGTCAAGCATCGGTTGGAAAGCGCGCTATCCGGACAACCGCGGGGCGCGGGCGCCTCTTCGACAGCATCCTCGACACGATCGGGGACACGCCGGCGATCCGCGTTAACAATCTCGGGGTCGAGGGCCGGACCCTCTATGTGAAGGCCGAGTTCTTCAATCCGGGCGGATCGGTGAAGGACCGGCTGGCGGTCAATATCATCGAGGCCGCCGAGCGCAACGGCAGCCTGAAGCCGGGCCAGACCGTAGTCGAGGCGACCAGCGGCAATACCGGCATCGGCCTCGCCATGGTCTGCGCCCAGAAGGGTTATCCGCTGGTCGTCACCATGGCGGACAGTTTCTCGATCGAGCGGCGCAAGCTGATGCGCATGCTCGGCGCCAAGGTTGTGCTGACGCCGCGGGCGCTCAAAGGCTTCGGCATGTACAAGAAGGCGCAGGAGCTCGCCGAGGCCAATGGCTGGTTCCTCGCGCGCCAGTTCGAGACCGAGGCCAATGCCGACATCCACGAGGCGACCACGGGCCGCGAGATCATCAACGACTTCGCGGGCAAGCGGCTCGACTGTTTCGTGACGGGCTACGGCACCGGCGGCACGGTCGCGGGTGTCGCGCGCGTCCTCCGGAAGGAGCGGCCGGAGACGCGGATCGTGCTCTCCGAGCCGGCGAACGCGCAGCTGATCGGCAGCGGCAAGGAACAGAAGCGCGAGAAGGACAACGCACCCTCCGGCAGTCATCCCGCCTTCGAGCCGCATCCGATCCAAGGCTGGACGCCGGACTTCATCCCCTATGTCCTGCAGGAGGCGGTCGATCACAAGGGCTATGACGAGGTGATCCCGATCGCCGGGCCCGAGGGCATCAAATGGGCGAAGCTGCTGGCGCAGAAGGAAGGCATCTTCACCGGCATCTCCGGCGGCTCGACCTTCGGCGTCGCGCGCCAGGTGGCGGAGAAGGCGCCGGCGGGATCGGTCATCCTCTGCATGCTGCCGGACACCGGCGAGCGCTACATGACGACGCCGCTGTTCGAAGGGATCGAGGCCGAGATGGACGCCGAGGAGATCGCGTTGTCTCGCTCGACGCCGACGGCGCAATTCGCGGCGGCGTGAGGGGAGATCGATCTTGGCGCAACCCGGTATGCTGCAAGGCCCTCATCCCACCCTTCTCCCTACCGGAGAAGGGGCTCCATCGAAGGCTCGTGCGACAGCATCCCCTCTCCCGTTGGGAGAGGGGCAGGGTGAGGGTCTTGACGCGAGCGCGCTGCATCCGGAAGAGACACTCGATCCCGCCGATTGGAGTGCGGTGCAGACGCTGTCGCACCGGGTGGTCGATGATGCAGTCGACTATCTCAAGGGCGTGCGGGAGCGGCCGGTCTGGCAGGCGATGCCGGACGAGGTGAAGGCGATCTTCGCGACGCCGCTGCCGCGCACGCCTTCGCCGATCGAGGCGGTCTATCGCGCGGTCACCGACGTGGTGATGCCCTATCCCATGGGCAACGTGCATCCGCGGTTCTGGGCCTGGTACATGGGTGCGTCGAGCTTCACCGGCGCGCTCGGCGACTTCCTGGCGGCGATCCAGGGCTCCAACCTCGGCGGCGGCAGCCACGCCGCCACCCTGGTGGAGCTGCAGGTCATCGACTGGCTGAAGGAGATGCTGGGCATGCCCGGCACTTCCAGCGGCACGCTGGTCAGCGGCGGCTCGATGGCCAACCTGCTGGGGCTCGCCGTCGCCCGCAACGTGAAAGCCGGAATCGACGTGCGCGAGCTCGGCGTCGCCGCGATCCCGCAGCCGCTGCGCTTCTACGGCTCGGAGCAGGTCCACTCCTGCCATCGGAAGTCGATGGAGGCGCTCGGCCTCGGCAACCGCGCTCTGCGGCGGATTCCGACCGATGCCGACTACCACATCGATCTCGACGCATTGCGCGCGGCGATCGCCGAGGATCGCGCGGCCGGCATGAAGCCCGCCTGCATCATCGGCAATGCCGGCATCGTCAATACCGGCGCGGTCGACGATCTCGCGGCGCTGGCCGGGATCGCCGCCGAGGAGGAACTCTGGTTCCACGTCGACGGCTGCATCGGCGCGCTGCTCGCGATCGCGCCGCGCCACGCGCACCTGGTGAAGGGGCTCGAACGCGCGGATTCCGTGGCGCTCGATCCGCACAAATGGCTGCACGCGCCGTTCGAGGTGGGCTGCGCCCTGGTCCGCGATCCGGCGGCGCACCGCGCGACCTTCGCGGTGACGCCGGAATACCTGGAGCACGCGGCGCGCGGGCTCGCCTCCGAGCACTGGCTGCACGAGTTCGGCCTGCAGACCTCGCGCGGCTTTCGGGCGCTGAAGGTCTGGATGATGCTGAAGGAGCACGGGGTCGAGAAGTTCGGCCGCCTGATCGACCAGAACATCGACCAGGCGCAGTATCTCGCGTCGCTCATCTCGGCGGAATCTAACCTCGAGCTGATGGCGCCGGTCGAGATCAACATCGTCTGCTTCCGCCATCGCGCGGCGGAGGCCGATGCGAAGGCGCTCAACACCGAGATCATGCTGCGGTTGCAGGAAGACGGCACTGCCGTCATCTCCGACACGACGGTGCGCGGCCAGCATTGCCTGCGCGTCGCCATCGCCAACCACCGGACGCGGCGCGCGGATCTGGAACTGCTGGTGCGGGAAGTGGTGCGGCTCGGAAAGGAAATCGCGCGCGCCTAGAAATTCGGCTATGGAAGACCCGCACCAGCAACGGAGCGGAGCCATGACCGAAGCCCTTCCCCAGGAGATGAATGTAGCCGAGCTTGCCGGGTTCGGCGGGCCGGAGGTGCTGAAGCCCGCGCGGCGGCCGGTGCCGAAGCCCGGGTCCGAGGAGGTGCTGATCGCGGTGGCGGCGGCCGGCGTCAACCGGCCGGACGCGCTGCAGCGCCAGGGCAATTACACGCCGCCGCCGGGCGCTTCCGATCTGCCGGGGCTCGAAGTCGCCGGGACGGTGGCCGCGGTCGGCGCGGGTGTGAAGGACTGGAAGGTCGGCGATCCCGCGATGGCGCTGGTCGCCGGTGGCGGTTACGCCGAATATTGCGCGGCGCCGGCGCCGCAATGCCTGCCGGTACCGCGCGGCTTCTCCATGATCGAGGCGGCGGCGGTGCCGGAGACCTTCTTCACGGTCTGGACCAATGTGTTCGACCGCGGGCGATTGAAATCCGGCGAGACCTTCCTGGTCCATGGCGGCTCTTCCGGCATCGGCACGACGGCGATCCAGCTCGCCCATGAATTCGGTGCCAAGGTGATCACCACGGTCGGCGGCGGCGACAAGGCCGCGGCCTGCCGCAAGCTCGGCGCCGATCTCGCGATCAACTATCGCGAGGCGGATTTCGTCAAAGAGGTGATGAAGGCGACCGGCGACAAGGGTGCCGACCTCATTCTCGACATGGTGGGCGGCGACTACATCAACCGCAACCTCGCCTGCCTCGCGGTCGATGGCCGGCTGGTGCAGATCGCCTTCCTCCAAGGCTCCAAGGCCGAGATCAACTTGGCCGCGGTGATGATGAAGCGCCAGACCATCACCGGCTCGACCCTGCGCCCCCGCTCGGTCGCGCAGAAGGGCGAGATCGCAGCAGCCTTGCGCCAGCACGTGCTGCCGCTCTTCGCCACCGGCAAGGTGAAGCCGGTGATCTACAAGACCTTCCCGCTGGCACAGGCCGCCGAAGCGCACCGGCTGATGGAATCCAGCACCCATATCGGGAAGATCGTTCTAACCACGTGATTTCAAAGAGTTAGGGTCCATTTGGGAGCGAATATTCAGCCCGCTAGGGCAAGTTTCTCCTTGGCAGAGCAGCCTCGGCGGTGGTATTTCGCGCTGCTGAATTTGGTGTCGCAGCCTCGATTTGTTGGCGTTGAATCCTGGCGCGCGTCATGAATAAACCCCAAATGGTCAAGCAGTTGGACTTGGCCGCCCGCCGGCAGAACCCGGCGGCCGAGGAGGAGGAATTATGGCTACACCGCAGCTTCTGATGCCGAAGGCGACCGCCGTCTGGCTGGTGGAGAACACCACGCTGACCTTCGACCAGATCGGCGCCTTCACCAACCTGCACCCGCTCGAGGTCCAGGGCATCGCCGACGGCGAGGTGGCGATCGGCATCGTCGGTCTCGATCCGACGACCAACGGCCAGCTCACCAAGGAAGAGATCGAGCGCTGCGAGAAGGATCCCGCGGGCCGACTCAAGATGGCCAAGGTCGCGATCCCGCTGCCGCTGACCCGCAGCAAGGGCCCGCGCTACACGCCGGTCTCCAAGCGCCAGGACAAGCCGGACGCCGTCGCTTGGCTGGTGCGGCATCACCCGGAGCTGACCGACGCGCAGATTTCGCGGCTGATCGGCACCACCAAGCAGACCATCGCGGCGGTCCGCGACCGCACCCACTGGAACTCGCCCAACCTGCGCCCGCGCGATCCGGTGCTGCTGGGGCTCTGCACCCAGACCGATCTCAACAACGCGATCCTCAAGGCCCGCAAGGCGGCGGGGAAACCGGTGACGCTCGACCCGCTGCCCGGTGCGGAGCCGCTGCCGGAAGAGAACGAGCCGGAGAAGCCCGCCGGTCGCAACTTCGACATCAGCGCGTTCTTCCCCAGCAAGGGCTGACGCCTAGCCGCGCTGCGGCGCCTTGGGCGACAAGGGGGATAAGACGCGACGCGCCGACGAACGGCGCGCCGTCGTCGTTGTCGGCGGCGCCAATATCGACATCAAGGCCGCGATCGCCGGCAAGACCGTACCGGCCACCTCGAACCCCGGGACGGCAAGCGTTTCGCTCGGCGGCGTCGGGCGGAACATCGCGCACAACTTGGCGCGACTCGATCAACCGGTGAAGCTGATCAGCGCCGTCGGGCGCGATCCGGAGGGCGACCGGCTGCTCGCGGAGACCGCGGCGGGCGGCGTCGATGTGAGCGCGGTGAAGCGTGGCCAGGGGAGCACCGGCGTCTATGCAGCTGTGCTGGATGCGAGCGGCGAGCTGGTCATCGGTGTCTCAGCGATGGACGTGATCGACGGGATCACTCAGCGCTTTCTCGGACGGCAACGCCGCGCGATCGAGGGCGCCGCTTTCCTGGTGGCGGATTGCAACCTCCAGCGCGGCAGCCTGCAATGGCTGCACGAATGCGCGAAGCAGAGCGGCATTCCGTTCCTGGTCGAGCCCGTCTCTGCCGTGAAGGTCGAACGGCTCACCGCCATCCTCCGGCGCGGTGCGGCGATCCACACCGTGACACCGAACCGGCAGCAGCTTGGCGTGCTGAGCGGGCACGAGCTTGCAAGCATGGAAGAAGTCCAGCAAGCCGCGCGCAAACTGCACGACCGCGGCGTGCTGAACGTTCTGGTCGGGCTCGGGCCCGAGGGCGCGCTGCTGTCGACGGCGCAGGGCGACGCGATCAAGCAGCATCATATCCCGGCGGCGCAGGCGAAGCCGCGCGACGTGACCGGCGGCGGCGACGCGCATGTGGCAGGATACGTGGCCGGGATCGTCGGCGGCATGCGGCCGCTCCAGGCGGCGCTGCTCGGACAGGCCGCGGCCGGGATTGCCGTGGCCGCGACGGAGACCGTCAGCCGTGCGATGAGCATGCGCGCGGTGATGCAGAGCGCGTCGGCGCTGAAGCGGCGCATGAAGGAGAGCTAGATGGGATTGGAGATCGCAGACGAGGTTCGCGCGGCGCTCGATGAGAACAAACCGGTGGTGGCGCTGGAATCGACCATCATCGCCCATGGCATGCCGCATCCGCAGAACCTGGAGACGGCGCAGGCGCTGGAAGCGATCATCCGCGAGGAAGGCGCCGTGCCGGCCACCATCGCCGTCATCGCCGGCGACTACAAGGTGGGGCTGACCGCAGCCGAGCTCTACGTGCTGGCGACCGAGCAGGACGTGTTGAAGCTCTCCACCCGCGACCTTCCCTATGCCGCGGCCAAGCGGCTGCATGGCGCGACCACGGTCGCCGCCACCATGCGCCTCGCGGCGCGCGCCGGCATCCGCGTGTTCGCGACCGGCGGGATCGGCGGCGTGCATCGCGGGGCGGAGCTGAGCTTCGACATCTCGGCCGACCTGACCGAGCTCGCCGAGACGCCGGTCGCCGTCGTTTCGGCCGGAGCGAAGTCGATCCTCGATATCGGCCGCACCTTGGAGATGCTGGAGACCTTGAGCGTGCCGGTGATCGCCTATCAGAGCGACGAGTTCCCGGCTTTCTATTCGCGGCAGAGCGGCTTCCAAGCGCCGATGCGATTGGACACGCCTGAAGAGGTCGCGAGCTTTCTCAAGGCTCGCTGGGCGCTGAGCCCGAAAGGGGGCGTCAGCATCGCCAACCCGATCGCGAAGGCGGACGAGATTCCGGCGGCGAAGATCGAAGGCACGATCGCCGCCGCACTCGCCGACGCGGCAAAGAAAGGGATCGCGGGCAAGGAAGTCACGCCGTTCTTGCTGCAGCGGGTGAACGAGGCGACCGGCGGCAAGAGCCTCGCCGCCAACATCGCCCTGGTGAAACACAACGCCCGGCTCGCGGCACGCATCGCGGGGGCGCTGGTGTCCATCTAAGTCGTTATGGCCTGGCTTGACCCGGCCATCTCGCGCCGCCGGAGAAAGATGCGCGGGTCAAGCCCGCGCATGACGACCGATAGAGCTCAACCCCACACCTCTCTTGCCAGCGCGACGATCTCTTCGAGCTTGGCCCATTGGTCGTCTTCGGCGAGGAGATTGCCTTCCTCGGTGCTGGCGAAGCCGCATTGCGGGCTCAGCGCCAGCTGGTCGAGGGCGAGGAACTTCGACGCCTGCTCGATCCGGCGCTTCAGGTCGTCCCTCGATTCCAGCTGGCCGCTCTTGGTGGTGACCAGGCCGAGCACGACGGTCTTGCCCTTCGGGACGAAGCGCAGCGGCTCGAAGCCGCCGGCGCGTTCGGTGTCGTATTCCATGAAATAGCCGTCGACGCCGATCTCGTTGAACAGGATCTCGGCGACCGGCTCGTAGCCGCCCTCGGCGATCCAGCTGGAGCGGAAATTGCCGCGGCAGAGATGCATGGTGATCGCCATCTCCTTCGGGCGCGTGGCGATCGCCGCGTTGATCAGGGTTGCATAGACGCGCGGCAATTCCGTCGGATCGTCGCCGCGCTCCTTCAACATTTGGCGCTGCGCGGGATCGCAGAGATAGGCGAGATTGGTCTCGTCGAGCTGGAGATAGCGGCAGCCGGCGGCGGCGAAGGCTGCGACCGCTTGTCCATAGGCGGCGCCGAGATCGCGGTAGAAGTCGTTCATGTCGGGATAGATCGCAGCGCTGACCGCTTTCCTTCCACCGCGGAAGTGGAGGACGCTCGGCGAGGGGATGGTCATCTTCGCCGTGACGCCGGGGCCGACATGCGCCGCCAAGAACTTGAAATGCTCCAGCATCGGATGGCCCCGGTGATTTCCTGGGAAGCCGAGCTTGCCGGTGACGCGCAGGCCCTTGGGCTTGGTCTCGATGCCGCCCTGGAACCGGATGCCGTGCTCGGCGGTGAAGCCCTCGACCCCGTCGAGCTTTTCCAGGAAATCGAAATGCCACATGGCGCGGCGGTATTCGCCGTCGGTCGCGGACTTGAGGCCGATCGATGCCTGTTTGGCGATCGCCTTCTTGATCTCGGCATCCTCGATCGCCTTGAGGAAGTCGCCGTCGATCTCGCCTGCGGCGCGCTGGGCCCGCGCCGCCTTCAGGGGCGCGGGGCGAAGAAGGCTGCCGACATGGTCGGCGCGGAACGGCGGTTTCGAGCGCTGCATGGGCGGGATGTTGGGCGATCCCGCCGCTCCGGTCAAACGCGCGTTGCGTTGACCTTCGGTCAGTCCAGCTTGTTGGCGGTCAGAATCTTGCTCGCATTGATGCTGCAGCCGGCGGTCGGGATGCCGCTGTCTTCGGGCGCCATCGCCCAGGATTCCGGCAGGTAGAGCGGCTTGTTCTTCTTGATCTGGGCGTTGGAGACCAGACGGACCTGCTTGCCGCCCTGGGCCTGGGAATAGACCACGCCGAGGCCGAAGGCCGGCGGATCGGTATCCTCACTCCAGACGATGCGATAGAGCGTGACGTCCCTTCCCTGCTCGTCCTTCGCGGCCCAATGCGTAACCGCCGGCAGAGTATCCTTTGCGCCGTAGCCGACGCCGGGATAGGTCTTGTCGTCGAGTCCGACGGCGAATTGGCGATAGGCCATGAACGGCTTGGCGTCCGGATCGCCGTTGTCGCCGGGCTCGTCGGTCCAGATCTCGATATGCGGCTGGCCGATCCAGTTCTTCGCCTTGCCCGACGAGAGCTCCGCCGCGGCGGTCGGGTCATAGACCTGGACCAGCAACGAGCGCTCGGTGTCTTTGGCGGCGAGGATCGTCGCCGATGAAGCGGCATCGGCCGCCTTGCCGAAGACCAGGAAACCGTGCAGCCCGTCGGTGGTAAGGGGCAGCGCGCAGTCGCCGAGCGCAGTGCCTTCCGGCAGCGGCACGCCCTGGCCGTCGCTGCCCTGGCCCGCATTGGGCTCCGGAATGGCGGTGCCGCCGGCGAGATCGGGGCCGGTCGGCAGCGTCGCATCGGGGCCGTTCGGCCAGTCGGGGCAGTCGCCCGTCTCGTCATCGTTCTTCGGGTGCCAGCCGGCGACGTAGCCGACCGAGCGCGCCCATATTTCTCGGTTGTTGATCTCCATGATCTGGGCGGTTTCCGGGCCGAGCGTGTTGTAGGTGCAGCTCATCTCGTGCACCACGGCGAGCGGCGACAAGCGGATTTCCTTGGTCACGTCCCAACGCCAGTTGGAGCCGCCCGCCTGCTCCCAGGTGATCATGTTGGGCGTCACCTTGATGTCGTCCTCGCCCATGCCGGCGGCGCCGTAGCCGTCGTTGCAGAGTGCCAGCAGCAGCTTCGGCGCGGCGGATCCCGCGATCAGCCAGAACTCATGGCCGCCGTCATGATCCGGGGCGTCGGCGTCGCCGCTGTCGTTGACACAGCCCTCGTCCGGCGCGTCCTTCGACTTATCGGTGAGGGCGAAGCGCGCCTCGACCACGGTCAGCGCCTCCTGCTGCTTGCCCTGCCCGGCATCGCTCAGGGTGACCTTGCAGCTCGCCCGCGATCCGCAGATCGCCGACTTCTGGTCGGGTGAGAGATCGGCGGCGGCTGCGGGAATGGAGAGAAGAGTGAAGGCGGCCAGCGCCAGCCAGCGGAACATGCGGAATACTCGCTTTCGAAACCCCGAGAGACGTCAGGATATTCGTGTCGAAAGCGAAGGGAAAGGTTCAAGCACAGGGGTTGTGGCCGCAGGTTCCGCAATATCCGGAGGCAGCCTCCGTATTTTTACACAGCGCAAGTGTCGGTGGCAACCGCCCCCGTCCGCCCGAGCAAAATTCGGCGAAAATCTGCGGCGAATCCCGGCGGCTGGGGTCGATCGTGTGCGGCGATCCACGAACGCCCCGGCTCGGCAATTTTTTGTTAGCAATGTGGCCCCTATACAGATGCAATGGCGTCGGTGAGGCGGGACGGGATCGAATCGCGGCGCGCCCTCTACGGGCGGCCGGCGATCCATCAGCGAAAGCGAGAGCATCGTGGCGACTGAAAGCATCTTCACCGGGAAGAATCTGCGCTTCCTGCTGCTGAGCCTTGCCCTGATCGCGGCCCTGGCCGTGCTCAACCTGCTGACCGACGGCGAATCGCCGGAAGGCTCGCGCACCCTGGGGCTGATCGGGCTCGTGGTGTTCTGGGCGCTGCCGCTGCTCGCCTTCACCCAGCGCCAGCGGATTACCAAGCTCTGGCGCGACCTCGGGAGCATGGCCCAGCGCGACGCTGCACCGTTGCCGCGGCATCCGGTGCTCAATCTCGTGCTGGTCAGCTTCGTCGTCCTCTTCGTCGAGACCATGCTGATCCGCTACATCGGCTCGCAGACGCGGATCTTTGCCTTCTACAAGAACATCCCGTTGATCGGCGCCTTTCTCGGGCTTGGCGTCGGTTGTTATCTCGGCAAGGGCGGGCGGCGCGAGGCGCTGTTGTTCCTGGCGGCGGTGGCGGTGATCGGCCTCTTCTTCTCGACCGCCGCGCAGTCGCTGGGCGTTATCCTCGGCCTATCCGCCAGCAGCGCCAGCTCGGAGCAGGTCTTCGGCTACAGCCTGGCACGGGTCCCCGACTTCATGGCGAAGCTGATCGGCAACGTGCATGTCGGCCTGTTCTGCGTCGCGGTCTTCCTGTCGCTCGCGGGCTGCTTCAGCCTGCTCGGGCGAATCCTCGCCACCAGCTTCGACGGATTGCCGCGGCTCAAGGCCTATACCGCGAACATCGCCGGCAGCCTCGCCGGCCTCGTCGCCTTCGTGCTGCTCTCGCGCCTGATGACGCCGCCCTGGATCTGGTTCCTGGTGGGCTTGGCACCCATGCTGTGGTGGCTGGGGCGCGGCCGTACTCTGAAAGCCGGCGCCGCGCTCATCGTGGTCGCGGCGGCGGTGGTGGCCCCGCATCTGCACGACACGGTCTGGTCCACCTACCAGAAGCTGGTGGGCAAGCCGATCGCCAACGGCTACGAGATCTATATCTCCGATGCCTTCTATCAGCGCGCCTATGACCTCCGGCCGGAAGCCGTCGCCAAGTTCGCGACCAACCCGATGCCGACCTATGACGCCGAGTTCAAGGGCATCGAGAAGCTCGACCGCGTGCTGGTGGTGGGTGCGGGCAGCGGCAACGACGTCGCGGCGGCGCTGCGCGCCGGCGCGGGGCACGTGGACGCGGTCGATATCGATGCCGCGATCGTCGAGATGGGACGGCTGCACCATCCCGAGCACCCTTACGACGATCCGCGCGTCACGCCGATCATCGACGACGCGCGCGACGCG
>DATKMF010000272.1:0-3027 GCA_035542015.1 Candidatus Cybelea sp.
AACGTAACACGTGCAAATCCGGGCGTCGCAAGTTTTGGTGTTACAAAACGAAATATCAGCGTTAATGCGACGATTCGGAGCAGCCGGCTGCTAGGAACGATTGCCTCAGAACTGATGTCAGTCGATCGCAACCATCACATCCGAGGCCTTCACCAAGGCATAGGCGGACCGGCCCTTCTTAAGCTTCAGCTCATCCACCGCCTCATTGGTGACCGAGGCCGTCACCACCGCGCCGGAGGTGATCTCGATTCGGACATGCGAGGTGGTCTTGCCCTTCTTCACCTCGACGATCTTGCCCTTGCGCATGTTGCGGGCGCTGAGCTTCATGGAGTTCCCGCCTTTTTCGGCTGCGGGTCGCGAATCGGCGTCAGCACGCACGGAGCATGCCATGCCGGCACTCCAGGCCGCCACGGTGGGCCACATTTCTGTATTGAAACCCAAGGCTTCGGACACACCGACCGCTCCGCCACCCGTCACAGTCGCGTGAGCCGCGGCACGCCGCACGGAAATCCAAGCGAACCGTTCCTATACTCATTCTGCCCGGGCGAAACCTTCGCCCGGCCTGCGTCGTACATCCTCTTGGGGAGGGATGACCTCCTCCATCGCGTGGCCGCATGACCCTGATCATCCTCTCCTATCTCGCCGGCATCCTGACGATCGTCAGCCCCTGCATCCTGCCGGTGCTGCCCTTCGTGTTCTCCAGCGCCGGCCGGCCGTTCCGGAGCAGCGGGTTGCCGCTGCTGGTCGGCCTCGCCCTGACCTTCGTGGCCTTCGCCTCGATCGCAACGGTCGGCGGCGGCTGGGTGGTGCAGGCGAATGAGATCGGCCGCGATGCCGCGCTGGCCGTGCTGGCGCTGTTCGGCATCACCCTGCTCTTTCCCGCGATCGCCGACCGCGTGATGCAGCCGGTGGTGCGGCTGGGCGGTCGCCTGTCGGAGACCGGCGAGGGCGGGAGCAGCGTCTGGAAATCGGGGCTGCTCGGCGTCGCGACCGGCCTCTTATGGGCGCCTTGCGCCGGGCCGATCCTCGGCTTGATCCTGACCGGCGCCGCCTTGCAGGGCGCCAGCGCACACACGGTCATCCTGCTTGCCGCCTATGCCGCGGGCTCCGCGACCTCGCTGGCGCTGGCGCTGGTCGCCGGTGGACGCTTCCTCGGCCTGATGAAGCGCTCGCTCGGCTTCGACGCCTGGCTGAAGCGTGCCCTCGGCGTCGCGGTGCTGGCAGGCGTGGCACTGATCGCCCTCGGCGCCGACCGCGGCTTCCTGACCCGAATCTCCACGGCGAACACCGCGAGCCTGGAGCAATGGCTGCTCGACCGGGCGCCGCAGGAGAACAATGCGATGGCCGGCAATGCCGCCATGAGCGGTGCGATGACCGGCAACACGGCGATGACGGGTTCGATGGCCGGCAGCATGACCGGGGACACGGCGATGACCGGCGCCATGACGGGAAGTTCCGGCGCCATGATGTCCTCCGCCAGCGCCTCGGAATCGGAGCCGGCCGGGATCACGCTGGACGCGCTCAAGGGCGCCGATGCCTGGCTCAACGGCGCGCCGCTCGACGCCGCGGCGCTCAAGGGCAAGGTGGTGCTGGTCGACTTCTGGACCTATTCCTGCATCAACTGCCTCCGGAGCCTGCCCTACATCAGGGCCTGGGCCGAGAAGTACAAGGACCAGGGCCTAGTGGTGATCGGCGTGCATACCCCGGAATTCGCCTTCGAGCGAGAGCCGGAGAACGTGGAGACCGCCACCAAGGATCTCGGCATCGACTATCCAGTCGCGATCGACAACGACTACAAGGTCTGGCGCTCCTTCTCCAACCAGTACTGGCCGGCGCACTACTTCTTTGGCGCCGACGGCAAGCTCCGCTACCACCATTTCGGCGAGGGCGAATACGAGCAGTCGGAGCTGGTGATCCAGGGGCTGCTGGCCGCGCGCAATGGCAAGGTCACGGCCAACGATCTGGTGAAGGTCAGTGCGACCGGCGAGCAGGCCGCGGCGGATATGGCCGACGTGCACTCGCCCGAGACCTATGTCGGCTTCGAGAAGACCGAGAACTTCGCCTCGCCGGAGGATCTGCTCCAGGACGAGACCAGGACCTATTCGGCACCGAACGCTCTCGCGCTCAACAACTGGGCGCTCGCCGGCAGCTGGACCGAAGGCGCCGAGTTCGCGACGCTGCAGAAGCCCGGCGGCCGGATCGTGTTCCGCTTCCATGCCCGCGACCTGCATCTGGTGCTCGGCCCCGGCGCCGACGGCAAGCCGGTGCGATTCCGAGTCACCGTCGACGGCGCCGCACCGGGCGATGCGCATGGCAGCGACATCGATGCCGACGGCAACGGCACGGTAACGGCGCAGAAGCTGTACCAGTTGGTGCGCCAGCCGCACGGCGTCGCCGACCATACCTTCGCGATCGAGTTCCTGGATCCCGGGGTCCAGGCCTATTCTTTCACCTTCGGCTGACGGGAGAGACGAGATGCAGCCCATGCCCTTGATCCGCCTGCACCGCGCAGCCAGCCGGCGCAGCTTCTTGCTGGGCGCCGTCGCAGGTGCCGTCGCGCTCGCTGCCACGCGACCTTGGGCCCGCGCCGACCAAACCTCGGCCGCGACGCGGGGCATGGTGACCATCGTGCGGTTCAGCGATTCCGGCGCGCGGCAGCAGACGGTGAGCGTGGCGAAGGTGGTCAAGTCCGACGAGGACTGGCAGAAGCAGCTATC
Organism: Candidatus Cybelea sp.; assembly: GCA_035542015.1. GTDB lineage: Bacteria > Pseudomonadota > Alphaproteobacteria > Dongiales > Dongiaceae > Dongia. The sequence continues at coordinate 2,718 of DATKMF010000272.1, forward strand.
GCCGGAATCCTTCGCCGTCACCCGCAAGGCGGGGACCGAGGCGCCGTTCTCCGGCGCGCTGCTGAACGTCCACGACCAGGGCGTGTTCCGTTGCATCTGCTGCGACAACGCGCTTTACAATGCGAGCACGAAGTTCGAATCCGGCACGGGCTGGCCGAGTTTCTGGGCGCCGATCGCCGAGGAGAACGTGACCAAGACCGAGGACTCGAGCTTCGGCATGGTCAGGATCGCGGTCTCCTGCACGCTCTGCGACGCGCATCTCGGCCATGTGTTCGACGACGGCCCGCAGCCGACCGGACTGCGTTATTGC
>DATKMF010000273.1:0-5137 GCA_035542015.1 Candidatus Cybelea sp.
GCGAACATCCAGCCGCTGAATTGCAGCACCGGTTTCTCGTCGGGCTTGACCTCGACCACTTCGAGGAAGGCGGCCGCCTCCGGCGTCTCCTCCGGCGGATGCTTGTCGCAGGCGCGGGCCGTGATCTGCAGCGCGCCGAAAGTCACCGTCTGGCCGACCGGCACCTTGATCGTGGAGACGCGCGCGGTGATCTTGTCGAGGCCCTGGAGCAGCACCGTGTCCATAGGGATCGCCGCCGCAGGCTGGGTCCACAGGAAAGCCATCGGCGGCAGCGCCACCAGCGCCGCCGCCAGCATGATCCGAAACCGGGTCATCTTGCCTTGCGGTAGGGGTTCTTCAGGCCTTCGACCATGTCGTTGAAGACCGCACGAATCTGTGCCTCGTCGCAACCCATCAACACCGCATCCTCCAGCGCATCCTGGGCCAGGCCCCGGATCTCCTCGAGGTTCTGGTTCAAGACTTTGATCTTTTCAAGGCAGGATACGGGTTTCCCGTCCGGCTGCTTCCAGACGGGGGGCGCGAAGTTCTTGTCAGTGCTGTCGTTGGCCATGGGCACTATGTTAGCAGCCGGACGTTGCGGAACAAGGCCCGGAAGCTGCGTCATATCAGGGACTGGACGACCCGCCGCCGTCGGTCTTCTTCTCGCCGCCACTGGTCGGAGAGACAACCTGGCCGATCAATCGGCTGAGGCTGAGCGCACCGGTCGCGTATTTGAAGGTGTCGCCGTCCTTCATCATCTTGTCGTCGCCGCCGAGCTGCAGGTTGACGTAGGAATTTCCGAGCAGTCCGTCCTGGTCGACATTGGCGCTGGAATCGGTCGGCAGCTGCACGTCCTTGTCGACGTCGAGGGTGATCACCGCCTGGAAGGCCTTCGGGTCGAACTCCTGCTTCACCACGGTGCCGACCTTGACGCCGGCGGCGCGGACATCGGTGCCGGGCGCGATCGAGCCGCCCTGGTCGAGGCGCATGATCAGGTTATAGCCGTTGCTCGTCCCTTTGGGGCCTGTATTCGAGTAGATGATGAACAGGAAAGCCGCCGCGGCCAGCAGGACCACGGCGCCCATGACGGTCTCCAGCACATTGCGCTGCATCTTGTTTCCTCGCCCGCGCTCAGGTCCCTGGGGTCCAGGGCTCGTAGTCGCCGGTCGCCCGCGCGCGATGGCCGCCCATCAAGGTGTGGCCGGGCGGGCGATAGGCGTGCGCGGTGCCGGTGAGATTGGGCTCGTGCGGCTTCTGCCACGGCCGGGGCGGCGCCGGATGAGTCGGGGGCGCTCCCACATGCGAGTGCAGCCAGGCATGCCATTCGGGCGGTACTTTGCTGGCCTCGGGCGTCCCGTTGTAGAGCACCCAGCGGCGCTCGCGCTTCTTGCCCTTGGTGCGGCGGTCGACATAGTAGCGATTGCCGAATTGATCCGTGCCGACCAGCTCGCCGTGGAGCCGCGTGAAGAGCCAGGTGCCGAGCGACATGGGACTCCGAAAGAAAGCGCCGCGCTGAAACGGCCCGCACTATAGCCAGGGGGTCCAGCGGAGGCAAGGCGGCCGGGCCGTGGCGGATCGCCCGCAACCGCCCGTCATTCCAGGGCTTTTTCCATCACCAGATAGGTCGGCTCGGCGAATCCGGGATGGGTGCCGCGCCCGGTCTCGCGATAGCCCAGCGCCGCGAACAACGCGATGTTGTCGGGAAGCGCGATACGGACGTTGAGCTCGACCCGGTCGAGGCCGCGGCGGTACGCGTAATCCTCGGCGGCCGCGACCAGCCGGCGCGCGATGCCGCGCCGGCGGTAAGCCGGATCGACCGCGAGCCGCCCGAGATAGGCACCGCCCTCCTTCGCTTCGGCGATGACGCAGCCGACGAGCACCGATCCGGCGACCGCGATGAAACCGCCGCCCTCTTCGAGCTGCCGCGCCACGACCTCCACCGTCTCCCGGAACACGCTCGACTCCGGCACGATCCGGCCGCGATGCGAGGCAAAGGCGCGGCGCATCAGGTCGAGCAGCGCCGGCGCCTCCTTCGGCACGGCGGCGCGTATGGTGACGGTGTCGCCCATGGAATGGACAGTCGCAGACCGGCCCACCATAGTCACGGCCGAGAGACGCTTCGTTTCCCCGAGGAGAACCGCCTTCAGCCCGTCCCGACCACCCGGCTATGGCACCGGCCTCGTCCTGATCGGCTTCGGCGCCGTCTTCTTCAGCTTGATCACGACCTGCTCGAAATTCGCCTATCAGGCCGGCGCCACGCCGCTCGCGCTGGTCTGGATCCGCTTTGCCGCCTTCGTGCTGCTGGTGGGCGCCGTCCAGGCGGCTTCAAGGCGAGGCTTCCGCCTGCCGCGCCGCAATCTGATCGCCACCCTGCCGATGTCCGTCGGCATGATGATGATGTCCGTCGGCTACCTCTCCGCCGTCGTCTATATCAAGGTCAGCCTCGCCGTCGTGCTGCTCTACAGCTTCCCGCTGATGGTGGGGATCCTGGCGGGCTTCTCCGGGCGCGAGCGCATCCGCCCCGGCAAGGCCGCTGCCCTGTTGATGGCGTTTCTCGGCCTTGCCCTCGCCGTCGGTCTCGAGAGCGGCGGCGTCGACTGGCGCGGCGTCGCCTTCGCGCTCGTCGCCGCCCTCGGCGTCGCCGGCACCATGACCTTCGGCGGCCCCTACCTCGAAGGCGTCGATACCTTCGCGGTCAATATCTGGACCAATCTCTGGATGCTGATCGCGATGACGCTCTATCTCGCCCTCTTCGGCGGCGCCACCTTGCCGGAAGGGACCGGCGGCTGGATCGGCCTCGGCGGCGCCACGCTCTGCTACATCCTCGGCTTCGTCCTGCTGTTCGCCGCCATGAAGCGGCTGCCGCCGAGCCAGACCGCGGTCATGATGTATATCGAGCCCATCGTCTCGATCACCGCGGCCACCCTCCTGCTCGGCGAGACGACCCGGCCGCTGCAATGGCTGGGTGTCGCTATCATGCTCTCCGCATTGTGTTTTTCGGCGCTCGCGGGCGCGAAACGCCAAGCCTGAGGCGGGTTTTCCGCGGCTTTGTTTCTTCCTTCAATCCGCGACGCGGCGGATTTCGCGGGGGAGCACAATATCTAGGGGCGTCAACTCCAAAGATCGCCAAATCTTGAAATTTCTCCATTGCGTCACGCCGTAACCCGGACGCAATATCTGGCCATGGGCGCCGGTCTGGTCACCAGATATAGCGCGCCGATTCAACCCCTTCGATCACTTTGCTGAAGTCGTTTCTGCAGAGGGAGGGGGATTCTCTCCGGGGACAGCGGTTAACGCCTGTTTCCGGACAGTGACGCGTACCGAAGGCAGGGGATGACATCATGCGCATTGAACGCCGCTTCACCAAGGCCGATCAGTCGCCATACGCCGCGATCGAGTTCCGCGAGACCGTGAGCGAGATCCGCAATCCGGATGGCTCCGTCGTGTTCAGGCTCGACGGAATCGAGGTGCCGGCGGACTGGTCGCAGGTGGCGAGCGACGTGCTGGCGCAGAAGTATTTCCGCAAGGCCGGCGTGCCGACGATTCTGAAGCCGGTGGTGGAAGAGGACGTGCCCGACTGGCTCTGGCGCCAGAAGCCGGATCTCGAAGCGCTGATGAAGCTCCCCGCGGGCGATCGCTTCAAGGGCGAGACCAAGGCCACGCAGGTGTTCGATCGCCTGGCTGGCACCTGGACCTATTGGGGCTGGAAGGGCGGCTATTTCGATTCCGAAGGCGACGCCAAGGCCTTCTTCGACGAGATGCGTTTCATGATGGCGCGGCAGATGGGCGCGCCGAATAGCCCGCAATGGTTCAACACCGGCCTCCATTGGGCCTATGGCATCGACGGCCCCGCCCAGGGGCACTACTACGTCGATTTCCGGACCGGCACCCTGACCGCGTCTGAATCGGCCTACGAGCATCCGCAGCCCCATGCCTGCTTCATCCAGTCGGTCGCCGACGACCTCGTCAACGAGGGCGGCATCATGGACCTCTGGGTCAGGGAAGCGCGGCTCTTCAAGTATGGCTCCGGCACCGGCTCCAACTTCTCCAAGCTGCGCGGCGACGGCGAGAAGCTCTCCGGCGGCGGGCGTTCCTCCGGCCTGATGAGCTTCCTCAAGATCGGCGACCGCGCCGCGGGCGCCATCAAGTCCGGCGGCACCACGCGGCGCGCCGCCAAGATGGTGACCGTCGATCTCGACCACCCCGACATCGAGACCTATATCGACTGGAAGGTCACCGAGGAGCAGAAGGTGGCCGCGATGGTCTCCGGCTCGGCACTCTGCAACCTGCATCTCAACAAGGTGATCCAGGCCTGCCACGCCGCGGAAGGCGAGGATCGCTTCGATCCCAAGGCCAATCCGGCGCTCAAAGCCGCGATCCGCGAGGCGCGCAAGGTCAAGGTCTCCGAGAACTACATCCAGCGGGTGATCCACTTCGCCGAGCAGGGCTATCGCCAGATCGACTTCAAGACCTACGACACCGACTGGGATTCCGACGCCTATCTGACCGTCTCCGGCCAGAACTCGAACAACTCTGTCCGCGTCTCCAACGACTTCATCAACGCGGTGCTGAACGACGGCGACTGGACTCTCATTCGCCGCACCGACGGCAAGGTGCACAAGACGCTGAAGGCCCGCGACCTCTGGGAGAAGATCGGCGCCGCGGCCTGGGCCTCGGCCGATCCCGGCGTGCAGTTCGACACCACGATCAACGAGTGGCACACCTGCCCCGAGTCCGGGCGCATCAACGCCTCCAATCCGTGCTCGGAATACATGTTCCTGGACGACACGGCCTGCAATCTCGCCAGCCTCAACCTGATGACGTTCAAGGAGTCTTCGGACAAGGGTGGGGCGGGCTTCGACATCGCGGCCTACGAGCATGCGGTGCGGCTGTGGACCGTGGTGCTCGAGATCTCGGTCTTGATGGCGCAGTTCCCCTCGAAGGAGATCGCGCAGCTCTCCTACGAGTTCCGCACCCTCGGCCTCGGCTACGCCAATATCGGCGGCCTGCTGATGGAGATGGGGATCGGCTATGACAGCGACCGCGGCCGCGCTTTGACCGCGGCGCTCACCGCGATCATGACCGGCGTCTCCTACGCGACCTCGGCGGAGATGGCGGGCGAGCTCGGGGCTTTCCCGAGCTTCGGCAAGAACAAGGA
>DATKMF010000274.1:0-4989 GCA_035542015.1 Candidatus Cybelea sp.
GCAGCGTGTTCTCCATTTCGTCGATCAGGCTCGCCTGGATCAGCATCACCGCCACCAGCACGGTGAGGCCGAGGCCGAGCGAGAGCACGATGCTGGCGGTCGGCGCGCGCTTGCGGCCGATCGCGGCGAGAGCGAAGCGCAGCGCACGCTGCCCGGCGCGCGGGCGGCCCCAGCGTGCCAGGCGCCGCAATCCCTCGGCCAGCAGCTGGAACAAGGCGAAAGCGGCGAGGGTCGCGCCGACGAAGCCGAGCGCCAACCTTGCGTCGCCGGTCGAAAGCACGGCCAAGCCGGCGAGCGCCAGGCAGGAAAGTGCGATGGGCAGCAGGTCGCGACCGCGCATCTCGCCAAGCTCGCCGGCGACGGCGCGGAAGAGCTGCGCCGGCCGGACCCGCATCGCCTGCAACAGTGGCGGCAGCGAGAAGGCGAGCGCGGTCAGGAGGCCGAACAGGGCGGCGAGCGCCAGCGGCGCGGCATAGATCGCCGGAATGAGATGGAGATCGAACCGCGCGAGCAGGCCCTGCGCGACATAGGGCGCCGCTGCGCCCAGTGCCAGGCCGAGCACGATCCCGATCGCGGCCATGCGCGCGATCAGCAGCAGATGCAGCGCGAGCACGAAGCCGCCGGTGGCGCCGAGGCATTTCAGGATGGCGAGCGATTGGGCGCGGCTCTCCAGATAGACCCGGACGGCATTGCCGATGCCGAGCCCGCCGATCAGCAGCGCGCTCAGGCCGACGAGGTTCAGGAACATGCGCGTGCGGTCGATGAAATTCTTCACGCCCGCCGCCGCGTCCTCGACTCCGCGCACCCGCCAGCCGGCGTCGGAGAATTGAGTCTGGATGTGCTCGACCCAAGCCGGTGCCGCGATGCCCGCCGCGAGCTTCGCGCGATAGACGTGGTAGACCAGGCTCCCCGGCTGGATCAGTTTGGTCGCCGGCAGCGCCGCATCGGCGATCATCAGCCGCGGGCCGAGGTTGAACACCTGCGAACCGCGATCGGGCTCGTTGACGATGGTGGCGCGCAGCTGCAGCACCGCATCGCCGAGCCCGATCGTATCGCCGACCCTCAGCCCCAGGCGCTGGATTAGCGCCGGTTCGGCGACCGCACCATAGCGGCCCGATGCATCCGGCTCCAGCGCACCGGCAAGCGTCCTGTCCGGGTCGAGCTTCACGCTGCCGAACAGCGGATAGGCGCCATCCACCGCCTTCAGCTCGACCAGCGTCGGGTTGACGCCCGTGGCGCCGGACCGGGCCATCGCGCGCATCTCGACCGTGTGCGAGAGCGCGGCGCCGTTCGACATCGCGGCGAGCTGCTCCGGCGTCGCCGGCTGATAGGTGAGGCGGAACTCCTCGTCTCCGCCGAGAATCTTGCGGCCGTCGGCGGCCAGCCCCGCGTCGATTGCCGCGGCGATGGAGCCGACGCCGGCGACGATGGCGACACCGAGCATCAGGCAAAGCAGGAAGATGCGAAACCCGCGCATCCGCCCTCCGGTGCGCCCACCCCGCATCTCGCGCCGTGCAATTCTGAACAGCGCCGAGCCGTCGCTCATTTCGCCGCCGCCTGCTGCCGCACGATCTCTTCTTCAACGATCCGACCGTCGGCCAGATGGATGATGCGATCGCAGCGGCGTGCCAGCGCGGCGTCGTGGGTGATGAGCAGCAGTGTCGCGCCGCGGCGGTGCTGCAGGCCGAACAGGAGCTCGATCACCTTGGCGCCGGTCTCGGTGTCGAGATTGCCCGTGGGCTCGTCGGCCAGCAGGAGCTGCGGCTGCGGGGCGACGGCACGGGCGAGGGCCACGCGCTGCTGCTCGCCGCCGGAGAGCTGGCTCGGATAGTGTTTGAGGCGATGGCCGAGTCCCACCTCTTCGAGCGCCGCGCGGGCGAGGTCGAAGGCGCGGGCATCGCCCGCGAGCTCCAGCGGGGTCGCCACGTTCTCGAGCGCGGTCATGGTGGGAATGAGGTGGAAGGCCTGGAACACAATGCCGATATGCTGGCGGCGATAGAGCGCCAGTGCATCCTCGGACATGTTTGTGATCTCAGCCTCGCCCAGCCTGATCGTGCCGCCGCTTGCCTGCTCAAGCCCGGCAATCAGCAGCATAAGGCTGGTCTTGCCGGAGCCCGAGGGGCCGACGATGCCGAGCGATTCCTGCGCAGCGACACGGAGGTTGATGCCATTCAGGATATTGACCGCACCGGCGTCGCTCGCCAGTGTGAGACGGAGGTCCTGAATGTCGATCATGACGCCTGCATCACATCCGCTTTCCCGCGAGCGGCGCCGTTTTCTGACGGCGCTTGGATTGGCGGTGCTGGGCCTCCCGATCCGCCCTGCCGCCGCCGATCCCGTTCGCGTGCTCGCCTTCGGCGACAGTCTGACCGCCGGATATGGGCTGAAACAGGGCGAGGGCTTCGCCGATCAGCTCCAGGCGGCGTTCCAGAAGATGGGCCGTCCGGTGAAGGTAATCAATGCCGGGGTCAGCGGCGACACCTCGGCCGGCGGCCTCGCCCGGGCCGACTGGTCGCTGGCCGACAAGCCGCAGGTCATGATCCTGGAACTCGGCGCCAATGACATGCTGCGCGGCGTGGAGCCCGAAGCGACCAAGACCAATCTCGCCGGCATCATCGAGAAGGCCCAGGCGGCGGGTGCCAAAGTCCTGCTCTGCGGCATGAAGGCCCAGCGCAATCTCGGGCCCGACTACGTGCAGCGGTTCGATGCGATCTACCCGGCGCTGGCCGAGCAGTATCACGTCGCGCTCTATCCGTTCTTCATGGACGGGATCGTCGCGGCAGACGGCACCGCCGACCGCAGCCTGCTGCAGCCCGATGGCCTGCATCCGACGGTGGCGGGCGCAGCCCTGATCGTGCAGCGCCTGATGCCGAGTTTGCTGAAGTTGATGGACGGAGCGGGATAGGCGCGCCATGGAGCGCCCCTTCCGCGTGGTTCACGCCGCCGCCGATTCAGGCACCGATGGACGGGGGCACTGGTCGGACCTGACGCGGCGCTGTCTCGCTTCACTCGGCGGCGAAAGAGCGCCCAGGAACGCGCTCGGCTTGGTCTATGTCAGCGACCGCCTCGCGGGCAACCTCACCGAGATCGTCGATCAGCTGAGGCTGATGACGGGATTGCCGCACTGGGTCGGCACGACCGGCATCGGCGTGCTGGCGCATGATGGGGCCACGGCCGTGGAATCCTTCGGCCGCGCGGCGATCACGATCATGATCGCCGATCTGCCGGAGGATGGGTTCCGCCTGTTCGAGCAGCAGGAGATCGGCACCGGGGCCTTCACCAAACAGCATGGGCGTTGGATCGAGAACCACGGTGCGCAGCTCGGTCTGGTGCATGCGGACCCGCGGAGTCAGCATCTGCCGGCGATGCTGGAGCAGCTCGCTGAAGCGAGCGGTCTCTATCTCGTCGGCGGTCTCGCCTCCTCGCGCGGGGCCTACGGGCTCGCGGCCGAGCGCGTGATCGAAGGCGGACTCTCCGGTGCGATCTTTGGCGGCGCGGTCGGCGTCGCCACGGGCTTGAGCCAGGGCTGCTCGCCGATCGGTCCGCCGCATGTGATCACCGGGTGCGATCAGAACATCCTGATGACGATCGACGACCGGCCCGCGCTCGACGTCTTCAAGGAGGAGATCGGCGAGGTGCTCGCGCGCAACCTCAACCGCGCCGCCGGCTATATCTTCGCGGCCCTGCCGGTCAAAGGCTCCGATACCGGCGACTATCTGGTGCGGAATCTCGTCGGCATCGATCCCAGCAAGGGCTGGATCGCGATCGGCGATCTGGTCTCCGCCGGCGATCCCATCCTCTTCACCCGCCGCGACAAGCCGAGTGCCGAGGCCGATCTCGACCGCATGCTGGCGCGGCTCAAGGAGCGCGTCGCCAAGGAGCCCGGGCGGCCGATCCGGGGCGGCGTCTATGTGTCCTGCGTCTCCCGGGGGCCGAATTTATTCGGGCCGGATGCCGCCGAAGTCCGCCGGATCGCCGCCCGGCTCGGAGCTTTTCCCCTGGTCGGTTTCTTCGCCAATGGCGAGATCAGCCACCGCCGGCTCTATGGCCATACCGGGGTTCTCACCCTGTTCTACTGACGCTTTCCCAACTTGTTATCCGGGGCGGCGTTTCTATGTATTATCGCACCGGCGGGAAGCGATTCGCCGGGCGGGCCATCACATCATGCGGTTTTTCGTCGCCCTGAGCCTGCCGGAAAATGTGCGCTGGCAGCTGCGTCTGCTCTGCGGAGGTCTTCCCGGAGCGCGCTGGGTGCCGCCCGAGAACTTCCACATCACGCTGCGTTTCCTGGGCGAGGTCGATGGCCGCGACATGGACTATGTCGATGCCGGCCTCGCCAGCATCCGCGCCCCCTCGTTCCGGATAAGGCTCGCCGGTGTCGGTCATTTCGCCAGCGGCAGCCGGGTCAAAGCCGTCTGGGCCGGGGTCGAGAAGGAACCGGCGCTGATGCATCTGCATGACAAGGTGGAATCAGCCGTGGTGCGCGCCGGCTTGGCCCCCGACGGACAGAAATACACGCCGCATGTGACGCTGACCTGGCCCAAGGACCCGCCGCTGGCGAAGCTGCAACAGTATCTCGCGGGCCACAATCTCTTCCGCTCGGATCCGTTCGAGGTCACGCATTTCACGCTCTATTCGAGCCTCCCCGGCAGCGAGAACTCGGTCTATCACGCCGAGCGCTCCTATGCGCTGGGTGCGCCGCTGGCGGCGCGGGCTTGACGCAAGACCTACGCCGCTGGTTGCACATCATTCTCAATCGGATTTGAAAGACAGTTGATTCGGAGGAGTCTGTGATCACCAAGCTGAATGAGGCCGAGCGCAAGGCGGCCCTCGCCGAGTTGAAGGACTGGCGTCCGGCCGAGGGCCGCGATGCGATCGCGCGATCCTTCAAGTTCAAGAACTTCAGCGAGGCCTGGGGCTTCATGAGTCGGGTCGCCCTGCTGGCCGAAACCCAGGACCATCATCCTGAATGGTCCAATGTGTATAACC
>DATKMF010000275.1:0-2585 GCA_035542015.1 Candidatus Cybelea sp.
CGCCTCGCTGTGGACGCCTTTCGGACGGCTGCTGACGCCCCTCTTCGCCGCGATGTCGCCGCAGCGCGCCCAAGGCATGGCCGTCGCGATGTGGTGGACGCACATGATCGTGGTCCTGGGATTCTTCGTCTACCTGCCCTATTCGAAACACGGGCACCTCCTCGCCTCGCCCTTCAACGTCTTTTTCAGCAACGCCGCCACGCGGCCGGCCGGCGCGCTCGCCATCACCGGCTCCGGCGACGAACTCGCCGCGGGCGCGTCGAAATGGGAGGAGCTCACCTGGAAGCAGCTGTTCGCCGGCTTCTCCTGCGCCGAGTGCGGCCGGTGCGACCGCGCCTGCCCGGCGGCCAGCTCGGGCTATCCCCTGGAGCCCCAGCAGATCATCCAGAAGATCAAGCGGCACATGATGGAAACGGGGCTCCGCGGCAACGGCAGCGCCCGTCCGGCGCTCATCGGCGAAGTCATCACCGCCGACGAACTCTGGGCCTGCACCACCTGTCTCGCCTGCGCGACGCGTTGCGCCGTCTGGAACGAGCAGATCTCCCTCATCGTCATGCTCCGGCGCCACCTCGTCAGCGAGGGGGCGGTGCAGCGCACGGTGCAGGACATGCTCGGCAACCTCACCCGCTACGGGAACTCGTTCGGCAAGTCCGACCGGATGCGCGCCCGCTGGGTCCAGGCCTCGGGTCTCAAGATCAAGGACGCCCGCAAGGAGCCGGTCGAGTACCTCTGGTTCGTGGGCGACACCGCGTCCTACGACCCGCGCTGCGAGGAGATCACGCGCAAGACGGCGCAGGTCTTCGCCCGGGCCGGGGTCGACTTCGGCCTGCTCTACGAGGCCGAGCGCAACGCCGGCAACGACGTGCGGCGCGTCGGCGAGGAGGGCCTGTTCGACATGCTGCGCGAGAAGAACCAGCAGGCCCTGGCCAAGGCGAAGTTCGCGGCGATCGTCACGACCGACCCGCACACGCTCAACGCGCTCAAGAACGAGTATCCCTGGAACGGCGACCGCGTGCCGGTCAGGCACTACACCGAGGTGCTCGACGAGCTGCTCGCCGCCGGCCGCCTGCCGCTGAAGAAGCGGCTGGCCGGGAAGGTCACCTATCACGATCCCTGCTACCTCGGCCGCTACAACGGCGTCTACGAACCCCCGCGCCGCATCCTCCGCGCCCTCGGCCTCGAGGTCGTCGAGATGCCGCGGACCCGCGACCGGAGCCACTGCTGCGGCGCCGGCGGCGGCCGGATCTGGATGGAGGACACGACCAAGATCGCCGAGCGCCCGGCGGAGAGCCGTGTGCGCGAGGCGGTCGCGCTGCCCGACGTCACCACGATGGTCGTCGCCTGCCCCAAGGACATCGCGATGTTCCGCGACGCCGTGAAAACCACCGGCCAGGAGCAGAACCTGGCGGTGCGCGATCTCGCCGAGCTTGTCGCCGAGGCGATGGAGATCTGACGTCGCTTATTGCTTATCGCTTTTTGCCTATCGCTGACCGCTCACCGCCTATCGCTGACCGCCCTCTCCTTACACCTTACACCTTAAACCTTACTCCTTACCCGACAGAAAAAGGATCCACCATGTCAGTGATGCTAGAGCCCGAAATGGAGACGAAGGGCACCACTCTCGAGACCGTCCTGCAGACGCCTGAAGGCCGCCGCATCCTCACCTGCATCCAATGCGGCACCTGCGCCGGCACGTGCCCCTACGGCGAGTACATGGAGTTCCCGCCGCGCCGCATCATCAACATGCTGCGCCGGGGGCGGATCGAGGAGGTCTTCAAGTCCGACAGCATGCTGCGCTGCGTCGCCTGCTATGCCTGCATGAGCAAGTGTCCGCGCGGCATCCGCCTGTCCGACATTCTCCTGCCCCTGGTGAAGGAACAGGCCCTCATCAACAATCCGACCATCCCGGCCGAGCTGCAGAAGACCCTCCAGAACATCCTGCGCTACGGCAACCCGATGGGTGAGTCCTCGCGCAAGCGCGTCGCCTGGAAGACGAGCGCGCCGGTGCCGGTCCCGGTCATGGCCGAGCTCAAGCGGCCGGTCGACGTCGTCTGGTTCGTCGAGTGCTACACCTCCTACTACCCGCGCGGCCAGGACAACAGCCGCGCCACGGCGAAGATCCTCGCGGCGCTGGGCGTCGACTTCGCCATCCTCGGCAACGAGGAGAAGTGCGCCGGCGACTGCGGGCAGCTCACCTGGGAATCGGGGCTGTTCGAGACGCTGACCGACTACAACATGGAGATCTTCAAGAAGTACCGGTTCAACCGGATCATCACCGGCGACGCGCACGCCTACAACGCGCTCCGGATCCGGTATCCGATGTACGGATTCAACTACCACCTGGACCACACGCACATGCTGCTCGCCGAGAAGCTGGACCAGCTGCGGCCGATGCTGAAGAAGAAGCTGAATTACACGGTCACCTACCACGACTCCTGCTGCCTCGGGCGCCGCGCCGGCATGTACGACGAGCCGCGCGCGCTGCTCAAGGCCATTCCCGGCGTCAAGACCGTCGAGATGGTCCACCACCACGCCAACGCGATCTGCTGCGGCGGCGGGGGCGGGGGCATGTGGCTGGACACGTT
>DATKMF010000276.1:0-3633 GCA_035542015.1 Candidatus Cybelea sp.
GAGACCGTTGGGGCCGCCCTCCAGCCTGGCGACGATCTCGGTGCCGCCGTCCTGGCGGATGCGGGTGATGGTGCGGCGCTCGATCTCGACGATGAGGAGCGACCCGTCGCGGTCCACCACCGGACCTTCGGGGAATTGCAGATCGGAGGCGAGGATCTTCAGGGACGCGGGCATGGTGGGGACTCACTTTTTTGGCTTCTTGTTCGTGGCATTCTCCCCGATCGCCCGGCGACGCGCAAACGCCGGGACGGATCGCTCAGCCTGCCGGCGACTTGCACTCGGCGAGGCGGCGCGGATTTGGGATGCCGGCGAGGTCGACTTCCGCCGCGCAGAGCGGAAGCTCGGCGGCGCGGAAGCATTCCAGCAATAGCGCCTCCTGGGCCGGTCCGAGTCTCCATTCCTGATTGATGAGCAACTCAACGGAGATGCCGGGATAGTTCGCGAGCAACTCGGCACGGCTGCGTGCCGTCGCCTCCACATGACCGAGCATGGCGTGGCTGAGGGTCAGCATCAGCCGGGCGCCTCGGCCCCGTGCGTCGACCGGGATGCGCGAGATGATCGCGGTCGCGGCGTCGAAGCGGCGGGAGAAGAAATAGGCATCCTTCACGCAGTTGAGGTTCTCCGCCGTCATACAAGGATCGAGCCGCATGACCTTGTCCGCCATCATGGCCGCCTCCTCGGCGTCCCCACTGCCGCCACGCAGGGCGGCGGCGACCACAAGAACCTGGACGTTGCTGGGATTGGCTTGCAGGGCGACCGCGATCTGCTGCTCCGCCTCTGGAAAGTGGCCGCTGCAGGTCAGTTGGAAGGCGAGCGTCACCCGAGCCTCGGCGTCATGGGGGTCGAGCGCGACAGCGCGCTCGGCATCGACACGCATCGCCTGCACCGACTCCGCATAGGGGCGGCCATAATGGATCGTGATGTAGTTCAGCCAAGCTCGCGCGACATAGGCACGGCCGAGGCCGGGCTCGAGCGCGATGGCCCGGTCGGCGGCGGCGAGGCCGGCGACGATCGACTCTCTGGTGAAGGAGGAGCGGCCGGCGTTGGCGAGGAGATAGTGGTGATAGGCCGTGAGGCTTTCTGGCGGGCGGCGCCGCGCCTTGCGGATCTCGGCGGCGGTGATCGCGGCTGAGCCGCCCATGCCCCCGAGGGTCGCGGCGACCGCCTCCGCGACTTCGACCTGAACCGCAAAGACGTCGCGATCCGGCCGGTCCCAGCGTTCCGACCAGAGTGTCGCCGCGGATGCGGCATCCAGGAGCTGGGCGGTCACCCGCAGGCGGCCGCGACGGCGCTGAATCGTGCCAGCGAGCACATAGTGCACGTCGAGGTCGCGGGCGACCTCGCGCGGATCGATCGCGTGGCCCCGGTAGCCGGCCGTGGAATTGCGGGCGATGACATCGATGCCACGGAAGCGGCCAAGATCGGTGATGATGTCCTCCGTCACGCCATCCGCGATCCGCGCTGTAGTTGCGTCGCTGCCGAGATCGTCGAAGGGCAGGACGGCGATGGCGGGCTTCTCGACCGTGGATTCCGCGCCACCGTGCGGCGCCGACGCGGTCGGCGGCGCCGCGCGCGACCGCATCGCGTCGAACACGGCGCGGGTCTCGGGCTCCGGCGCAACCCCGAGCTCGCGCCGCAGCGTTCCTTCGAGGGCACGATAGTGCAGCAACGCGTCGTTGCGCCGCCCGCTTTCCGCCAGCGCCAGCAGCGTCTGCCGGTGCGACTCCTCGCGGAATGGATCGAGCGCGAGGGCGCGCGCGGCGTCGGCAAGACGCTGCGCAGGCCCCGCCTGCGCCATCAGGGACTCGAGTGCATCCAGCGCGAGGTTGCGCAGCCGTGCCCGCTCGGCGGTCAGCCAAGTGGTGAAAGCCTCCTCGTCGAGCATGAGTCCGGTCAGCAGGTCGCCGCGATAGAGATCGACGGCTTTGCGCAAAGCGCCCGGATCGCTGGTCGCGACCAAGACTTCGAAGGCGGCAACATCGCTGGAGCATGCAGGGCCGAGGGTCACCGTGCTCCGGTCGGCGACGATCGCGTCGCCGATGAGTTCTCGCAAAGCCGTCAGGCTCTGGCGCAAGCTCTGGCGCGCCTGATCCTCGCCGCGGTCGCCCCAGAGCAGGCCTGCCAGCCGCTCGCGACCCTGCGGCCGGCCGGGATGACAGGCGAGGAAGCCGAGCAGCGCCCGCGCCCGCGTCGCCGGCACGGCGATCGCACCGCCGCCGCTTTCGAGCGAGAACGGTCCCAGCAGACGCAGATGCGGGCCTGCATGCAGAGCCGCATCGGGAGACGAAGCGATATCCATGATCCGGCGCAATCCCTGCCTCGGAGCGCCAGCCCATCATACGCGCCGGCACCGTCTCGGGCCATCCGATCCCAACACTCCGCCCCGGATTGACGAACTTTTGACGATCGCTGCCACGGCGCCCGAACGCACCATTGACGACAGGTGCCTAGACTCGCTGCGTCTTGTCCGGAGGAACAGGCAATGAAATATCAATTTGTTCTACCGATCGTCCTGGCGCTGCTGGCGGCGGCACCGCTCCGCGCCGATGAGACGCCGCGCGCGCGGAAGACGATCAGCGCGGCGCTGGCGAAGCGGATCAGCGACATGACCTATGCTGAGCTGCTGCGCCAGGCGGCGAGCAGAGGCTGGACCTATCCGTCGGCGCAGATCGAGAGCGGCTATCGCCGTCATCTCGAGGAGTTCAAGGCGCAGCTGGCCAATCACGGCTATCGGGTCGTCGAAGAGAGTCCCGAGACCTAGACCGCAGAAAGAGGGCGGGATCGCCGACGCACGATCCCGCCCTTCCCCCGAGATGGGCGCCCGGGGCGAGGGCGCCCGCGATCGGTGTTACTTGCTCTTCCTTGCGGCGGCCTTCTGCTTCGGATCCTCGACCACGCGGATGGTCCAGAAATCGTCGGCGAGGTTGCCATCGAGCAGGTATGCATAGGGCATGGTGAAGTACCCCTTCATCCCCCAGTCGGGGCCCCAGGAGTTGCGCACCTTGAAGCGCTGGGTGCTGTCGTCATAGCCGACGGCGACGACGGCATGGCCGCCCAGAACTTTCTCCGACGGCGCGGGCATGGGTACGACGCCCGATTTCGCCACCGCCTTCGATTCGAAGCTGTCGTAGACGGTGAAGCCGAAGACGAAGGGATAGCCGGAAGCGAGGCAGCCCTTCATCTCGGAGAGCGTGCGCGCGACCCGGGAATAGCTCAGCGCCTGGTTGCGCTTCGCCTCGGTGTAGGCGGTCTTCGAGGGCTTGTCCGTGAACTCGTCGATGACGTAGGGCCAGGTGGTCTCGGAGCACACGCCCTGCTTCGCGATGCTCTTGATCCCGTCGCGGATCATGGCGCCGCTGTCGGACTGGATCGTGCCTTCCATGGCGCGTTCGTTGTAGTAGATGAAGAGCCGCGAGGGAGTCCAGGTCTTCGTGCCGATGCCCTGCTTCAGCCGGTCGAACTCGAAGGCGGCGGAGATCGCGTTGCCGGTGCAGGAGCCGAGGGCGCCCTGGTCGTAGACGGCGGGGAAGCCCGCGGCGAGGTCTGCCTTCGGCGGCAGCTTGGCGACCACCGGCGGGGGCGCCGCGTACATGTGGTCGCGCGCATCCGGGAGATCCGGCATCCAGCCGTACC
>DATKMF010000277.1:0-39171 GCA_035542015.1 Candidatus Cybelea sp.
TCGGCATGTCGAGGATGCTGCTGCCGTAGTCCGCGGGCGGCGGCGCGGAATCGCTGGCGGCCTGGCCCTGGCCGCCATTGTCGATCGGAATGAGCGAGCCGTAACCCGCATCCTCGCCGTAATCGCTCTTGCCCACGACCACCTGCATCGGCTGGCCGTTGGGCTCGGTGCCGGGACGGAACGCCTCCCAGATGGCGAGACCCGTGTCGCCGGGCTGCGGGCGCTGGCCGGTCTTGTAGTTGACGCGCACCAGGCGGATTCCCGGCGGGACGCGGAACGGAGTCGCCGGCTTGTCCTTCAGCGCCTCCATCATGAAGTCGCGGAAGATCGGGGCCGACAGCGTGCCGCCGGTCGCCTGCTCGCCGAGCGAGCGCGGCTGGTCGTAGCCGAGATAGAGGCCGGCCGCGAGATCGGGCGAATAGCCGACGAACCAGACGTCGCGGCCGTCGTTGGTGGTGCCGGTCTTGCCGGCGAGCGGCTTGCCCACCGCCTTCACGGCGAAGCCGGTGCCGCGCTGCACGACGCCCTGCTGCATCGAGACCATCTGATAGGCGACGGCGGGGTCGAGCACCTGCGGGCGATCGTCGGGCAGGTCGGGCGGCGGCTGGCCGTCATAGGCGATGCCGGAGCAGCCGTCGCATTTGCGCTGGTCCTGGCGATACATGGTCCAGCCGAGGCTGTTCTGCACGCGGTCGATGAAGGTCGGCTCGACCTTCTTGCCGCCGTTGACGATCATCGAATAGGCGGTGACCATCCGGAGCACGGTGGTCTCGCCGGCGCCGATCGACATGGCCAGCGTCTGCTGCATGTTGTCGATGACGCCGAGGCGCCCGGCCATCTCCGCGACCTTGGCCATGCCGATGGTCTGCGCGATGCGGATGGTCATCAGGTTGCGCGAGTTCTCCAGCCCGAGCCGCATGGTGGCCGGGCCGAAATATTCCTGCTTGAAGTTCTCCGGCCGCCAGGGCGGCAGGCCCGGACCCTGGTTGATCACCATCGGCGCGTCGAGAATGATGGTGGAGGGCGTGAAGCCGCTCTCGAGCGCCGCCAGATAGACGATCGGCTTGAAGGATGAGCCCGGCTGCCGCATGGCCTGGGTCGCCCGGTTGAACTCGCTCTGCTGGTAGGACCAGCCGCCGGTCATCGCCAGCACGCGGCCGGTATGCGGGTCCATCGCGACGAAGGCGCCGCTCACCTCCGGCACCTGGCGCAAGCCGTAGGTGCCGGCGGGATAGTCCTTGCCGTCCTTGTCCTTGGCGACCGCCTCGACCGCGACGATGTCGCCGGGCTGCAGCGCGTCGCTGCCGCTCTTGATCGCGGGGCCGCGGCTGTGGTCGGCCAGCACCTTCCGGGCCCAGGTCAGCTCCGCCAGCGGAATCTGGCCGTTGCTGCCGTCCTTGAAGCCGATCTGGGCGCCGGTCTTGTCGGCGGCGAGCACCATCGCGGTCTGCCACTGGTAGAGCCAGGGCATGTCGGGCAGCGCCGCCAGCGTCTTCTGCCAGTCGTCGCCGAGCGCGACGTGCTTCAACGGACCGCGATAGCCCTGGGTTCGGTCGAAGGCGACCAGGCCCCTGCGCAACGCCGTGTCGGCGATCTCCTGCAGGTGCGGATCCACCGTCGAGCGGACCGTCAGGCCTTTCTTGTAGAGCGCATCCTCGCCGAATCGCGCGGACAGCTCGCGGCGCACCTCCTCGGCGAAATAGTCGGCGGTCACCCGCTCGGTCGCGGAGCGCGCCCGCTCTTCCAGCGGCTCCGCCTTGGCGGCGTTCGCCTCGTCGGCGGTGATGTCGCCGTTCTCCTGCATGCGATCGATCACCCAGTTGCGGCGATCGAGCGCGGCTTCGTGGTTGCGCTTGATGTTGTAGTTGTTCGGCGCCTTCGGCAGCGAGGCGAGATAGGCCGCCTCGCCGATCGAAAGCTCGTTCAGCGACTTGTTGAAGTAGTTGATCGACGCCGCGGCGACGCCGTAGTTCCCGGAGCCGAGATAGATCTGGTTCAGGTAGAGCTCGAGGATGCGGTCCTTCGAGAACGCCTTCTCGATGCGGAGCGCGAGAATCGCCTCCTTGATCTTGCGGCCGTAGGAGAGCTCGTTGGTGAGCAGGAAGTTCTTGGTGACCTGCTGGGTGATGGTCGAGGCACCGATCGGGCGCTTGTCCCGCCCGTAGTTCAACAGATTGACCCAGGCGGCCTTGATCATGCTCGGGACGTCGATGCCGGGATGGGTGTAGAAGGTCTTGTCCTCGGCCGAAAGGAAGGCGTTGATCACGCGTTTGGGGATCGCGGCGATCGGCACGAAGACGCGATTCTCGGCCGCATATTCGGCCAGCAACCTGCCGTCGCCGGCATAGACCCGGCTGACCACCGGCGGATTGTAGCTGCTGAGCTGGGTGTAATCCGGCAGATCCTCGGAATAGTGGATGTAGACCATCCATCCGCCGATCGCGGCGATCGTGCCGCCGACGGAGATGACGGCGAGCAGGAAGCTGATGACCCAGGGCAGCCGGAACCAGCCGCGCCGGCGCGGCTTGCGGCTCTTCTCCGGACGCTTGCGCTTGCGGCCATGGTCCGGTCCGCCGGCGGGGCCGGAGGGGGGCGGAACGATGGGATCGGTCGCCCGCAACGTGGGCAGTTCGTGGTCGGTCATAAGCCTTTGTCTATCCTGACCGGTCCCGGAAAACCAGACCGCAGGGCGCGCCCTTGGGCACGCCCGGAATCTGGTCATCGACACGGGCGCCGGCAAGCGCCGGGCGTGCATTATCCTGGCCGATAAAGGCAAATTTGCGATCAGGCGGGAAGGTTCCGGCCAGGGTCCGGCCTGGCGCGACGAAGTGCCCGGGGACGGTTCCGGGGGGCGACCTAAAGGGCGGTTCTCAGGTGCGGCGGATCATGTCGCGCCAGTCGAAATAGTCCTCGATGGCGTGCGCGATGCCTTCTGAGACCGACTTCTGATGCTTGGGGTCGGTCAGCAGGCGTTCGTCGTCGTCGTTGCTGATGTAGCCCATCTCGAGCAGCACGGAGGGCACGTCGGGCGCCTTCAGGACCGCGAAGCCGGCGGAGCGGTGGCTGTTCTCCAGCATCGTCGTGTCGTTGCGCAGATCGTTCACCAGGATCGAGGCGAAGCGCGAGGAGAGATTGGTGGTCTCGCGCTGGGCGAGGTCGATCAGGATGCCGGTCACGGTCTGGCTCTCCTGGGAGAGATCGACTCCGGCGATCACGTCCGACTTGTTCTCCTTGGCGGCGAGCGCCTCCGCTTCGGCATCGGACGCCTTGTCGGAGAGCGTGTAGACCGAAGCGCCGCGCGCGAGCGTGCTCGGGTTGGAATCCGCATGCAGCGAGATGAACAGATCGGCGCCCTTGTCGCGCGCGATCTTGTAGCGGTCCCGCAGCGGGATGAAGACGTCCTTGTCGCGGGTGAGCTCGACCCGGAAACGCCCGGTCGCCAGCAGCGTCTGCTGGAGCTGCTTCGCCATCGCCAGCGTGATGTTCTTCTCCATGGTATGCGAGCCGAGCGCGCCGGGATCGATGCCGCCGTGGCCGGGATCGATGATGATCAGCGGCTTCGGCGGCGGTGCCGCAGCGGCGGCCTTCGCGGGCGGAGTGGCAACCAGCGTTGCGGGGCCGCCCTTGTCCGCGGTCTTCGCCGTCGCCGTCTTGGCCGCCGGCACCTGGTTCTTGGCCAGCTTGGCCTTGGCCGACGAACCGCCCGTGGCCGGCGCCGCGGCGTCATCCGGCTTGGCGTCGGGCGCCGCCGCGGACATCGCGGTCGCGGCGCCGTCGGAGGCGAACAGCACGGCCTGGACCGAGGCGCGATAGCTCCCTTCGTCCGAGGGCCTGAGATCGATCGAGAAGCGAATGGGCTGCGTTCCGTCGGCCGGCATGATCCGCGCGTCGGCGACCGTCGCCGGCGCGGTCAGGTCCAGCACAATACGTGACGTGCCGGCCTTGTAGAGACCGTAGCGCAGGCCGGCCACGAGGCCCCGGCCCTGCAGCTTGCGCCCGTCCGGAACCTTCCAGGCGAGCTCGGCGAAATCGATCACCACCCGGTCCGGATCGGCCAAAGTGAAGACCCGATACTGGGCGGTCGCGCTGAGGCTGAGTTCGACCCGCGTCAGGTCAGGTTGAACGCCAAGCTTCGCCTCTGTGACCGCCGGCCTGGCCTCGGCACGGCTCGCCATGACCAGGAGCGCAAGGAATAATATCCTTGAACACCAGCAGGGAATCCGTCGAATCTCGCGCATTTAGGCCCGGTCTCCCGATAACCGACTCAAGTATAACCTCGCAACACACTGTGAATCAACAGAATCCTTCTGCGACACACGGCCTCGTGACGGCTTGGGGCACCCATTTTCGATAGGCATTGTCTTGATTCCTCCGGGTCACTATTGTGCCAGCGACTTGGTGGCGGGTGATCGGCGCTCGGGATTCCTTCTCTGCGCAACGCCCACCGCCAAGGCTTGGCCGGCCCGGGCCTGGGATCATACTGCATGGCGCAGCAAACCAGCAGCATTCCAGGTGAGGTCGGCCGCAGTGGCGTCGCATCGACGGCCCCCCTGGATCGATCGCCCTTGGGCGGGATTTCGGTCCGCCGGGATCGTCATGGCGGCGCTGTCCGCCTCAGGTAGACATGAAACACACCTGGAATTCACCAACCCGATTTGCGCTGCCGCCTGCCTTCCCCCGGGGCGATGTCCCGGGCCATGCCTGGCGCGCGCTGGAGTATTTCACGCATGGCCAAAACAATGCTGATCGATGCCACCCACCCGGAGGAAACGCGGGTCGCGGTGGTGGACGGAAAGAAGCTTGAAGAGTTCGACGTCGAAATAGCGGGGCGCCGCCCGCTCAAAGGCAATATCTATCTCGCCAAGGTGACGCGGGTCGAGCCGTCGCTGCAGGCCTGCTTCGTCGAGTACGGCGGCAACCGTCACGGCTTCCTCGCCTTCAGCGAAATTCATCCCGACTACTACCGCATCCCGGTCGCCGACCGCGAAGCGCTGATCCGCGAGACCCAGGCCTCGCTCGAAGCGGAACACGACGCCGATCGAAGCGGCGACCGCCGGCGGGTCGACCGTTCTCGCGAGGATCATGACGTCGAGGAGCATGACGTCGGGGACCATTCGCCCGAAGAAGGTGCCGCGTCGGTCGCAGACGCCGACGACCACGGCGCGAGCCAGGAGCCGGCGGAGGAGATTCCGACAGCGGGCGGGCCGGGAGGGCAGACCCCGGATAGACCGGCGGAATCCGAGACGGCGGAGGAATCGCGCGATGGCGCGATGCCACTGCTGGCCCATCAAGACGTGCTGCGCCAGGAGCCGGCGCCGGACACGGCTTCCGTTCCTTGGGAGATCAACCCATCCGGCGATCTCTCCGGCGACCCCTCGGGCGATGGGGCATCCCGGGACCTTGGCGCGCCGGAGGCCGGCACCGGCGATGCCGATCTGCCGCCGCCGTCCCAGGGCGAGCTGGTCGAGGTCCAGGTTCCGGACGAGGTGTTCGACAATACCGGCGGGCGCGAGCCCGCGCGCGAGGACGATCCCGAAGTCGACGAGGAGAATGCGCGGCGTCGGCGCCAGCGCGCCTTGCGCCGCTACAAGATCCAGGAGGTCATCAAGCGCCGGCAGATCCTGCTGGTGCAGGTGACCAAGGAGGAGCGCGGCAACAAAGGCGCCGCCCTCACCACCTATCTCTCATTGGCCGGCCGCTACTGCGTGCTGATGCCGAACACCGATCGCGGCGGCGGCATCTCCCGGCGGATCACCAGCCTCAACGACAGGAAGCGCCTGAAGAACATCGTGGACGAGCTCGACGTGCCGGAGGGCATGGCCGTCATCGTCCGCACCGCGGGCAGCGAGCGCAGCAAGGCCGAGGTCAAGCGCGATTTCGAGTACCTGATGCGGCTGTGGGACGAGATCCGCGAAACCACGCTGAAATCGAGCGCGCCGGCGCTGATCTACGAGGAGGCGAGCCTGATCAAGCGCTCGATCCGCGACCTTTACACGCGCGAGATGGGCGACATCGTGGTGGCCGGTGTCGAAGGCTACCAGCAGGCGAAGTCGTTCATGCGCATGCTGACGCCGAGCCATGCCAAGCGCGTCCAGCTCTATCGCGATCCGTCGACGCCGCTGTTCCAGCGCTATCAGGTCGAATCGCAATTGGCCGCGATCCACAATCCGGTCGTGCATCTGCGCTCGGGCGGCTACATCGTGCTCAACCAGACCGAGGCGCTGGTCGCGATCGACGTCAACTCGGGGCGCGCCACCAAGGAGCGCAACATCGAGGAGACCGCGTTCAAGACCAATCTCGAAGCGGCGGAGGAGATCGCGCGCCAGCTCCGGCTGCGCGACCTCGCCGGCCTGATCGTGATCGACTTCATCGACATGGAGGAAGGCCGCAACAATTCCGGCGTCGAGCGGCGGCTCAAGGATTCGCTGCGCAACGACCGCGCCCGCATCCAGATCGGCCGGATCAGCTCGTTCGGTCTCCTGGAGATGTCGCGGCAGCGGCTGCATCCCAGCCTGCAGGAGGCCTCGACCGAGATCTGCCCGCATTGCCGCGGGTCGGGCCGAATCCGTTCGGTCGATTCGACGGCGCTGCACGTGCTGCGCATGGTCGAGGAGGAGATCACCAAGTCGTTCAGCGCGGGCGTTTCCGTCTTCGCGCCGACGGCGGTGGCACTTTACATCCTCAACCGCAAACGGATCGCGCTGACCCAGCTCGAGCTGCGGCGCGGGGTCCGCATCTATGTGAACGGCGACGACAGCCTGACCCCGCCCGACTTCCGCCTGGAGCGCATCAAGCAGCTGGCGCCGGGCGAGGAGCTGCCGCCCGCCCAGGCACCGGCTGCGCTGCCGACCGAGGCCGAACTCGACCTCGAGGAGGACATGCTCGAGGAGACGGCCGAGGAGAGCGAAGAGGCCGCCGAAGCCGTGGCCGAGAGCGAGCCCAGCGCAGCAGCGGCGACCGAGGAGGAGACCGGCGGCCGACGCCGGCGACGCCGGCGGCGGCGCGGTCGCGGCAGCCGGTTCAGCGCCGACGAGTTCACCGATGCGCGGGAAGTGGGAGCGCCGGAAGCGGGCGGCGAGATGCCGGCTGCGTCAGAGCAGCCCGCACAGCCTGCCGAAGTCCATGGCGAACCCGCGACCGAGATCGGCGAAGCGGAAGCCACCGACGAGGCGGAGGAGGCTGAGGAGGCCGGCACGGCCCTCGCCGAGGGCGAGCCACGCCGCCGTCGCCGGCGCGGTCGCCGGGGTGGCCGCCGCCGCTCGCGCCGCGGACAGGAGGAAGGCGCATCCGCCGAGGGCGCGCCTGCAGAGCACCAGGACGAAATGCCATCCGGCGAGCCGATGGGCGAAGGCGAGCAGCCGGCGGTGCCGGACGATGCCGACAACCTGCCGCCGCAATGGCGTCAGCCGGTTGCCACGGAGCCGATTGCTGAACGACGTCCCGAGCCGTACCCGCTGGTGGACCCGGTGCCGTTGGCGGCTGCGCCGGAAGCGGAGACCGCTCACGAGGCACCCGCGCACGGAGACGCCTCGTCGCCGGTCACCGTCATCGAGATCGGCGGGTCGCCCGATGAGAAGCAGGTCCGGCAGGCTGCGTCGGACGATAGCAGCAGCGACCAGGCGAGGCGGCGCGGCTGGTGGCGCCGTTTGATCGAGTAGCCCCAGCTCTGTCGATCGCGGCGCGGCCCGAGCCCCACGGGCATTCGACGAACGGTAGCACCGCGGCGCTAGAATAGGTTCCGTCTCGGGGACGGAGACGGATGCGCTCGGCCGATCGGCGTGAGTGCGGCGGGATGAGTGCGAGCCATGGCTGATCCATCAGCAAAGACCAGGAGGCGCCGGCGGCGATGGCCGGTCTTTGTCATCCTGGTGCCGGTGCTGCTGGTGGTCATCGGCTTGACCGCCCGCGAACGGATCGCAGCCTGGGCAGCGACGGAGGTCCTGGCCTTACGCTACGGCGTGCCGGGCAGGGTTCGCATCGACCATATCGACAGCGGCCAGGCGACGATCGCCTCGCTCTCGCTCGGCTCCAGCGGCCAGGTGTCCGCGGCGGATATCAGCCTGCAATTCAACGCGACGGCGATGCGGCTCGATCACGTGGAGATCGGGCGCGTCGAGCTGCACGCCCAGTATAACGGCCATGCGCTGACCCTTGGCGAGCTCGACCCGATGCTGCGCGAGTGGATGGCGCCGCATCCCGGACCCTCGGGCCCACCGCCCTCGATCATCCTCCACAAGATCGTGCTGACCATCGACACCCCGCTCGGCCAGCTCGCCGGCGATGGCATGGCGACCATCGACCAGGGTGTCATCTACAGCCAGTTCGCGCTGACCGAGCCGGACCAGCGCGCCGCGATCCATCTCGATCTCAATGCCGCGCTCAGCAACCGGTCGCCGCAACCCCAGGGTAACGTGGCCGGGGAGATCAAAGCCGAATCGGCGCTCTGGGAGATCTTCGGCCTGCCACGGCCAACTGCGGGCGGACTGCAGTTCACCGCGCAATTGAAGCAACCGCCGGGCGACGGCACCAACAGCGGCATCCGCCTGGCAACCGGCGCGCTCAAGCTGGCGGCGGATTGGAGCTTCAGCGCGAAGGGACTGGCCTTCCCCGGCCAGCCCGCGCCCGCCGATCTCGACGGCAACGGCAGGGCGATCCTGGCCGAGCGCCGTCTGGAAATCCCGAACCTGGACCTGAAGGCGGCGGGCGGCTGGTCGCCGGACGTCGCCCTCCATGTCCAGGGCTCCGCCCTCGCCAGTCTCGAGCCGGGCAAGTCATCGGCCCAGGCGACGCTCGACCTCTCCGGGCAGATGAAAGCCGTGACGGTCGGTGCGCTCCAGGCGAGAGCGCCGGCACTCGATGTCGGCCTGCAGCTGCAATATGGCGACGGGATGTTGCAGATCCGGCCGAGCCGAGACGGTTCGTTCAAGTTCGCGAGCGCCGCGATCGGCGGCGGCGTCAAGATCAACAAGCCGGTCACGATCTCGATCAAGAAGACCGATGCGAGCCTGATCACCTTGCGCTCCGACCCGCCGGGCGCCGGCCCGCTCGACGGCGCGCTGACACTGGGACCTGCGAGCGCCGAAGTGACCGTACCCTTCGCGCCGGCGCCGATCCAGCTCTCGATCCCGGGCGGTGCCCTCACCTTCTCGCTCGGCAGCGACGGCACGACGGCCTATGCGCTCGACGTGAAGAACGCCGCCCTGGCGCTGTCACAGTCGGACGCGGCGGCGAAGAACCTGACGCTGGGGCTGAAGGGCAGCAATGGGAAGCTCGATCTTGCCGTCAGCTCGCCCGCGGTGACGGGTCCTTCGCATTTCGGACCGGCGGCGCTCGACGGCAAGGCGACGTTCGACGGCGGCAAGCTCACGGCCAACGCGAAGCTGGCGCTCGCGGCCGCCAAGGCGAGCCTTTCCGCCAAGGGCGGCTACGACATCGCCAGCGGCAAGGGCCGGTTCGACGTCGAGATGCCGCCGGTGACTTTCGTACCCGGCGGCCTGCAACCGCGCGACCTGCTGGCGTCGCTCGCGCGCAGGACCGAGGACATCGCCGGCACCGTCGCGCTCAAGGGGCCGGTCCTGGTCGACAAGGGCGATGTGACCTCTCAGCTCCAGGTGACGTTGCAGGGACTGACCGGCAAGGTCGGGCCGATCGCGCTGCGCAATCTCAACACCGCGGTCGAGATCGACCGGCCTTGGCCGCTGACCACCGCGGCCGATCAGGTGATGTCGGTCGAGCTGGCCGATGTCGGCCTGCCGCTGACCGGGGGATTGGTACGATTCAAGATCGACGACGGCGCCACGCTCACGCTCGCCGAAAGCCATTTCGAGATGATGAGCGGCCGGGTGACGCTCGATCCCGTGACGCTCAAGCTCAACGCCCCGGCCCAGCAGATCCATCTTGCGGTGGACAAGATCTCGGTGCAGCGGCTGTTCCAGCTGTTCGCGGTCGCCGGCCTCGACGGCGATGGCATCCTCACCGGCGGCATCCCGGTGACGATCTTTCCCGCGGGCCTTGCGATCGACCATGCCAAACTGGCGGCCGAAGGGCCAGGCCATCTCAGCTACAACCAGGCCCAGGCGCCGGCTGCGCTGCAGGGCGCCGGAGACAGCGTCAAGATGGCGATGTCCGCCCTCTCGGACTTCCACTATGACCGGCTGGAAATTGATCTAGATCGTGCCGCGACCGGGGATACCGAGCTCGGCTTGCACATCGCCGGGCGCAACCCCAGCTTCTATAACGGCTATCCGGTCGAGTTCAATCTCAAGGTCACCGGCCGGCTGGACGAGGCGCTGCGCAAGGGCTTGGCCGGCTACGAAGTGCCGGATATGATCCGCGAGAGGCTGAAATCCCTGAACCAGTGAAGGGCCCGATAAGGTGCCGCTCCCGCGAATCCCGGCGTACCGCGCCAGCGCCAGCACGGTCGTGATCCTGGCCTGTGTTGGAGTGTGCTCCGGCGTGGCCGGCTGCAACCCGACGGTGAAGGTCGAGGCGCCCGATAAACCGATCGTGATCAACTTGAACGTCAAGATCGAGCAGGAGGTCCGTGTCAAGGTCGACAAGGACGTCGAGAACCTGGTCAACGACAACCCCAACCTGTTCTGACGCCCTGCGCCGCATCCCTTTGGCAGGAAGTTCGACGATGCAATTCCGAATCAAGCAGATTCTCAAGTCTCTGATGCTGGCGCTCGTGGTCGGCCTGGCGCTGCCCCTGAGCATCGCCGTCGCCGACCCGCTGGACGACGCCCGCGTTGCCGGCCAGATCGGCGAGCGGCCCGATGGCTATGTCGCCGCTGTCCAGCCGAGCCCCTCGCCGCAGATCCAGCAGCTGGTCACCGACATCAACGCCCAGCGCCGTCAGGTCTACGAGCAGCTTGCCGGCCAGAAGGGCGTGCCTGTCGAGGAGGTCGGCGCGCTCGCCGCGGAGAAGACCATCGCCCAGAAGCTGAAGCCCGGCATGTACTACATGAACAACGCCGGCCAGTGGGTGCAGAAATAGACGCCTCGCGCCCGGGGTCGCATTGAGATGGCCGCCCTGCCCGCCGATATCGACCAGGCTCAGGCGCTGCTGAAGGCCGGCAACTACGTCGCCGACCGCAGCCTGGCGACGGCGGTCTTTCTGGCGCTGAAGCTCGGACGCCCGCTGTTCCTCGAGGGCGAGGCCGGGGTCGGCAAGACCGAGATCGCCAAGGTGCTGGCCGAGACGCTCAGCCGCAATCTGGTGCGGCTGCAATGCTATGAGGGGCTCGACGTCGCGGCCGCGGTCTACGAATGGAACTACGCGCGGCAGATGATCGAGATCCGGCTCGCCGAAGCCGCGCACGAGGAGAGCAAGGAGCGGATCGCCGCCGACATCTTCTCGGAGCGGTTCCTGATCAAGCGCCCACTGCTGCAGGCTCTGGAGCCGGACCCGAAGGGCCCGCCGGTGCTGCTGATCGACGAGCTCGACCGCACCGACGAGCCGTTCGAGGCCTTCCTCTTGGAGCTGCTCTCGGATTTCCAGGTGACGATCCCGGAGATCGGCGTCGTCAAGGCCGCGGCGAAGCCGATCGTGGTCATCACCTCCAACCGCACGCGCGAGATCCACGACGCCTTGAAACGGCGGTGCTTCTACTACTGGGTCGACTATCCCGACGCCGAACGGGAGCTGGCGATCCTCAGGGCCAAGGTGCCGGGTGCGGGAATGGATCTCTCGCGCGAAGTGGTCGCCTTCGTGCAGAAGCTCCGACAGCGCGATCTCTTCAAGCTGCCCGGAGTCGCCGAAACGATCGATTGGACCGACGCCCTGGTTCAGCTCGACCAGGTGGCGCTGACCACGCCCGCGATCGACAGCAGCCTGGGCGCGCTCTTGAAGTATCAGGACGACATCGCGCGCATCCGCGGCAGCGAGGCGGCGGCGATCCTAGAGCAGGTGCGCACCGATCTCGCGGCGGAGGCAGCGAAACGCCTGCTGCAGCACTGACGGCGCGTCGGCGCCCGAGGAGCCCATCCGAATGACCGAAACCGCGACGTCGAGCCGCCTGGCCCAGAACATCCTGCTGTTCGCCCGCACCTTGCGCGCGGCGGGGCTGCCGATCGGCCCGGGCAAGGTGATCGACGCCGTTGAGGCCGTGAAGGCCGCCGGCATCGGCACGCGCGACGATTTCTATTGGACGCTCCACGCCGTCTTCGTGCAACGCCGCGAGCAGCGGGAAATCTTCGACCAGGCCTTCCACATCTTCTGGAAGAACCCCCAGTTCCTGAAGCGCATGATGTCCATGTTGCTGCCGCAGCTGCGCTACGAGCAGCCGGACGAGGACCGCCAGGAGATGGCGATGCGCCTCGCCGAGGCGCTGCAGGGCGATCGCGCGGCGGATTCGATGGCAGAAGGCGAGGCCGACGAGGAAGAACTCGAGATCGACGCCGCCATGACCTTCTCGGAGCGCGAGATCCTGCAGTCGATGGATTTCGAGAAGATGACCACGGCCGAGCTCGCCGCGAGCAAGAAGGCGATCGCCGCCTTGAAGCTGCCGATCATGGAAGTGCCGACCCGGCGCTTCGCGGCGGATTCTCGCGGACGAAGGGTCGATATGCGGGCCACCCTGCGCGCCAGCCTCCGGAGTGCGGGCGCCATCCCGCTGAAGCTGAAATCGCCCAAGCTCCGGCATCCGCCGCTGGTGATCCTCTGCGACATCTCGGGCTCGATGAGCCGCTATTCGCGCATGGCGCTGCATTTCGTGCACGCCATCACCAACGACCGAGACCGGGTGCACACCTTTCTGTTCGGGACGCGGCTCACCAACATCACCCGCGACCTCCGGCAGCGCGACGTGGACCTTGCGCTCGACCGGGTCGCCGCCCATGTGAAGGACTGGTCGGGCGGGACGCGGATCGGGCATTGCCTGCACGACTTCAACACCAAATGGTCGCGCCGGGTGCTGGGCCAGGGCGCCATCGTGCTGCTGATCTCCGACGGGCTCGACCGCGAGGGCGTCGAGGGGCTGGAGGAGGAGATGGTGCGGCTGCAGAAGTCCTGCCGGCGGCTCATCTGGCTCAATCCCCTGCTCCGCTACGAGGCCTATCGGCCACAGAGCCAGGGCGCGAAGGCGATGATCCGCCATGTTGACGATTTCCGCCCGATCCATAATCTCGCCAGCATGCAGGATCTGGCCGATGCGCTCCGCCAGGCCGCCATGCGCAGCGACCGGCCGGCGTCCCAAGGAACGATTGGGGGAAAGAGGGCAGCATGACCGAGGATGAAGCAGTTCTGACGGCAGCGGCGCAATGGCGCCGCGAAGGCAAAGGTGTCGCCCTCGCCACGGTGACCGCGACCTGGGGCTCGTCGCCGCGGCCCGCGGGGTCGCAGCTCGTGGTCGATACCGAGGGGCGCATGCTGGGCTCGGTCTCCGGCGGCTGCGTCGAGGGCGCCGTCGTGAAAGAGGCGCAGGAGGTGATCGCCGACGGCAAGCCGCGCCTCTTGGATTTCGGCATCACCAATGAGCAGGCCTGGGAAGTCGGCCTCGCCTGCGGCGGCAAGCTGCAGATCTTCGTCGAACGGGTCGAGTAGCGGCCGATGCGACGCGAGGTCCTCGATCGCCTGCTCGAGCTCAAGGCCAAGAAGCAGCAAGCCGCGCTCGTCACCGATCTCGCGACCGGCGCGCAGGACCTGTTCACCGAAGGTCACCCGGCGCCGGCGCTGTCGCTTTCATCGGCGGCGCAGGATGCGGTGGCGCAGGCGGTGCGCGAGGATCGCAACGGCGAGCTGGAGCTCGACGGCAAGAAGTGTTTCGTCCAGATCCACAACCCGGCGCCGCGGCTCATCATCGTCGGTGCCGTGCACATCTCCCAGGCGCTGGCGCCGATGGCGGCGATCGCCGGCTATGCGGTGACCGTGGTCGATCCGCGGCGCGCGTTCGCCACCGAGGACCGGTTCCCCGGTGTGACCCTGAGCGGCGACTGGCCCGACGAGGCGATGGAGAAGCTGGCGGCCGACGTGCGGACCGCCGTCGTCACGCTGACTCACGATCCCAAGCTCGACGACCCGGCGCTCTCGGCGGCGTTGCGCTCGCCGGCCTTCTATATCGGCGCCCTCGGCAGCAAGAAGACCCACGGTGCGCGCATCAATCGCCTGACCCGCGCCGGCTTCAGCGAAACGGATCTCGCACGCATCCACGGGCCCGCCGGGCTCGACATCGGCGCGAAATCACCGGCCGAGATCGCCGTCTCGGTGCTCGCGCAACTGACCGCGGCACGGCGCAACCGGCCGAGCCAGCGGGCCTGAGCCGACGATGATCTTCGCCGACCTGCCGATCGCCGACTGCGCCGGAACCATCCTGGTGCACACCCAGCGCGTCGCCGGCCAGGTGTTCAAGAAGGGCCGGCGGCTGAGCGAGACCGATGTCTCGGTTCTGGCCGGCGCGGGGATCGCGCGCCTCACCGCCGTGCGACTCGAGCGCGCCGACGTGCCCGAGGATCGCGCGGCGCAGGAGCTGGCGACGGCGCTGGTCCGCGACGGGCTGCGGGTCGATCCCTCCTTCACCGGCCGCGCCAATCTCTATGCCGTCGCGGACGGCGTCTTCGTGCCCGACACGAGACGGGTCGACGGCATCAATCGCGTCAGCGAGGACATCACGCTCGCCACCCTGCCCGCCTTCGCACCGGTCGAGGCGGGGCAGATGGTGGCGACGGTGAAGATCATTCCATTCGCGGTGACGCGGGCCGATCTCGACCGCTGCGTCGCTCTGGCGAAGGATGCAGCGCCGGTCGCGCTCAGTCCCTATCGGCCGCGCCGCGTCGCGCTGATCCAGACCATGCTTCCCGGCATGAAGCCGAGCCTGTTCGACAAGGCGGTCGGCGTGATGAACGAGCGGCTGCAGGCGCTCGGCAGTCCGCCGGTCACCGAAAGCCGCTGTGCCCATGAGACGTCGGCGCTGCGTGCCGCAATCGGCGCGGCGAAGGCTGGCGGCGCCGATCTCATCCTCATCCTCGGTGCCTCGGCGATCGCCGACCGGCAGGACGTGATCCCGGCCGCGATCGCCGCCGCGGGCGGCAGGATCGAGCGCTTCGGCATGCCGGTCGATCCCGGCAACCTCCTGGTGCTGGGCTCGCTCGACGGCAATCCGGTGATCGGGTTGCCGGGCTGTGCGCGCTCGCCGAAGATCAACGGGTTCGACTGGGTCCTGCAGCGGGTCCTCGCCGACATCCCGGTCGGCCATGACGAGATCGCCGCCATGGGCGTCGGCGGGCTGTTGGGCGAGATCCCGAGCCGGCCGCAGCCGCGCGACCGGCGGCCGGAGGAGGCGCCCGCCGCCGCGACGCCCCCGGCGATCGCCGCCATCATCCTCGCCGCCGGCCGCTCGAGCCGGATGGGCCGCAACAAGCTGCTGCTGGAGCTCGACGGCAAGCCGATCCTCTGCCATGCCGTCGACCAGGCGCTCGCGGCCGGATTGGACGAGATCGTCGTCGTCAGCGGCCATCAGGCGGGCAAGGTAAAGACGGCGCTCGGCGAGCGTCGGGTCAAGGTGATCGAGGCGCGCGAGCATCGGCTCGGCATGAGCGCCTCGCTGAAGGCCGGCATTCGCGCCCTCTCGCCGAAGACCGCGGCAGCGGTGGTCATGCTCGGCGACATGCCGCAGGTCTCGGCGGCGCTGATCCGCCGCCTGATCGCGGCGTTCAATCCGCTCGAGGGGCGCAGCATCGTGGTGCCGACGCTGGACGGCAAGCGCGGCAATCCCGTTCTGTTCGATCGCCGGTATTTCCCCGAGATGCTGGCGCTCGAAGGCGATGTCGGCGCGCGGCACCTGATCGGCGAGCATGACGATCAGGTGGCGGAGCTGGCGGTCGACGATGCCGGCGTCTTCGCCGATGTGGACACGCCGGAGGCCTATGACCGGCTGCTGCAGAAGGTGCCGACATGAGCACCGACCTCTACCACTCGGAGCTGGTCACCCGGGCGCGCCGGGCCTACGGCGAAGGGCGCCTGTCGATGCCCGCGGCCAGCATCACCCTCGACAACCCGCTCTGCGGCGACCGCGTGACGCTCGACCTCCAGCGCAGCGACGGCACCGTCTCGGCGATCGGCCATGAGGTCAAGGGCTGCCTGCTCTGCCAGGCCTCGGCCGCAACGATCGCCGAGTTCGCGCCGGGCCGGTCGCCCGAGCAATTGCGCGAGATGGCCAGAGCGGCGACCGCGCTGATGAAGGACGGCGCGCCGGTGCCAGAGTCCTTCGCCGGCCTCCGGGTATTCGCCCCGGTGCATGGGTCGAAGAGCCGGCGCGACTGCGTGATGCTCCCCTTCGAGGCGCTGGGCAAGGTCCTGGACGCGGCGTTTTGATCGCGCCGAACTGGCATAATCCCACGCCCGCGGCCTATATTCGGCCCATGAGAATGGGAGCAGCTGCGTGAGCGAAGGCGTTTTTCGCCGGGTGTTTCCGGCCGGGACGGAGATCTTCCGGGAGGGCGAGCTCGGCGACTACGCCTTCATCATCGAGCGTGGCGAGATCGAGATCTCGATCGGCACCGGCGAGATGAAGGAGGTGCTGGCCACTCTCGGCCCCGGCGAGCTGTTCGGCGAGCTTGCGGCGCTCGACGGTTTCGAACGCTCGGCCAACGCGATCGCGGTGACCGAGACCGAGCTCATCCTGATCAGCCAGGAGCAGATCCGCCACCGCATCAATTCCGGCGACGAGATCGTGGCCCTGCTGCTGCGCTCGGTGTTGCGCTCCTATCGCGGCGACCGGCGCAACATCACCGGCTGGGCCGATGCCGGCAAGCCGCCGCCCGATGCCTTCGCCTCGGGTCCCGAGCGGCATCGCCGCGCGGTCGCCAAGCTGACCCTGGAGAACGAGCTCAAAGCGGCCCTCGCGGGCGGCGAGTTCGAGCTCTATTTCCAGCCGCTCGTTTTTCTGGAGACCGGCGCCCTCGCCGGGTTCGAAGGCCTGATCCGCTGGAACAGCCCGCTGCACGGCCCGGTCGGCCCCGATCAGTTCATCCGCCTCGCCGAGGAAGCGGGGCTCATCGTGGCGATCGGCCGCTGGGTGGCCGAAGCGGCGGCGAAGAACCTCGCCGCCTTCCAGGCGGCGCGGAATGCGACGCGACCCGGCAATCGCAACAACGCCCACGATCTCTTCGTCGCGATCAACGTCACCAAGCATTTCCTGGGCGATCCCACCTTCCTCGCCGACCTCGCCGCCAACGTCGCCGCGCACGGCCTGCTGCCGTCGCAGATCAAGATCGAGCTGACGGAAAGCATGCTGATCGACGATCACGAGGCGGCGATCGCCTGGATCGCGCGCTGCAAGCAGCTGGGCTTCCGGGTCTCGATCGACGATTTCGGCACCGGCTATTCCAGCCTCGGCTACCTGCACCGCCTGCCGGTGGACGAGCTGAAGATCGACAAGAGCTTCGTCGAGACCATGCTGCAGAACCGCAAGAGCATGGCGGTCGTGAAAGCGATCGTCGGCCTGGCGCAAGGCCTCGACCTGAAGCTGGTGGCGGAGGGCGTGGAGACTGCGGAGCAGGCGGAAGCGCTGAAGCAGCTCGGCTGCACCTACGCCCAGGGCTATCGCTTCTCGCGCCCGGTGCGCGCCGATCAGGTGCTGCGCGATCTGACCGGCGGCGCGGCGAAGGCGGCCAGCGCGGGCTGAGCTGCAGTCAGCAGCCGGTCACTGTTCGCCGACCGTTGGGTCCTTCCCAAGAGCCTTCTTTATGGCATGCATCATGACTAGTTCCGGGATGTCATCAGCGGTCTGGTCGTGCGTAAGGAACGCTTCCGCTTTGTGGAGCGTCTCGAGACTACGAGCAATGTAGTAGTCCAAATCTCCCGCTGGGACATTCGGTAACACAGAAACCCCGAGCAGATGAAGAATGCATCTCTCAAAGCCAAGTGAAAGCGATTCAGTCGGTTCTGATTGAAGCGAGTGCAGTGGGAAGCTTTCAAGCGTGAGTCCAGCCTCGACTAGCGTCACGTTTCCGGATCTCTGC
This sequence comes from Candidatus Cybelea sp., assembly GCA_035542015.1. Classification (GTDB taxonomy): domain Bacteria; phylum Pseudomonadota; class Alphaproteobacteria; order Dongiales; family Dongiaceae; genus Dongia. The sequence goes on from DATKMF010000277.1 coordinate 17,959, forward strand.
CTACCAATGTAGGAGCCGCAGGACATCGCATAAGCGCGCTCGTGACTTTGAAAATATCCAGCAGCGCCAGGCATGCCCGATATTTGGTTGCCCACCGCATCACGCAGGTCAGGCAGATAGATCACGTCCCCATGTCGGGAGGCGAACCCAATGTGCAAGATTGCGGGGACGCATGGGCCTTCGCTGTTAGCCGAGTTTACAGAGCACTGCTTGATGCTAAGGCGCTGCAGAACTTGAGATATCGCCTCGTACAAGTCCGCCCGAACGGCCGTAAGCTCTCCGTCCTCTGGTGGCGTCTCGGCCGAAGTTACCGATACTTCCGGAGCGATACCGCCAGGTATTCCAAGTCTGATATCGCCGCTCGGCGCCTCAACCCATAAAGAACGCGCTGCAGCGTCAACGAAGTCGAAATAGAGGTCGTGTGCATTGAGATAGTCAGCAAAGGAGTCTGGGTAGTTATCCGCGAGAGCGCCCGACGATTGCGCCGCGATAGTCACCAGCACACTCAGTAGCCCTGGCGCGGTTCGCCGCGATGTCATGCACTGCTCCTATCGCCAGCTTCAACGAACGATGCCGGCACGCTCGGCAGCCGGTCCAGGAACGCCAGCACCTCCTTCGCCATGCCGTGCTCCATCAGATCGGTGTGGCCGGCGCTCGGGGGGAAGATGCCGTGCTTGGGATCGTTGGCGGCGGCGAAGATCATGCGGCCGAACTTGACGGCGGTCACGCGGTCGAGCTCGCCGTGCAGCACCAGGACCGGCATCTTCACCTTGGCGATCTTGTCGATCGAGGCGAACTTGTCCTTGACCAGAGGTCCGAAGGCAAACAGCGGATAACGCGCGCGCGCCGACAAGAGGATCGAGGCGAGCGGCGCTTCAAGCACAAGGGCCAAGGCGGGGAACTCGGTCGCCATCTGAATGGCGACCGCGGTGCCGAGGGATTCTCCGAAGAGCACGATCTCATGGGGCCGCACGTTCTCTCGCGCGAGGAAGGCGAGATTGGCGCGGGCGTCGGCATAGAGGCCCTGCTCGGTGGGCTGGCCCGGATTGCCGCCATAGCCGCGATACCCGATCAGCAGCACGCCGTAGCCCGCGGCGAGATAGTCCGGGATGCGGTCGGCGCGGCTGCCGTGATGGCCGGCATTGCCGTGGAAGTAGGCGATGACCCGGCGGTCCGGCCGCACCGCGGGCGCCCACCAGGAGACGAGCTTGAGGCCGGGCTCCGGCTCGATCGTGACCTCGGTCATCTGCTCGGCGAGCCCGGCCGCCATGAGATCGGCGCGGGTGGCGTCGGCGGCGAACACGATCTTCCGCTGCGTCGCATAGAGCAGCGCCAGCACGCCGAAATAGAATGCCAGGAGGATGACCAGGATGAGCGCGATCGTGTTCATGGCTAGTCGCGCGCCAGGAGAGGACCGGGGCCGTACCAGTAGGTGGCGATGAACCGGCCATAGGCGTCGAGGCCGGCGGTGCGGCACCAGTTGCGCTGGCCGCCGAGGCCGCGATTGTCGAACTCCAGATCGACCGCGATGCTCGCCGCGATCCTGACCGCGCGATGATCGGCGGCGCTCATCGGCCGGCTCTCGAGGAGCTGGTCGCGCTGCAGGAAGAAGCCGCCCATCGAGTTCCTGGTCTGCAGCCCGCAATACTCCATGACGCCTTCGTCGTAGTAGACCCGGAAGAGATCTGGGTGATCGGCACGCGCCCGCCCGTAAGGATCCTCGTCGGCGCCGGCAATGCCAGGCGCCAAGGCGCCGACCGCCAGCAAAGCCAGGGTCGGGCGCCGATGCAAGGCGCGGCACCGGCCGGCTTTAGGCGCCGCATACGATGTTGTGGCGCCTGGCTTGCGCGTCATGGCCGTCGCAGAAGCGATTCCGAAGGGCACGGCACTTCCTACTACACTTTGCGGCGGTTGACGTTCCAGCTCAACCTGTAGGGGCAACGATCCATAACGCTTTCCATAGATCTACACATATTGTTCGACAGCATTGCGATGGCGAAGGTGTCGTATTGCCAAGGATCAAGCGCTCTCCAATTCACACCACCGCCCCTTGCTTTTCCTCCCCCCAACGCCCATGCTGCTCGCTGGCATTTCAGCATTCGGGTATCGCGGAAGACGAGACCAATGATGAGGGGCCGGATGTGAGACAGGGAGTAGAGTGACTACAATGACTGATCAAAGCCAGGGCGGCACCGAGCTCAGGGGAAGGATTAAGTGGTTCAATCCGGAAAAAGGCTTTGGGTTTGTCTCGCCTGCCGACGGGGCGCCGGATGTGTTCCTGCACATCTCGGCCCTGAAAGAAGCCGGACTCCAGGACGCGCCTGAAGGTTCCACGATCCACTGCCAGGTGGGGCAGGGCCGCAAGGGAATCCAGGTCCTCAGGGTCATCACGCTGGACACCAGCACCGCGACGCCGCGCGCACAGAACCGTCGGCCCTTCGGGGGCGGGGGTGGCGGCCCACGTCGCGATCACGGTTCGAGACATCCGCACGACGATCACTGATCGTTCGTTCCGCGTGAGGGGAAGCGAGCTGTCGCGCGCTTGAGCCGCGCGGCGCCGCATGAAGCTTGGCGCGTCTCTTGCGAAACCGCTACCATCCGGCACCGATCGGATGGATGTGACGCGCAGCAGAGTTCGTGAATGGATTTCGATCCCCGGGAGTTCCGCAACGCGCTCGGTAACTTCGCGACGGGCGTGACCATCGTGACCGCGCGCAGCCGTTCCGGGGAGCCGCTCGGGCTGACGGCGAACTCGTTCAACTCGGTCTCGCTCGATCCGCCGCTCGTCCTCTTCAGCCTCAACCGCCAGAACTACAGCCTGCAGTCCTTCGAGGAGGCGGGCAATTTCGCGATCAACATCCTGCGCGACGATCAGCAGGACATCTCGCGCCTGTTCGCCCAGGCGGAGACCGACAAATGGATGGGCCTCGAGTTCGAGACCTGGCAGAGCGGCGCGCCGATCCTGAAGCATGCGCTCGCGGTCTTCGATTGCACCACCCACGCCGTCCATGACGGGGGCGACCATCTGATCTTCATCGGCCGGGTGCTGCGCTTCGCCCATGATCCCGAGGGGCGCCCCCTGCTCTATTTCCGCGGCAGCTACGGCCAGGTCCACGGCTAGTCCATCATGGCGTCATTGCCGGGCTTGACCCGGTAATCTCGTACCCATCGGAGCCAGATGCCTGGGTCAAGCCCGGGCATGACGACTGAAGGAGTCGATTGGTCTGGAATTGGTCGAATGTTGCCCAGCTTTGGTTGCGATTTCGTTGCCATTCGGCGCGGGCTCCAGTATCGTTTGCGGATGGCGGGTGCCGCGCGCCGTAAAGACCGGATCTGAACCGGAATCGTGCCGGCGGACGCCCGGAACAGGGAGCCCCACAGGGAGGCGTCATGAAGAAGCGAGTTGCCGTCATCGGTGCGGGCCCGTCCGGCACCGCCGTCTTGCGCGCGTTCCAATCCGCCGCGGCCAAGGGCGCCGAGATCCCGGAGGTCGTCTGCTACGAGAAGCAGGACGACTGGGGCGGCCTCTGGAACTATTCCTGGCGCACCGGGCTCGACGAATACGGCGAGCCGGTCCATTGCAGCATGTACCGGTACCTGTGGTCGAACGGGCCGAAGGAATGCCTGGAGTTCGCCGACTATACCTTCGACGAGCATTTCGGCCGGCCGATCGCCTCCTATCCGCCGCGTGCGGTGCTTTGGGACTACATCAAGGGCCGGGTCGAGAAGGCGGGCGTGCGCGGCTGGTGCCGCTTCCGCACGCCGGTGCGCGAGGTCGAATACAGCGAGAAGACCGGCAAGTTCACGGTGACCGCGCATGACCTCGCCAAGGACCAGCTCAGCACCGAGGAGTTCGATCACGTTGTCGTCGCCAGCGGGCATTTCTCGGTGCCGAACGTGCCCGAGTTCCCCGGCTTCCGCACCTTCAACGGCCGCATCCTCCACTCCCATGACTTCCGCGACGCGGTCGAGTTCAAGGGCAAGGACATCCTGATCATTGGCCGCTCCTACTCGGCCGAGGACGTCGGTTCGCAATGCTTCAAATACGGCGCGAAGTCGATCACCAGCTCCTACCGCTCGCGGCCGATGGGCTTCAAGTGGCCGGCCAACTGGGAAGAGAAGCCGCTGTTGCAGCGGGTCGAGAACAAGACCGCCTATTTCAAGGACGGCACGTCGAAAGAGGTGGATGCGATCATCCTCTGCACCGGCTACCTGCATCACTTCCCATTCCTGCCCGACGATCTCCGGCTGAAGACCGCGAACCGGATGTGGCCGCTCGACCTCTACCGCGGCATCGTCTGGGAGAAGAATCCGAAGCTGCACTACATCGGCATGCAGGACCAGTTCTATACGTTCAACATGTTCGACGCGCAGGCGTGGTATTCGCGCGACGTCATCCTGGGGCGCCAGAAGCTCCCGGCGCTCGAAGAGATGCAGAAGAACAGCGCCGCATGGCGGGCCCGCGAAGAGACGCTGGAGGACGCCGAGGACGCGATCTGGTTCCAGGGCGACTACGTGAAGGAGCTGATCGATCTCACCGACTATCCGAGCTTCGACGTCGAGACGGTCAACAAGACCTTCATGGAATGGGAGCATCACAAGGCGGAAAACATCATGGGCTTCCGCGACAATGCCTATCGCTCGATCATGACCGGCAAGATGTCGCCCAAGCACCACACGCCCTGGCTGAAGGCGATGGATGACTCGCTGGAGAGCTATCTCAATGAATCCGGCGACGGCCAGGAGCGCACCGAGAAGAGCTTCGCCAAGGCCAAATAGGGCGGTGTTCGAGGCGCGGTTGATACGCCTCAAGGCTTTGTTAATCACAGGCTCCTAGATTCCGGCGGATCAAGGCGGGACGGCGGTTCTTGAACCTGCGGCCCATCACCATCGGAGACTTCGGTCTATGAATTTGGTCACACCGATGTCCAGCGCGGCCAGCGGCGGCGCCGAGGCGGAGCTCGGCGCACTGCTCAGCATCACCCGGCGGATGAGCGGCTTTCTCTACCGCTGCCAGAACGACCCCTCCTACACCATGCTCTACATGACCGAGGGCATCGCGGCGCTCGCCGACTATCCGGCGAGTGACTTCATCGGCAACCGGGTGCGTGCCTTCTCGTCGATCTGCCATCCCGACGATCTCGCGCAGATCGACAAGTCCGTCGGTGCCGCGCTCGAGACCAGGTCGAACTGGACCATCGACTACCGGCTGGTCGCGCGCAGCGGCCAAGCCGTCTGGATCCACGAGATCGGCGGCGGCGTGTTCGACGAAAGCGGCGAGCTGAAGTTTCTCGAAGGTTGCATCACTTCGATCGCCGACCGCAAGACTCTCGAGATGCAGAACCGCCAAGTGGTCGACCATCTGGGCGAGGTCAGCCGCGAGATCGTCTCCAGCACCGGCAACATCCTGAAGGTGCTGGGCGCACTGAAGATGCTGGCGCTGAACGCCCGGATCGAGGCGACCCGCGCCGGCGATATGGGCAAGGGCTTCGCCGTGGTGGCGCAGGAGATCAAGTCGCTCGCCGCGGCAACCGGGGAATCCGCAGAGAAGATCACCCGGCTCACCAAGGACCTACAGGCGACGCTGGAGGCCGGGCGGAAGAAATAGGCCGGCCCGGCGGCCAGATATCGGGGATGGGCATGGAAGCGGCGGAGCATGACGGGCCGGCGATGGCGCCGTCACCGGTTGGCGAGGGCGCCCGCGTCTTTGCGCGCGGCGATCACCGCGCCGGCGTCCGGCTGGAGATTGCCGACGGCCCCCTGCTGGTGACCGTCGAGGGCGACCCGCCCGGCTCCTATTTCGTCGATTGCTTCCGCGAAGCATTCGGCGCGGGTGCCATCCCCGGCAACACCGGCACCGTCGTCGATCTCACCGGCTTCAACGGGCGCGTGGACTGGTCGGCGATCCGCGCCATCGGCGGCTTTGCCCCCCGCAGCGATGATCCCCATCATCGCCCGCGTGTCGCCTATGTGACCGAGAGCGCCTGGTTCAACGCGATCCTGAAGCTCATTTCGGTGCTCTATCCCAAGAGCACGCACCGGCGCTTCGACGACGTCGAAAGCGCCATCGCCTGGCTCAGCAAGGGGGAGTGAGCGCCTCGGCGCGGCACTGACCTGCCTGAAGCCTTTGGACGCTCGAATCTCCGCATCGGGATTATCGATCGCACCCGTCATAAATCGTGAAACTTCGGGTGCTACGCTTGCCTCGACCGTGCATCACATCATATGCAGATGGGGGGCGAGCATGAAAGCGTTGGCGAGTTTTACCCGGGTTGCCGTTCCGGTTGCCGCGATTGTGACGTTGTTCTTTCGTCTCGATGGCGGTCACCCATCTGCAAAGGCCGGGGCGGCGGACTGGGATGCTGCCAAAGCGCAGGCGGAATGCGCCGACTTCACCACCTACGGAATGGCGGACGACGGTGTCTACGGGCCTTGGTTCCAAGCCATGTACAAGCACTACGGCTGGACCAACTGCAAGCGCACGGACAACGACATAGGCTCTTCCGAAGTCATCGCGGCCTATGAAGCGGAGAAGAACAATCCCAAGGGGGTGATCGCCGATATCGGCCTGATCTTCGGGCCGGAGGCTGAGAAGCGGGGGCTGGCCCTGCATTATGTGCCAAAGGGCTCGGAATTCGTGCCGGACATCTACCGGGAGAAAGATGGCGGATGGGTCGGCAGCGTCGTCGGCGCGGTCGGCTTCACGGTCAACCTGGAGGCCGTCCCCAATCCGCCGCGCAGCTGGGCAGACCTGCTGAAGCCCGAATACAAGGGCAAGATCAAGGGCATCAACCCGACCAGCGGAGGAACCGGATACATGGCCCTGCTAGCGGCCAATCACGCCTTGGGCGGCGACCCGGCCGATCCCGCCAAAGCCTACGATTTCTTCAAGCAGCTGAAGGCAACCGGCAATCTCTATGGCGGAGACTGTGATATCCCCAATCTCGAGCGCGGCGAATGCGGCATCAAGATCCAATATGACTTCTACGGCCTCGCCGAGGGCGTCGCGGCCTTAAAGAAGAAGGGCATCAAGGCAGAATTCATCATTCCGTCCGACGGCACCATTTGGGCACCTTCTGCCCTGCTGCCGAACGCCTATACCGACAAGCCGGACCTGGCGAAGGCCATACTCGACTGGGCCATGACCGACGATGCGGCCGTTGCTTGGGCCAAGACTTACGCCCATCCGATGAAGCAGGTCTTCGGCGGACTGAAGCTTCCGCCCGAAGCGACCGCAGATTGGCTGCCTGAATCGGCTTACGCACCGGCTGCCAGGGTCGATGTGTTCCCTGACCTCGGAAAGGTGGCCGAGGACTGGGAGAGCAAAGTCCTTCAGTAACCGGTCGCGGCTGGCTGCAAACCGCCGTGATCCATCGACCGACGAGAGGGCTCGATACGTTAGTTCGCGATTGGGCTGCGGTCGTGCCGTTCCTGATCGGAATCGCGTGGCTGCTGATCGGACCCGCGCTGAACCTCGTCGCGGATAGCCTGCGGGATCCGCAGGGCGGCGTGACCCTGCTGAACTGGCGCGACGTGATCGGCAATCCTTTGACACGGCGGGCCATCGTCACGTCCATGACGGTTGGACTGGCCGTCGCCACCCTCACCGCGGCGGTCGGCGTGCCGCTGGGCTGGTGCATCGGCCGGCTCAGGGTCGGAGGGCGCTCCGTCGCGATTGCAGCGCTGAACGTCGCGGCCAACCTTCCCGCCACCTCGCTGGTATTCGGTTTCGCTGCCGCGTTCGGCGGAGGCGGCATGATCACCCTCGCCCTGCGCCTGCTCTGGCCAGAGGCCCCGGAGCTCGATCTCTACAGCCTGCCCGGTCTGGTCGCCGTCTATTTCTATTTCCACATGCCACTTTTCGTGCTGCTGATATTGCCGGCAATGGGGGCCGTGTCGGACGAGCTTTGGGAAGCGGCGAGCGTCTGTGGCGCGGGACGAGTGCGATTCTGGGTTCGGGTCGGTCTTCCGGTGTTGGCGCCTTTCGCGCTCGCGGGATGGATCCTGATGTTCGTCTCGGCGATCGGGCAGTATGGCGTGCCCCTTGCGCTGGGCGGATCGGAGGGTGCGGTCAATCTGGTGACGCTGCGCATCGGCGATCTCATCCAGTTCGTCGGAAGTTCAAACCGATTCGAGCGAGCGGCTTGCCTTTCGCTCCTGCTCATTCTGGTGTCGGTCGGCGCCCTGTGGATGTACCGCTCGCTGCTGGGCCGGGCCATGCGATGGCTGGCCTAGTCAGTCGCCGAGATCCTCGGCGTTCGTCGCCGAGATCCGGAAACGTCGACACCGCTGCTATGCTGGACGGACCCCTCTGGCTTCGCATCGGTGTGCTCGCTTCCGTCGCTCTCTACGGCGTGCTGCCGCTGATCGCTACGGCACTCTATTCCCTCGCGACCGTGTGGCGCCGCAAGCCGCTACCAGACGGCATCACCCTGGCCTGGTGGACATCCACCCTCCAGGATCCCGGGTTCCTGTGGGCGCTCGGACGCTCGCTCGGGATCAGTGTCCTCGCCGTGATCCTGGTCAACCTCCTCATCCTCCCGCCGCTCTACTGGTCGCATGTCGCCAATCGGCGCATCCGGCCGGTGCTCGAAGCGTGTGCCCTCATTCCCTTTGTTCTGCCTGGAGTGGTGATGGCTGCTGGCATCAACCGCTTCGTGGCTCTGTGGACCCTCACCTCACGGCTCGAGGCGACCCCTGGCCTGCTGCTCATGGCCATCGTTGCCACCTCGTTTCCGGTCTACCTCTGGGCGGTGGACGGGTCCATGCGTGCCGCCAATGTGCTCGCGCTGTGGGAAGCAGCCTCCACCCAGGGTGCCGGATCATGGCGCATCCTGCGCCGCGTGGTCGTACCCAGCATCGGGACCGGCCTCGCGGCAGGCTCGCTGCTGATGTTCGCATCGGCGATGGGCGAGCTCGCACTGGCGCGTATCATCACCGGCTCCTCGTTCGAGACCTTGACGCTGTGGCAGCTGAGGAAGCTCCATGGAACCGACGCCGACCCGAATGGCGTCGCCGTGGCGAGCCTGCTCAGCCTGTTCGTGCTGTTCGCATTCTCCTTCGCCATCGCGATCCGCAATCGCGGCCGCAGCGTGCAGATGGCTCCTGCCGCGGGCAAGGGTTGATGCCCGGCGTCCGCCTCGACGGTCTGAACAAACGGTTCGGATCGGTCGCTGCGCTCCGGGACCTCAGCCTGGATATCCGCGACGGGGAGCTGCTGGCGCTGCTCGGACCCAGCGGCTGCGGCAAGACCACGCTGTTGCGCTGCGTCGCCGGCCTCAGCCGTCCGGATTCCGGCGTCATCCGGCTGGGGGATCGCGACGTCACCGACCAGCCTCCTCGGACGCGCGACGTCGGCATGGTGTTCCAGGGCTACGCTCTGTTTCCCACTATGACGGCGGCGGAAAATGTCGGCTTCCCCCTAGAATCGCGCGGCTGGTCCGGGCAGCGGAGGCGGGAGCGGATTACCGAGATGTTGATGCTCGTAGGGTTGGAGCATGCGGCGCTTCGGTACCCGCACCAGCTCTCCGGTGGTCAGCAGCAGCGGGTCGCCCTGGCCAGGGCGCTCGCGGCGCGGCCGAATGTGCTGCTGCTCGATGAGCCGCTCTCCGCACTCGACGCGCTGACCCGGACGACACTCCGCGACGAGATCCGCCGCATCCAGCTGAAGGTCGGCATGACGGCCATCTACGTCACGCATGACCAAGCGGAGGCGCTGGCGGTCGCCGACCGGGTGGGTGTGATGGATCAGGGACGGCTGATCGAGGTCGGCGCTCCAGCCGATGTCTACCGCCGGCCAAGCCAGCGCTTCACAGCGGCCTTCCTCGGCGGACGCACCATGCTGGAGCTCGTGGTCGATGCCGGGAGCCGTGTCGCATGGGGCGACGCCTTTTCAATCGCCGCACCCTACCCTCCCGGCACCCGCGTGGTCGCCGCCATCACGCCGGAATCGGTGCGGCTGAATTCCGCAGGTGGAATTGCTGGCCGCGTGGTCCTCGCATCCTTCCGCGGCAGCACGATTAGGCTGCAGATCGAGACCGATCTCGGCGAGATCGCGGCCGATGTCGCCGCCGATTCTGCTGGCGCTTACCCGGCAGGAGCTGCCGTGCGCGTGTCGGTCGCCATGGAAGCCGTGCAAGTGTTCCTCGCCGATGGGACGTGAATCAGTCGGCCACGCTGCCAGACTCGTCGGCGCTGAGGCAGTCGTCGAGGATGTCGAACGCGCGTTTCAGCTCGTCTTCCCGAATGATGAGCGGCGGGCTCAGCGATAGGACCGAACCTGCGCTTATCTTCAGGCTCAGTCCGCGGTCGAGTGCCATATAGAAGACGCGCTCGGCTGCCTGAGCGGCCGCCGCACGCGTTTCACGGTCTTCGACCAGGTCGATCGCCATCTGCAAGCCGAGGCCGCGCACGTCACCGATCCGGGCGTGCTTGGCGGCGAGTTCACGGCCGAGCCCAAGGGCGATGTCGCCCAGGGTGCGGGCGCGATCGACCAAGCCCTCGTCGCGGACCACATCGATGGTCGCCATACCCGCCGCGGCAAGAATCGGGTTCTTCTCGTGGGTAAAGTGGCCGATTGCATCGTCGCCGAGCATATCGAGCCCCGTGCGCGCCAGGACCGCGGCGAGAGGCAGCACGCCCCCGCCCAGCGCCTTGCCGAGCACCAGGATATCCGGTGCGACGCCATCGTGATCGCAGGCGAACATGCGTCCGGTCTTACCGAGCCCGGTCTGCACCTCGTCGAAGATGAGCAAGGTGCCGGATGCGTCGCAGGCCTCCCGGACGGCCTGCCAGAAGCCCGGCGGCGGAATGAACTCCGCGGCGCTGACCGGGGTCGCGATCACGGCCGCCACGTCGCCCTCGCGCTCCAGGATTTCCCGAATCGAACGCAGCGATTCCATGCAGCAACCATCCTGTCGCCGCCCATAGGGGCAACGATAGCAAGCGGGTGGTGGAACATGGCTGGTCCCGGGAAGCAACGGGCCGGCCGAACGGCCGCGGAACAGGGCTTCGCCACCGACGCTCGCGGCGGCGATGCCCGCCCCGTGGAAGGCACCCTCCAATCCAACCGTCTTGTAGCGGCCAGTGACGCCTCTGGCGAGCCGCAGCGCGATCTCGACAGCATCGTTGCCGCTCGGTGCGAAGAGACACTTCTCAAGACCGGGTGGCGCGATCTCGACGAGGGCACGGGCGAGCGCGACGGCGTGCGCGTTGGCGTAACGCCGCGGCGAGAAGGTGAGGCCTTCGAGCTGCTCCTTGACCGCGGCAACCACGCGGGGATTTGCGTAGCCGACGTGGTGAACGCTGTTGCCATGGAAATCCATGAAACGACGCCCGGCCAGGTCCTCGATATAGATCCCCGACGCGGCGCGAACCCCGTTGAGGCACGGAGTAGACAGCGACTGGGAGAGGAAATAACGCCGGTCATCGTCGAGAAGCGTGCGAGTCGCAGCGTCGAGCGCACGTTCCTGCCATTGCCGTCTCAGCGGCGACTGGTTCGTATCGTCCAGAGACGCCGCACTGCCTCTTTCGGACTGCGTCACGGTCAGACTCCTAGCACATCGGCGCACAGGCGCGGCCAAAGGCGCTGCGACGGCGGGGCGCGCAGGACCTCCGCCGCGGCGGATTCCAGGGCGGGGTGGCCTCCGGCGACGACCGCCACGCACGGGCGCGTGGTCAGATTGCCATGACAGGCGGCCATCTTAACGCTGCCTTCGCGGCCGAAGGCGCGGCCTGGCTCGCACCACGCAACCAGATGCCGATTATCCAGCGGGCTCATTCCGGTTACGCCCTCCAAGGCGCAGGTGCGCTCCAGAACCACGGCGAGCTTGCCCTCACGCGGTCGCACCACCGCCGCCGATCCGTCCTCGATCACGTCCGCCATTCCCGCCATTTCCGCCGCCAGCCGCACCGGCCTTCGATCGACAATGTTCTCCGCGCGATGGTCGGACACGATCATGAAGAGCGTGTCGCGCCAATCTCTTTCGAGCGCAGCCGCGAGCGCACCGACGATGTCGTCGATCCGCTTGCGCGCGGCTCGAGTTTCTACGGCATCTATGCCGTGCGCGTGGACGGCGGTGTCCACTGCCTGCAGCTGACCGACGATGAGCCGATGCCCTGACGTGATCGCCCGCTGCAGCGCCTCTGCAGTCACATCGTCCGGCATGTACTTCGGGGGCGGTGAGCAGATTCGCTCCCGGTCGGCTGTGCGGGGCCAAGCGAAGTCCGCCCCGCGCGCATTCACGGTGCTGAGGATATCGGGGTCACTGACGCAGATGGCGGCCGGGACACCGTGATCGCGGGCGCGGTCGAGGATGGTAGGGAGCGCAACGCGCGGATCGGAGTCGACTGTCCCATCGGGTGCGAACACCCGGTTGGCCAGCACCCCATGCGCTCCCAATGGAGCGCCGGTCAGCAAGGTGGCGTGGCAGGGTCCGGTACTCGCAACGAGTTCTGCGAGGCCCCCCAGCGGCGCCATGGCGCCTCGGTCGGCGATCCGTGCCAACCATGGCATGCCTCCCGGCTCGACGAATTCCGGCCCGAGCGCATCGAGGACCAGAAGGACTGCCCGCGCCGCGCCTGTGCCACCCATTGAGGACCTCGCGAGAATTCAGCGTCAGCTCCGCGGCCTCAGCTTTTCCGGATCGTAGAACGGGAAGCGCACGACGCGTGCGGGGATGCGCTTCTGGTGGCCGTCGATGCGACCGACTTCGACCTCGGTGCCGATGTCGGCGTAGGCGACATCCATGCGGCAGAGGGCGATGTTCTTTTCCAGAAGCGGCGAGCGGCAGCCGCTGGTGACCACGCCGATTTGAGCCCGGCCGACGTGGATGCAGGCGCCGTGGCCGACCGGCTCCTTGCCGTCGATCTCCAGCCCGACCAGCTGGCGCTGCGGATGCTCCTTGCGCTTCATCACCGCCTCGCGGCCGACGAAGTCCTCGTTGCCTTTGAGGGCCACGGTGAAGCCGATGCCGGATTCGAAGGGATCGATCTGGTCGTTGAACTCGTAGTTGGCGAAGACCAGACCGGCCTCGATGCGCAGCATGTCCAGCGCCTCGAGGCCGAGCGGCTGCAGGCCGTGCGGCTTTCCCGCCTCCATGACCGCGTCCCAGACCGCAGGCGCATCCTTCGGATGGCAGAAGACCTCGTAGCCCAGCTCGCCGGAATAGCCGGTGCGCGAAACGACGACGGCGATGCCGTTGTAGCCGCCGATCCGGCCGACGGTGAAATGGAACCACTGGATCTCATCCACGCGAGGCCGCGCGGGCGGAGTCCAGATGATCTCCTTCAGGATATCGCGGCTCTTCGGTCCCTGGACCGCGATGTTGTGCAGCTGGTCGGTCGAGGACTTGACCCAGACCTGTTTCAATCCCTTGCGCTCGGCGAGCTCGCGCAACCATTTGCCGTCATACTCGTCGCCGCCGATCAGGCGGTAGCGATCGGGGCCGAGGCGGAACACGGTCGCGTCGTCCAGCATGCCGCCATGGTCGTAGCACAGGGCGGTGTAAACCACCTGGCCATCGGAGAGCTTGCGGATGTTCCGCGTGCAGGCCGCCTGCAGCAGATCCTCGGCATCGGCGCCGAGCACCTCGAACTTGCGCAGAGGCGAGAGGTCCATGACCGCCGCCTTCTCGCGGCAGGCCCAGTATTCGGCGACCGGCCCCGCATTGTTGAAGCGCGTCGGCAGCCAGAAGCCGCGATATTCGGTGAAGTTGCGCGTGAGCTCGGCGATGCGGGGATGGAAACCACTCTCCCGCGTCAGCCTGGGTTCGGCATCGGGCGTCATGCGATAGGCCACCGCTCGTGAGAAGCTGTTCTTGGCCGCGTAGATGCGGACATGGACGTCGGTCGGATTCCAGGCATTGGTCGCGTCGATATCGTCGGGGCAGGCCGAGGAGCCGCAGACCAGATCCTTCATCGCGCGCATCAACACGTAGTCGCCGGGCCGCGACCAGGGATCGTCGAGGAAGATCGCGTTCTGCGCGCTGATGCCGGTGTTGTAGAAGAGATTGACCGCCTGCCAGCCGGGCCGGCGCGCGAGGCCGTATTTCTCCAGCTGACCGTTGAAATTCTCCGAGCAGCTCGGATGGCCGGGATAGCCGGCATCCTCGTAGAAGCGCGCGGTGCAGGCGAGGCCGAAGGTGTCATGGCGGCCGACCGTGTCGCGCACGACCTCGACCAGGGGCTGCATGTCGACGTCGAAGAATTTCGAGGCGAGGCCGGGGCCGGGATAGACCAGGCCGAGCAGCGTGCGCGTGGTCGTCATGTCGAGGCCGCGCTCCTGACCTTGGCTCAGGCGACGCGCATCGAAGGCGAGGAAGTCCGAGCACTGCCGGCCTTCGGCGTCGATGACCTGGATGTACTCGCCCTCCTTCACCGCATAGGAGACGGCGGTGCAGCGCGGGACATGATACTCGGCGACGATGTCGCCCAAGGGTTCGGGCAGCGGCGGCGTCTGCGCCGGCGCAATGCGGGCGCGATGCACGATGACGGAGAGATCGGTCGCGGGCAACGCGCCGTCCTCAAGACGCTCGGGTCCCGGCGCGTGGAGGACGGCAACGACATCGCGCTCGACCCGCAGCGAGGCGCTGTCACCCGGCCGACTGTCGCCGCCGAGCAGGATCGCCGCGCGATCGATGCCGAGCGGGATGCCGCGCGCCCGCAGGGCCCGCGCGATCGCGGCGCCGTTCTCGCCGTCACCCCCCGGTTGACGGCTCAGCAGCCGGTTGATGCCGGAAGCATCGCCATCGGGTTTGAGGCCGACTGCTGCAAGATCCGAGCGTCCTTGCGTGTCGAAAGCGGCGATGGCGCAGGGCTGGCGTCCCTCGCGATCGACCAGCTCCACCCGGTCGCCGGCCTGGAGATGCAGGATCAGCCCGCCGAGACCCGCGAGGCGATAGCGCTCGACCCCGGGGTCGAGCCGCGGCAGGCCTGGCTCCGTGAAGCGCGGTCGGGGATTCAGCTGCACGGTCATCGGACGCCTCGCATGCCCTACGGGAATCCTCAGGAACCAATTTCAGGCCAAAACCATACCGCTTAACGCAGGCGGTCCACAACGGGAAACGCGGGCCGGTGAGCCCGATTAGTGGCTGGGATAGTGGATCGCGGTGACGTCGAGCTCGAGGTCGCCGGCCGGGCGCTTCCAGATGACGGTGTCGCCGACCTTGGCGTCCTTCAAGGCGAGCGCCAGGGGCGAGACCCAGGAGAGCCTGCCCTGGTTGGGATCGGCCTCATCCTCGCCGACGATCTCGAACTTGCGCTTGACCCCGTTCTCGTCCTCGGTCTCCACCACGGCGGCGAAATCCACCCGATCCTTCGGCTGCTGGATGGGATCGACCGGGATGGCGCGGGTCAGGCGCTCCTGCACATATCGGAGGTCGCGCTCCGTGACCTGGAGCGCCTCCTTGTCGAGAAGGCTCTCGCCGATCGTGTGCTTGTGCTTGGCATCCTCAAGCTCCGCCAGCTGCTGCTTCAGCAGGGCGAGGCCGCGGGGCGTCACGAAATTGGGATGCGGACTCTGGGGCCGCTCCGGCAATTCCGGCACGACATCTTCGTTTTCCTTGACGAATGCTCGACTCATTAGGCTCACTCCCTCCCCTGTTATTTAGCCTCGCCAAAATCAGGGGCAAGGTCAAAGGATATCCGCATCGGGCCAACCCGTTGGCAGATATCGACTTTTTTTGGCGAAAAGGGGGATTCAATGACCGAAGTGCGGTGTCTCCTCGAGAAGCGATCGATCCTTGGGGAGGGGCCGATCTGGCGTCCCCGGGAAAATTCGCTCTACTGGATCGACCTCAAGGCGCCGGCGATCTACTGCTTCGACGCCATCACCCGGCAGAACCGGCAGATCCCGGCCGCCCTCGGCAAGACCATCGGCGGCATGGTGTTCGCGCGCAACGGCAGAATGATCGTGGCCGACGCAGAGGGCATCCACGAGCTCACTCCGGCCGGCCATCGCAACCTGCTGGTCAACCCGGAATCCGATCAGGTCGGCAACGCGTTCAACGACGCGAAATGCGACCCGCGGGGCCGGCTCTGGAGCGGCACCGCCGATATCGGCGAGACCCGCCCGAGCGGCACGCTCTATGTGATCGAGGGCCAGCGCCGGATCCGCCGGGTTGATAGCGGCATCATCTGCTCGAACGGTCCCGCCTTCTCGCCCGACGGACGCCGCGCCTATTTCACCGACAGTTTCGCCCAGGAGGTCTTCTACTACGACATTGACCTCGACACCGGCTTGATCAGCGAGCGCAAGACCTTCGTGAAGACGCGGCCCGACGCCGGCTATCCCGACGGAATGACGGTCGATTCCGAAGGCTATCTCTGGAACGCGAACTGGGACGGCTGGAGCATCATCCGCTACGCGCCAAGCGGGGAGATCGACCGCGTGCTCAAGGTTCCAGTGCCGCGGCCGACCTCGGTCTGCTTCGGCGGCCCGAAGATGGACCAGCTCTTCATCACCAGCGCCAGCGACGGCTTGAGCGAAGCGCAGCTTAAGGAGGCGCCGCTCTCGGGCAGCCTGTTCGTCTGCGAGCCCGGCGTCAAAGGCCTGCTCGACGCCGAGTACAACGGATAGAAGATGAGCGAGAATGGATATGACGTCGTCATTGTCGGCGGCGGAGTAATCGGCTCGTCCACGGCCTTCTTCCTCGCGAGCCAGCCCGACTTCTCAGGGCGCATCGCCGTCGTCGAGAAGGATCCGACCTATAGCGAAGCCGCCACGCCGCGGTCGGCGGGCGGCGTGCGCCAGCAGTTCTCGACGCCGGAGAACGTGCAGATCTCCGCCTTCGCGGCGTCGTTCTACAAGTCGATCGACGCCCATCTCTCGGTCGGCAACGACAAGCCCGCGATCAATTTCCGCGAAAACGGCTATCTCTTCCTCGCGACCCATGCCGGCTTGAAAGTGCTGCTCGACAATCACCGCCTGCAGCATGAGAACGGCGCCGAGACGCTGCTCTGGACGCCACAAGAGCTCGCCAGCCGCTTCCCCTGGATCAACGCCAGCGACCTCGCCGGCGCCACCTTCGGCCCGGCAAACGAGGGCTGGATCGATCCCTATGGCCTGCTCCAGGCGTTCAAGCGCAAGGCGCGGGCGCTCGGCGTCGATTATCTCCAGGACGAGGCGGTCGGCTTCGAGTTCTCCGGCGCCAGCATCTCTGCGGTCAAGCTGAAGGAAGGAGCCAGGCTCCGCTGTCGCGCGGTGGTAAACTCAGCCGGCTATCATGCGCGCAAGATCGCGGGTTTCGCCGGCATCGATCTCCCCGTCCATCCCCGGAAGCGGTTCGTCTATGTGTTCGACTGCCGCGAGGAGTTCGAGTCCGAGAGCATACCGCTCACCATCGATCCTTCGGGCGTGTGGTTCCGGCCGGAGAGCGGCAACTTCATCTGCGGCGTCTCGCCCGAGGACGGCGACGATCCCGACTGCCTCGACTTCGAGCTCGATTATCGGCCCTTCGAGGAGCTGATCTGGCCGACTTTGGCGCATCGCGTCCCGGCGTTCGAGGCGATCAAGCTGATCCGCGCCTGGGCCGGGCACTATGACTACAACGTGCTGGACCAGAACGTCCTGATCGGCCCGGCGCCGCAGGTGCCGAACTTCTTCTTCGCCAACGGCTTCTCCGGCCACGGGTTGCAGCAGAGCCCGGCCATCGGCCGGGCCTTGAGCGAGCTCATCATCTTCGGCCAGTATAGGACGCTCGACCTGAGCCGGCTCTCCTATGAGCGGGTCATCAGCGGCGCCCTGGTGAAGGAAAGCAACATCGTCTGAGCGATCGGGAGGTCCGCCGTGTCCACCGCCCTGGTGTCCATCATCTGTGAAGACCATGCGGGCCTGATCGCCGAGGTAACCGGGCGGCTCTACGATCTCGGCATCAATCTCGGCGACACGACCTTTGCCGTGCTCGGCGGGGGCGCCGAGTTCACGTTGGTCGCGAAGCTCCCGTCCAACGTGACGCTCGCCGATCTCGAACGCGAATTGAAATCGCTGCCCGATCTCAAGGGCGCCACGCTCTCGGTGACGGCCTTCAGCTACCGCGAGAGCCATGACGAGCATGCGCGCATCACGCATCGCATCGAGATCGTCGGCGACGACAGTCCGGGCCTGGTAGCGCGGCTCTCGGAAGCGTTCCGGCAGTTCGGCGCCAATATCGTGCGGTTGAACTCAGAGAGCGTGCCGGGCGCCAGCGGTGCGCGCTTCCTGCTGCGCATGGCCGTCTGGGTCCCGGCCGACAAAGCCGCGGCCTGCATGGCAACCGTCGCCAATACCGCCGGGCAGATGAACCTGAAGTGCCAGTGGCAGCAGGTGGGCTGAGACTTCTCGCTGCTGCTCTTCCCACAGTCAGTTTGGTCGACGCATCGACCCATCACCACGAGGCGGCGCACCTGAAGCTCACGGTCGACAATACGCGGCAAACCGGGGCCGGCGGGTTCTCGGGTTATGAAGTGACGGCGCTGTCGGGGACCCAGGGCGGAGAGACTTTGTCGCTTGTGGGCCCCACCCTCGCTGGGTTCAACGGCGTTTCTAACGGCAATCTCTTCAATATCGGCTCCCCGAACTTCTTCAGCTCGGGAGGACTGGGCTATGAAGAGAGCGGCGGTGAGCCGTACCAGCTGTTCTTCAGCGCTGCCGACGACCAGTCGGAGGGTTGCTGGAGCCATCCCTCACCCTGCGTCGTGCCCCAGTTCGTCGCTAAGCGCTTTCACACCGCGGTCACTCCTCTGCCGTCGGCATGGCCGCTCTTTGCGACCGCGCTGGTCGGATTGGCGCTTGTCGGCAGTCGCCGCAGCGTTCGCGCCAAGTCGCTGACCGGCCAAACCTGCTGATCGTGAGACCAGAGGCGAGCTAAGCTGGAGGACTGCGCTACGCGCGCGGCTCTATCGGGCCGCGCGCTGGCGCGCTACTGCGCCGGGCAGACCAGGTTCTGGCGCGCCTTTGTCTCATCGACGCTGTAGCGCGGCCGCGTGCAGGCGCCGTTGTAACGCTCGACCGCCGCGTTGTAGGCATCGCGGGCCTGGTTGACGGCGGGGAGATACTGCGATTGCAGCGCCGCCCTGAGCTCGTCCTCCTGGGTCATCAAGTCCTTGAGCACCTGCTGGCCGACGGCGTCCTCCGGATTGAGCTGCTGGCGCTGCGCCTTGACCTGCTGATCGAGATTGGCGAGCTGCTGCTGGTGCTCGTCGTAGTCGTGTTGCCGCGCCAGCCAGGTATCCTGCAGCGGCTGGAGCTGGGGCTGCAGGCAGAGGCAGCCCTGGATCTCCTCGACCGAGAGTGGCGCCGACGAAGGCGGCACGGTGGGCGCCGGCAGCGGCGCAGTCTGCTGCGCGGCGGCGCGGCCGGGCCAGACCGCAACGCAACTCAGCACCGCCGCCAGCAAGCCGGCAGCCAAACCTATGTTCCTCGTCGTGATCATCGGGTGCTCCGTCGCGCGCTTCGGCCAATGGCGCAGAGTCAGGTTGGCGTACAGTCAGTGGTGACCATTCAGGCAGATATCCAACGGCTTCGGATTATGGCAAGCTGGTGAATGCGTCAACAGTACCTTGGTTCCGCCTAACCCCGCTCGGCCAACCGTCGCCAGACCCATGCAGGTGATCGTCCTCGGCGCCGGTCTGCTCGGCGTTACCACCGCCTACTATCTCGCGCGCGAAGGCCACCAGGTCACGGTGATCGATCGCCAGCCGGAGCCGGCGCGGGAGACCAGCTTCGCCAATGCCGGGTTGCTGACCCCGGGACATGCCTATGCCTGGGCGAGCCCGCGCGCGCCGATGATCCTGCTGAAATCGCTGTGGCGCGCGGACACGGCCCTGCGCTGGCGCCTGAAGCCCGACCCCGGCATGTGGGCCTGGGGGATCAAATTTCTCGCCAACTGCACTGCGGCGCGCAACCGCGAGAACACCGTGATCAAGGTCCGACTCTGCCTCTACAGCCTAGCCGAGACCGCACGCGTGACGGCGGAGACGGGCATCGCCTGGGACCGTTCGCAATCCGGGGCGCTCTATCTCTATCGCGACCCGGAGCACTTCCGGGCCGGACGCGAGAACTTCAAGCTGCTCGGCGACGAGGGCGTCGAGGCGAAGACGCTGGACGCCGAGGCGCTTTTCGACTTCGAGCCTTCGCTGGCCGGCATGAAGGGCCGCTTTGCCGGTGCCATCCACACGCCGCATGACGAATCCGGGGACGCGCGAAAATTCACGGTGGCTCTTGCGGATGTGTTGAGGAGCCGCGGCGTCTCATTTCGGCTCGGCGAGACCGTGCTTTCCATGACGCGCAGTGGCGATCGCATCACCGGCGTCGAGACCATGACCCACCTCGCGGACAATCGCGATCTCGGCGCCGGCCTCCGTGTGACCACGCATCGCGGCCACCGCATCGAAGGCGATGCCTACGTGCTGGCGCTCGGCAGCTACAGCCCGCTGCTGACGAAGCCCCTCGGACTGCGCATGCCGATCTATCCGGTGAAGGGCTACTCGATCACGCTGCCCATCACTGATCCAGCCGCGGCGCCCGCGCATTTCGGCGTCGACGAGGCGAACCTCGTCGCCTTCGCTCGCCTCGGCGATCGTCTCCGCCTCACCGCAACGGCGGATTTCGCCGGCTACGACACCAGCTTCACCGCCGGCGACTTCGCGCACATGCTGCGCGTCGCAATGGAGCTCTTCCCGCGCGCGGCCGCCTACGACCGGCCGGACTATTGGGCCTGCCTCCGCCCCATGACCCCGGACGGGCCTCCGATCATCGGCCCGAGTCCGATCAAGAACCTTTGGCTCAACACCGGCCATGGCCATATCGGCTGGACCATGGCCTGCGGCTCCAGTCGCATGCTGGTCGATCTCATCTCCGGCCGTCGGCCGGAGATCGATGCCGCGCCATTCCGACTCTCGCGGTATTGATCACACGGTAAAGAGCCGCCCCCATTGCGGCATCGGCTCGGAGATTCCCGCGAGGCGCAGCGCATGCCAAGCCATCGCATGGTTTGAGGAAGTGACCGGCTTGCCGAGCTCGGCTTCGAGCGAGCGCGCGGCCTCGGCGAGGCGGATGCTGGTGCAGGAGACGAAAACCGCATCGACCGACGGATGCCGCCCGAGCTCGAGTGCAGCCCGGCGGATCGACTCGGCGTCGAGCCGCGCCACCTCGTTGTCGTTCTCGATGTTGAAGGAGCCGATCACCGGCACGGCGATGCCGCGATCCTCGACGAACTTGCGGAACAGGCGATTGAC
>DATKMF010000278.1:0-6632 GCA_035542015.1 Candidatus Cybelea sp.
TTAGGCGCGTCGCCGGCTGATTGCGTTCATCCTACGGGAACCAGGCCGGACGCTTCAGTGATCCCAGTCACAGCGCCGTGCCAGGCGCAGGCCGGAAGGTGCGAGATTGTGTAATTCGTCACCGCAGACATCGAGGTTACCCCGGCGATCCATGCCGGAAAGACATGGAAATCCGTCACAGCAGGGTGATTGGCCCGGCCGGGCGGCGCGCCTATGTTAGGGGCCGATCCAAGACAGAGGATTCGATGGCGCGGACGAAGGACAAGCGGAGCAGGACGGTCTGGGCCCCCTGGCGCGAGCGGAACGGGCGCTTCTCCTGGTTCCGCGCTTTCGTGCTGGCCGCCGTCTGCGCGCCGGGCGTCGCCACCATCATACAGTATTATGCCGGCGCATTCCCGGTGCGGCCGCTGACCGCGATCATCCACGCGACCGGCTTCTGGACCATCCGCCTGCTGATGATCGCGCTGGCGATCACGCCGCTGCGCCAGGCGTTGCGCTGGCCGAAGCTGGTGACGGCACGGCGCATGATCGGCGTCGCCGCCTTCTGCTACGTGATCGCGCATCTCACCTTCTACGCCGCCGACAACATGTTCGACCTGGGGCATGTGGCAAGCGAGATCGCGCTCCGCATCTACCTCACCATCGGCTTTGCGGCACTGCTGATCCTGTCGGCTCTGGCGCTGACGTCGACCGACGGCATGGTGAAGCGCATGGGCGGCCCGGCCTGGATCCGGCTCCATCGCTGGGTCTATGTCGCCGGCGTGCTCGGCTCGATCCACTTCTTCATGCAGGCCAAGCTGGTGGTCAGCGAGCCTCTGTGGGTCGCCGGCATGTTCGTCTGGATGATGGCCTATCGCCTGGTGCTCTGGACCCAGGGTCCGGATCGCGCAGGTGCGATTGGAACCTTGGCGGGGCTCGGTGTGCTGGCGACGCTGGCGACCGGCTTCGGCGAGGCCGCCTATTACCACCTCGCCAGCCACGCGCCCTTCGACCGCGTGCTCCAGGCGAACATCCACTTCTCCCCCACGGCCATACGCCCGGCCTGGGTGGTCCTCGCCATCTCCGCCGTCATCGTGCTGGCCGCCGCGCTCCGCCAGTGGCAGCGCCAGCGGCAGGCGGCGCTGGCTTCGGCCTGACGAGTCATCCTCGCGACGCCGCTACAGATTCCGTACTTCTCGCAGCCGCAGCTACACCTGTATCCTCGCCGGAAATCCGCGAGGGAGGACGTCATGCCGTTGGATTCGACCATCGTTCCGGAAACGAGCCGCGCGGCACTTGATCAGGCGACGCGGGAATATCTCGGCTGGTTCGGCGATCCGGTGGCGACGCTCTCGGGTGCAGTCGAGCGCGATCCGGATTTCGCGGTCGGCCATGTGCTGATCGGTGCCTTGCGGCTGCTCGGCGGCGAGCGTGGAGATTCTGCCGGCGTGCGAGAGGCACTCGCCGCCGCGCGCAGGCACGAGGCGAAGCTCTCTCCTTGGGAACGCGCGCATATCGCGGCGCTCGATGCCTGGGCGAAGGACGAGATCCGTCGCGGCGTCGGCATCTGGGAGGAGATCCTGATCGACCATCCGCGCGACGCCTGGGCGCTGCGCTTCGCCCATGACACCTACTTCTATCTCGGTGACGCCGGCAATCTCCGGGACTCGATCGCCCGCGTGCTGCCGGAATGGCCGGAGCACGATCCGCTCCACGGCTACATCCTCGGCATGCATGCCTTCGGCCTGGAAGAGGTCGGCGATTTCCGCCAGGCCGAGGTGAAGGGCCGCCGCGCGGTCGAGCTTAACCCGAAGGACACCTGGGCGATCCACGCGGTCGCCCATGTGCTGGAGATGGAGGGCCGCACGCTGGAAGGCATCGGCTGGTATCGCGACCTGAAGGAGCATTGGACCGCGGCCGCCGGACTTGCGGTGCATCAGTGGTGGCACCTGGCGCTCTATCTGATCGAGCGCGGGCGACTGGACGAGGCGCTGGCGCTCTACGACGGCGAGATCCGCGCCGCCCATTCCGGCGCCATCCTCGACATCGTCGATGCCGCGGCGTTGCTCTGGCGGCTGAAGCTCGCCGGCGTCGATGTGGGCGATCGGTGGAAAGAGCTCGCCCCCCATTGGTACGCGCATATCGACGACCACGTGCTGGTGTTCAACGACATCCATATCGGCCTCGTCGCCGGGCTGGCCGGCGATCGCGCGGCCATGGCGCGGCTCGACCGCTCGCTCGCCGACTATGCGGCGGGCGGCAAGGGCACCAACCATGCGATCTCGGCCGAGGTCGGGCAGGCGCTGTTGCGCGCGCTCGCGGCCTTCGCTTCCGGCGATTATGCGCAGACCATCGCGCTGATGCTCCCCGTGCGCAGCCAGATCCGCCGCATCGGCGGCAGCAACGCGCAGCGCGATCTCTTCAACCAGACCCTCATCGCCGCCGCGATGGCCGCGGGGAAACTCCCGCTCGCGAGAGCGCTGCTGGCCGAGCGCGTGGCGCTGAAGCCGAACAGCCGCACGGCACGCGCCCTCTACGACGAAGTGCTGGCCAAGCTCGGCCGCACGCACTGAGCGGGCGTCACTCCGCGGCGGATTCGATGCGTGCGCGGCGGGCGATCTGCCATTCGCCGCGCACGATCAGGGCGCCGCTCATGAGGATGAGGCCGGCGCCGGCGAACACGTTCAACCCCGGAATGTCGCTCCAAATCAGGTAGCCCAGCACGAAAGACCAAATGAGAGCGCTGAACTCCAGCGGCGACACGACCGAGGCGGGCGCGCGGCGGATGCCCTCGATCAACAGGAACTGCGCGCCTGCGCCCAAGAGGCCGACGCCGATCAGCAGGGCGAGCTGCGGAAGGGTCGGAGTCACCCAGAACCAGAACATGGCGATGCCGGTCAGGACCACGAAGGACGAGCAGGAGGTCAGCATCTGGACCAGGGTCGACTCCTTCTGGGCGATCTGGCGGATGAGGATCATCGTCGCCGCCCAGAAGGCGGCTGCGACCAGAGCCATCGCTATGGCGCCTTCGTGGGAGAGGTCGCCGGGTCGGCAGGCGACCAACACGCCGCAGAAGCCGATGAGGATGGTAACCCAGCGACCGCCGCTGACCTTCTCGCCGAGGATCGGGACCGCAAGGGCCGCCACCAGCAACGGCGAGGCGAAGTAGATGGTCATCAGCTCCGCCAGCTGCAGGCTGCGGGCGGCGGTATAGAACAGCAGCCAGGCGCAAATGAGGACGAGGGAACGCGCGAAGAGCGCATTGCGGATCGGCGAGTGGATGGTCTGCCGGATCACGCGCCCGCGGCCCGCGATCAGGCAGACCGCGAGGATCACGACGCTGCGGAAGAACAGCACCTGCCAGGAGGTGAAGCCCGACATCACCAGCCATTTGATGCCGGCGTCATGGAGGGCGAAGGTCGCGTAAGAAACGCTGGTCAGCGCGATGCCGGTCAGCACCCTGTTTCGCTCGCGCGGGGCGGTGGCCGCCGGCGGTGACTGGACGGCGCCCCGATCGGGACTGGGAGGGAGGGCGCCGTGGGGCATTTCTGGGTGGGAGCTACGCTCGGATGTGTGGTCGGGCGAACACTATGCCGCAGCCGGGCAGGGGACAAACGCCGGTCCCGCAACCGGCCCTCGCTCGGCGTGCATACGAAAAAGCACGGCGGGCGAGCGAGTTATCCACATCCGGGCTGGCCGAGCGCGGGTCGCGGACGGCCAAAATCCCTGCAAATTGTCTAAAATTCTATTAAACTCGAAATCGAAAGAACTTGCGGGAAGGCCCTGGAGCGCTCAGATTCTCGGGCAGTGACCGGACTTTAGGTCAGGAGAATCGCGATGAACGTCTCGGCAGTGACAGGCGTGGCCGCCGCCTTCGAAGGCGCCCGGATTGCGGGGCAGCAGCAGGCTTCGGCCGCCGCTTCGACCGACCAGACCAAGCGGGAGAACGACCGCCAGGCGGAAGAAGTCGATCTCAAGAAGACCGACACCGTCACCCAGGACGACCATACCTCACAGACGAACGCGTCCGGCCAGCGGCGGGTGAACATCCTCGCCTGATCGGCAACGGCATCCGCAGAGTTTGAAACGCGCCCGTTGGGGCGCGTTTTCATTTCTGCTCATGCCTTCGCCTGAAAGCCTGTGAGGAACGCGGCGAGATTGTCGGAGAGATAGGGGGTCAGATAGCCGCCCTCCTGGATCAGCACCGTCGGGAGATTCAGCCCGGCGATCATGCCGGCCATTTGCCCGAAGCCTGCGGTGGTCACGCCGCCGCCGGCGAGCGGATCCGCCTCATGCGCGTCGAGACCGAGGGCCAGCACCAGCGCGCCCGGCGCGAAATCGGCGATGCGCTGGAGCGCCGCGCCGAGCGCCTTCTGCCAGACCTCGTCCTTGCTCTTCACCGGCACCGGCAGGTTGAGATTGAAGCCTTCGCCCTCTTGGGCGCCGCGCTGATCGGCGTAGCCGTAGAAGAACGGGTAATAGTGCGCGGGATCGCCGTGGATCGAGATCGTCAGCACGTCGGCGCGGTCATAGAAGATGGCCTGGGTGCCATTGCCGTGGTGGACGTCGATGTCGAGCACGGCGACGCGCGGATGCGACTGCCGCAAAGACTGCGCGGTGATCGCCGCGTTGTTGAGGTAGCAGAAGCCACCGGCGCGCTCCTGATAGGCGTGGTGTCCGGGCGGGCGGCAGAGCGCATAGGCGGCGCGCTCGCCCCCGAGCACGAGATCGGCGGCGGTCAACGCGGTCATGGCGGAGGCATGCACCGAGCCCCAGGTGTCCGCGGTCACGGCCGAGGAGAAGTCCTGAATGTGCCAGCCGGCGCGGCCGAGGATGCTCTCCGGATAGGATGACGGGGTCTCCAGCGGCCGGATGCTCGGCATCATCTCGGGATAGGCGCCGTCGACCGCGCGCCATTGCGCATGCCCATGCTCCAGGAAGTCGAGATAGCGCGCCGTATGCACGGCGCCGAGCGGTGCGCGATCGAAAGCGCGCGGCCGGACGGTTTCAAGCCCGGCCTTGGCGGCGCCTTGCAGCAGACGCTGCACCCGCGCCGGGCTTTCCGGAAACGCGACGATGTTGCCGTAGCGCAGATACCGCGCCGGCGCATGGGCGTTCTGGGCCTCGTCGAACACGCATTTCATGATCAGCTGTCTCCGTCTGCAGATCGTGGAAGTCTAGAACGCGCCGAGAGGTGATGAAACGAGCTTGACGCGCGCTCGCTCTCACCTGACATATCCACCCCGTATGCTTGGTCTTCGCCTCCCCACCACCGCGACCGCGCCGTTCTGTCCTTCCGAGGTTCGGGGGACGGTGGCGGTTGCGCCGAGCTTGAGCGACTGGCGCAAGCTGCTGCGCTATCTGGGGCCCGGGTTGCTGATCTCGGTCGGCTACATGGACCCCGGCAACTGGGCGACCGATATCGAGGCGGGGTCGCGCTACGGCACGGCGCTGCTCTTCGTGGTCGGGCTCTCGAGCCTCGCCGGCATCCTGCTGCAGACCTTGTGCGTGCGGCTCGGCATCACCGCGCAGAAGGATCTCGCCAGGCTCTGCCGCGAGCGCTATCCGCGCGCCGCGGCGCTGATGCTCTGGATCTTCGCCGAGATCGCGATCATCGCCTGCGACGTCGCCGAGGTGCTGGGCTCGGCGCTCGCGCTCAACCTGCTCTTCCACTTGCCGCTCTGGCTCGGCATCATCCTGACCGGCTTTGACACGATCATTGTCTTGAGCCTGAAGGGCAGGGGGTTCCGCCAGCTCGAGGCGATCGTGCTCGGTCTCGTCGGCACCATCTTCCTCTGTTTCGCGATCGAGATCGTGATGCTGCAGCCGGCTCTGGCCTCGGTGCTCGGCGGATTGGTGCCGGACATCCGGCTCGCCAGCGATCCGACCGCCTTCTATCTTGCGGTCGGCATCATCGGTGCCACCGTGATGCCGCACAATCTCTATCTCCACAGCTCGATCATCCAGACCCGGGTCACGCGCGCGACGGTCGAGGCCAAGCGCGAGGCGATCCGCTGGGGCACGGTCGATATCGTGCTGGCCCTCGTGATGGCGATGCTGGTCAACGCCGCGATCCTGATCGTCGCCGCCACCGCCTTCCACGAGAAGGGCCAGACTGCCGTCACCGACATCGACCAGGCCTATCGCCTCCTGCAGCCGCTGACCGGCTCGGCGGCGGCCGCGCTGCTTTTCGGCCTGGCGCTGCTGGTCTCCGGCCAGAGCTCGACCTTCACCGGCACGGTCGCCGGCCAGATCATCCTCGAAGGCTTCCTGAACCTGAAGATCCCCTGCTATCAGCGCCGCCTCATCACCCGCGGCCTGGCGCTCGGCCCGGCATTGGTCGGTGTGCTGACCCTGGGCGAAGGCTCGGTGGGCCGTTTGCTGGTGCTGAGTCAGGTGGTGCTGACGGTGCAGCTCCCCTTCGCCATCTGGCCGCTGATCCGCTTCACCAGCGACCGCCAACTGATGGGCGTCTTCGCCAGCGGCCCGCTGCTGAAGGGCGTCGCCTGGACGATCTTCGCCGCGATCACCGCCGCCAACGTCTGGCTGCTGGCGGGGGCATTCGCCGCTTAGACTAAAGCTGCGGCGGCGGCGTCTTGTCTCCGTCGCGGGCCATGATCCAGGGCAGGATGCGCAGGAAGAAGTCTCCGCCA
>DATKMF010000279.1:0-16292 GCA_035542015.1 Candidatus Cybelea sp.
CACGGCGTCGAGCGACTGGCGATTGTAATCGACCACCCACCAGACGTTCCTGAGGCCCTGCTTCCAGCCTTCGAGCAGGGCCTCGAAGATGTTGCCCTCGTCGAGCTCGGCGTCGCCGACCAGCGCGACCATGCGGCCCTCCGGCCGGTCCCGCATCCAGCCCTTGGCGCGCACGTAGTCCTGCACGATCGAAGAGAACAGCGTCTGCGCGACGCCGAGGCCGACAGAGCCGGTGGAGAAGTCGACGTCGTCGGCATCCTTGGTGCGCGAGGGATAGCTCTGGGCGCCCTTGTAGCCGCGGAACTGCTCCAGCTTCTCGCGGGCTTGCTTGCCGAAGAGATACTGGATCGCATGGAAGACCGGCGAAGCGTGCGGCTTCACCGCGACCCGATCTTCCGGCTTCAGCACCTCGAAATAGAGCGTCGCCATGATGGTGGCGAGCGAGGCGGAGGAGGCCTGATGGCCGCCGACCTTCAACCCGTCGACGTTGTCGCGGATGTGGTTGGCGTTGTGGATGGTCCAGGCCGAGAGCCAGAGGACCTTCTTCTCCAGCTCGCCGAGCAAGTCGAGATTGCGCGTGCTCAAATCCCACTCCCTGACGCAGTATCGCGACCCGGCGGCCAGATCGCAGGTTGCAACTGGCCGCCGCGCAAACAGTTCACGCTGCGGGCTAAACCCAGAGTCTCCGAAGTCTCCCACGCACCGTAGTGAGCATAGATGCAGCCGTCGCCGGGAATAACAAACACGCTGCCGGAAATGTCATAGGTGTCGAGCGGCGAGCTGTAACCCGAAGAGATCCCGCAAAGCGAACCCTCGTCGATACCGGCATGGCAGCTCAGTTCGAAATAGTCTCGATCAGTCGCGCGCAGTCTGACACCAAAGCCCTGCTCGTAGAGTGTTTCGATCGGATCGAGTTTGTGGAGGCTCGGCTCCTCTTCGAAGGACGATGCTTCTCGCACGAGCGTGTCGTTGACATAGACGACGATCGTCGGCTGGCCTGGGCCAAAGTCGAAAACATGCCTATGCAAAATATCGAGTGTGATGGAGCCCACAAAGGCCGCTTCGCCGACCTCCTGACTGGCCTTTTCCGACTCCTCCTTCACCCTCTGCGCGTCTCTGTCCAGCCTGGCCTGCTCCGCAGCGTCCCGCGCCGCTTGCTCCGCTTTGTCTTGCGCCGACTGGTCGGTAGTATCTTGCGCCATGACGTTGCTGGACAGCAGAAGCAGCGAGGCAACAATCACGACGCGCCACATGGCTCAATCCCCCGCGTAGAAGAAGCCTTCGATCTCCGTGGCGTTCTGCTGGCTCTGGTCGAGCTTGGCCCAGCCGGTGAGGCCGAAGCCGTCGCGCAGCAGGAAGAAGTCGCCGTCCTGCAGCACCACCTCGACGAAGGCGCCGGGCTCGATCGTGGTGACCAGGCTGGAGAGGTTCTTGTCGGAATAGAGCGCCAGGCGCTTCATCGCCTTGGAGCGGAAGCCGGCATAGCTGAAGGGCTGGGCCACCGGCTGCAGGTTGCCGTCCTTCAGGCAGTCGAGCTTGCGGGCGTCGAACATGTTGTCGTTGTGGCCGCCGCTGTAGACGCAGCCGTCGCCGGGGATGACGAAGAACGTGCCCGCGATCTTGGCGCCGGGGGTGTCCGGATTCTGCGAGGTCGAGAACACGCATTGCGGATCGTTGCTGCCGCCGGAATCGCAGCGCAGCACGAACCAGCGCGAATCGGCGGTCGAGAGCTTCACGTCCATGGCGTATTCCATGATGACGCCGGCCTCGTCATAGACCTTCTGGTATTGCGGCTCCTCGGGCGGCAGCTTGGGCTCGCGGGCGAGGCGCTTGTCGACGGTGATGGTGACAGTCTTCTCGACCACCATCTTGGTGAGGCGCTGATCGGCCGGCACCAGCGAGGCAGGATCCGGCGGCGATTCCTGCGCCAAGGCGAGACCAGGCACCAGCAGCAAACCCGCGACAATCAGAAAACGCATCATGCTCCCCTTCCCTCGACGCGGCGCATGAGCTCCGCCAGACAGTGTTCCCGATCCGCGGCGAAGTCGCCGGCGATCCACCATTCCTCGACGTCGCGCATGAGCTTGCCGATCTCGGGGCCGGGTGCCAAGCCAAGCTTTGTGGCATCGCCGCCGGACAGCGGAAAGTCCGGCCGCTTCCAGTCACGCACGATCTCGTAAGCCTCGTGCCAGTCGTTCTCACCGACCGCGTCGGGCTCGCCGGCGCCCCAATCGACCAGCAGCAGGTCGAGCGCCAGGGCATTGCCGAGATCGTAGACCTGGCGCCGCACCAATGTCGCATCGCCGACGACGAAATCCGGCCGCGCCGCCGCGATCGCCGTGAGGCGATCGCGTTCGGCGTTCGAGAGTTTCAAGGTCTCGGCGAGCGCCGGACCGGAGCCGGTGACGGCGAGCGCCGCGAGACGTCTTATCGGATCGAGGGCCACCTGCAGCATCGCTTCGAGAGCCGCGAGCTTCGCCATGCGGTCGATCGAGGTGGCAGCCGGGAGATAGGCGGCGACGATGCCGGTATCGAGCATCGCGCGCCAGGTCTCGACCGCGCGCCGCGCCACCAGGAGCTTCAGCGTCTCCTGCCGGAGCCGCTCGCCGGAGAGGGCCTTGAGATGATCCTTGAGCGCGCTGGCTGCCGCCAGCGCAGACGGATCGAACGGACCGGTCGCGTAGTCGGCGTGGAAGCGGAAGAAGCGGAGGATGCGGAGATAGTCCTCCCGCATTCTGTCCTCGGGCCGGCCGACGAAGCGCACGCGGCCGGCCTTCAGGTCCTCAATGCCGCCGAAATAGTCGTGCACCGTGCCGTCCGCGGTCGCAGAGAGCGCGTTGATGGTGAGATCGCGGCGCGCCGCGTCTTCTTGCCAGTCGTCGGTGAAGGAGACCACCGCGTGCCGCCCGTCGGTGTCGACGTCGCGGCGGAGCGTCGTGACCTCGATTCCGACGTGGTCGGCGATCACGGTGATCGTGCCATGGGCGATGCCGGTCGGCGCATGCTTAAGGCCCGCGGCCTCGGCGGCGGCGATCACCGCCTGCGGAAAGAGGGGCGTGGCGATGTCGGTGTCGCGGATCCTGCGCCCGAGCAGCGCGTCGCGCACGCAGCCGCCGACGAAGCGCGGCGCGCCGCCGGCGCGCTCGAGCGCGTCATAGACCTTCCGCGCCGAGCCGGCGGTCATCCAGTCCTGGGGCAGCTTGCGGGGTGCAATCTCCGCGCCGGAGGTGGCGTCACGCATGGTTCAACGCGCCGCCGCGTCGGCGCGCAGCACTTCGGCGAGATTGCTCAGCATCCCGGCGGTGGCGCCCCAGATGTAATAGCCATGCCAGGGGTAGACGTAGAAGAAGCGCTCCTTGCCCTGCCAGACCCGGCTCTCGGTCTTGCGGCTGGCGGGATCGAGGAAGAAGGCCAGCGGCACTTCGAAGACATCGGCGACCTCGAAGGGATCGGGGACAAGCGCGATCGGCGGCATGACCACGCCGACGAAGGGAGTCACCTCGAATCCGGTGCGCGTCACATAGGTGTCGAGCCGGCCGACGAGATCGACGCGGTCGGGATCGAGCCCGACTTCCTCCTTCGCTTCGCGCAAAGCCGCAGCCGCTGCATCGCGATCCTCGGGATCGATGCGGCCGCCGGGAAAGCTCACCTGGCCTGCGTGATCGTTGAGATGCTCGGTGCGTTTGGTGAGAAGCACCGTCATGCCGCCATCGCGGTCGATCAGCGGCACCAGGACCGCGGCGGCGGTCAGCGCGCGATCAGGAACCATACCAGGATTGAGGTCATGGTCGCCGCGCTGGCCCTTCGCGCGCGCGTCGAAGGCGCGGGTGAGCGTGACTTCGGCCGGGGGAGTCGTTCCGGGCGCCGAGCGTCGCCCGGGCACCGAATTGCCGAGCCGCTCGATCACCTCACTGCGCTGCATCACCCGCATCCTCGACAGGGCCCAGCGGGAAGAATTCGCCGGCGCTCCAGACGCCGAACTGCTCCGTGCCCTTGATTTCCAACAAATCCCCGAGTTCCACGAGGTGATAATAGACCGAGCGCAGGATGCGCGCCTCCAGGCCGTTGCGCACTGTCACATATGGCACCGGCCCGCCGCTCGCCGGATCGTGATCGACGCGAATCGGATGCTCGCGATCGGCGGTAACACGATCATCGACGTTGGTGCGGAACACGAGTCGCCGATCGCTGCTTTCGCCTTCCGTCTCGACCTCGACGGCGACGAAAGGTGCGTCATCGACCAGGATCCGGCCGCGTTCAACCGGCGTCACCAGCCAGTATTCGCCATTTTCCCGCCGCAATACCGTGGAGAATAGCTTCACCAGCGGTTTCCGGCCGATCGGCGACCCGCGATAGAACCAGGTTCCGTCGCGGGCGATGCGCATGTCGAAATCCCCGCAGCTCGGTAACTTCGCGAAGTCCGGCGCGTTGCCCTGTTGGATTTCAGCCGGACGGATTTTACCTGAGGAAGATTCCTGGGGCGCACCGCGCCCTCCGGATTCGGAATTGGACAGGCCGCCGGATGTGGGATTACGCTGCATTATCAGGCTTCAACTTCAATAACCATGGATGTCCCAGGTGGCGATCACGGAGAATAGCATCACCCCGTTACCGACCGGAACGGGTGGCAGCAAACCGGCCGAGCTCGCCGGCGAGATGGAGACGATCGGCAAGCGCCTCGAGCAGGTGCGCCGCAACATCGGCCAGGTGATCTTCGGCCAGGAACAGACGGTCGAGCAATCGCTGATCTCGATCCTCGCCGGCGGCCACGTGCTGCTGATCGGCGTCCCGGGCCTTGCCAAGACCAAGCTGGTCGATTGTCTCGGCCGCGTGCTCGGGCTCGACACCCGCCGGGTGCAGTGCACCCCGGACCTGATGCCGGCCGACATCATCGGCTCGGAAGTGCTGGAAGAGTCGGAATCCGGGCGGCGCAGCTTCCGTTTCATCTCCGGTCCGGTGTTCTGCCAGCTGCTGATGGCGGACGAGATCAACCGCGCCAGCCCGCGCACCCAGTCGGCGCTGCTGCAGGCGATGCAGGAGCACCGCGTCTCGGTCGCGGGACAGACCCACCAGCTGCCGCTGCCCTTCCATGTGCTCGCGACCCAGAACCCGCTGGAGCAAGAAGGCACCTATCCGCTCCCGGAGGCACAGCTCGACCGATTCCTGCTGCAGATCGACGTCGACTATCCGGCGCTCGCGGCCGAACGGCAGATGCTGATCGTCACCACCGGCTCGGCCGATACCGAACCGCAGCCGGTGATGAACGCCGAGGAGCTGATGACGGCGCAGCGCCTGGTGCGCCGCATCCCCGTCGGCGACAAGGTGCTGGACGCGATCCTGAAGCTGGTGCGTGCGGGAAGGCCCGGCGAGGGCGAGCTCGCCGAAGTGACGAAGCATCTCGCCTGGGGTCCCGGTCCGCGTGCCGGACAGGCGCTGATGCTGGCGATCCGGGCCCGCGCGCTGTTGCAGGGGCGCCTCAGTCCCTCGATCGATGACGTGGCGGCGCTCGCGCATCCGGTGATGCGCCACCGCATCGCCCTCACCTACGGCGCCCGCGCCGAGGGCATCACGCTGGCGGCGGTCATCGACCGGCTCGTCGCCCTGCTCGGCTGAGACCGGGCCCCGAATCCGGAATGGCCGTCGAGATCACCGCGGATCGGGCAAAGGCGGAATCGGCAGCGATCGCCGGCCGCCTGCCGCCGCTGCTGATCGGCGCCGAGAGGATCGCCGCGACGGTGATCCAGGGCGTGCACGGAAGGCGGCGCGTCGGCAGCGGCGACGTGTTCTGGCAGCACCGTCCATATTATCCCGGTGACGAGCTGAAGCGGCTCGATTGGCGGCAATCGGCCAAGTCCGACAAGATCTACCTCAGAGAGATGGAATGGTCGGCGGCGCAAACCGTCTATCTCTGGTGCGATCTGTCCGCCTCCATGGATTACGCCAGCAACCGCGACCTGCCGACCAAGGCCGAGCGCGCGATGGTGCTGGCGCTTGCCCTCTCCGCCGTGCTCTCGCGGGCGGGCGAGCGGGTGGCGATCATCGGCGATCCCGAACCGCCGATCTCCGGCCGCGCGGTCGCCGAGCGTCTCGCCGACCGGCTGCTGCATCAGGCGACACGCGGCGGCGACAAGGCGAGCGAGAAATCCGACTTTGGGAGCCTGCCGCCGCCGGTGCTGCTGCCGTCGCATGCCCATGCGGTGCTGATCGGCGACTTCTTCTCCCCCATTCCGGAGTTCCACGCGCTCCTGGAGCGGTTCGCCGCGCGCGACATCCGCGGCCATCTGCTCCAGGTGCTGGATCCCGCCGAGGTGGCGATGCCGTTCCTCGGCCGCGTGCGCTTCCGCGGCCTCGAGCGCGAGGGCGAGCTGCTGATGAGCCGCGTCGAGACCGTCCGCGACGCTTATTTGCACAAGCTCGACGCCCACCGCGAAGAGCTGCGGCTTCTGGCGCGCCATGCGGGCTGGAGCTTCTCCACCCATACGACCGACGCGCCGGGAGCGCCTGCGCTGCTGGCGCTCTATCAATGGCTCGCGGCCGACAAGAGGTTCCGGCGATGAGCGAGGCTGCCTCATGCTGACTTTGGGCGGCATCGCCTTTGCCTCGCCCTGGCTGCTGATCGGGCTCGCGGCGCTGCCGGTGCTGTGGTGGCTGCTGCGCCTGACGCCGCCCGCGCCGAAGCTGGTTCCCTTCCCGGCGATCCGCCTGCTCTTCGGCCTCATTCCGAAGGAGGAGACACCCCATCGGACACCCTGGTGGCTGATCCTGCTGCGGCTCGCCATCGCCGCGCTGCTGATCGTCGGGCTCTCGCATCCGCTGTGGAACGCGGCGCAACCCTTCTCGCGCTCGGGCCCGCTGCTTCTCGTGATCGACGACGGCTGGGCCGCGGGGCCGGGCTGGGGCGAGCGGCAGGCGCTGGCCGAGGAAACGATCGCCGAAGCGGACCGTGAGCATCGCGGCGTCGCACTGCTGACGACCGCACCTCAGGCCAACGGACATCTGCGCCCGCTCTCGCTGCTCTCGGCGGCGCAGGCGGCGGCGCAAGTCGCCGCGCTGCAGCCCTCACCCTGGCCGGTCGACCGCGCCCAGGCCCTGACCGTGCTCAAGGCGGCCGACTTCGCCAAGGACCTGAACACGGTTTGGCTGGCCGATGGTCTCGCGGGCGCCCAAGGCGCGCTGGGCGATCAGGATCGCGCCCTCCTCGACGCCATCAACCAGCGCGGCCAGGCAACGCTGGCCGATGACGGGCCCGGCGCCGTGCCGATCGTCCTGACCCAGCCGGAGATCGATGCGCAAGGCATCACCGTGCGCGCGATCCGCGCCACCGCCGGTGCGCCGCAGCGCATCTCCGTGCGCGTGCTCGATCGCGACAACCACAGTCTCGGCGTGGTGGCATTGGACTTCGCCGCCGATGCGGTGACGGCGACGCAGAAGGTGGAGTTGCCGATCGAGCTTCGCAGCCGCGTGAGCATGCTGGCGCTCGAAGGAGGCCAATCGGCGGCCTCGGTGGCGTTGGTCGATGATTCCGGCGGAAGGAAGCCGATCGGCGTCATCACCGACAACCCGACACTCGACAGCCAGCCGCTGCTGGGCGAGCTCTATTATATCCAGCGCGCGCTGGCACCCAGCAACGAGGTACGGATCGGCGATCTCGCGACGCTGGTCCAGCAGCCAATCTCGATGATGATCCTGCCGGACCAGACCGCGCTCTCTCCCGACGACCGCGCGACCCTGGCGAAATGGGTGCAGGGCGGCGGCATGCTGGTGCGTTTCGCCGGCGAGCGGCTCTCGACCACGCCGGACGACGATCTCCTGCCGGTGCGGCTGCGCCAGGGCGACCGCGTGCTCGGCGGCGCGCTCTCCTGGGCCCAGCCGACGACACTCGCCGACTTCCCATCGAGCTCGCCCTTTGCGGGTCTCAGCGTGCCGAAGGACGTGCATGTGCAGCGCCAGGTCCTGGCCGAGCCTTCGATCGATCTCGGCAACAAGACCTGGGCGCGCCTGGCCGACGGTACGCCGCTGGTCACCGGTTCGAAGACCGGCCAGGGCTATCTCGTGCTGTTCCACGTGAGCGCCAACGCGGAATGGTCGGATCTGGCCCTCTCCGGCCTCTTCGTCGAGATGCTGAACCGTCTCATCGATCTCGCGGCGGGCACGCCGGCCGCCGAGGTCGACAGCACCAAGCCGCTGCCGCCGGTGCAGACGCTCGACGGGTTCGGCCGGCTCGGCAACGTGCCGGCGGGCGTGCTGCCGCTCTCCGGCGCCGACTTGAAGAAGGCGCCGATCGGCCCGCAGCATCCGCCGGGCTTCTACGGCGAGAGCAAGGCGCGGCGCGCGCTCAACCTTTCGAGTGCCATCAAGACGCTGAAGCCGCTCGGCCTCGGCGCCCAGCCGCTGACCCGCGCCCGCACCATCGATTTCAAACCCTGGCTGCTGGGCGGCGCCTTCCTGCTGCTGATCGGCGACCTGCTGATCGCGCTGGCGCTGCGCGGCCTGCTGGTGCGCCCGTCGCTGCGTGGCGCGGCGGCTGGGGCCGCCGCGCTGTTCCTCGCGGTCGCGATCGGCTTGCCGCATCCGGCATCGGCGCAGCCGCAGACCATGAGCGACGACGACATCATCAGGGCGACGGCTTCGGCGCATCTCGCCTATGTGCGCACCGGCGCGCCGGAGGTCGATGCGACCAGCAAGGCCGGCTTGCGCGGGCTGACGCAGATCCTGCTGCAGCGGACCTCGGCCGATGTCGGCGATCCGGTCGGGCTCGACCTCGAGACCGACGACCTCACCTTCTATCCGCTGATCTACTGGCCGATCACCGTTGCCGAGAAGCAGCCCTCGCCCGAGGCGATCGACCGCTTGAACAAGTATCTGGCCGGCGGCGGTCTGATCTTCTTCGACACGGCCGACCAGAACGTCGCCGGGCTCGCCGGCAGCGTCGGGCCGGGCGCGGCGCGGCTGCAGGAGCTGGCCCAGGGCATGGACATTCCGCCGCTGGTGCCGATCCCGGCCGACCACGTGCTGACCAAGTCCTTCTACCTGCTGAAGGACTTCCCCGGGCGCTGGATCGGTGGCTCGCTCTGGGTCGAGGCCGCCAAGAGCCGGATCAACGACGGCGTCTCGAGCGTCGTCGTCGGCAGCAACGATTATGCCAGTGCCTGGGCGATCGACGATTACGGCCAGCCGCTCTATCCGGTGACTCCTGGCGGCGAGCGCCAGCGCGAGATGGCGTTCCGCTTCGGCGTCAACCTCGTCATGTATTCCATGACCGGCAATTACAAGTCCGACCAGGTGCATGTGCCGGCCATCCTGGAGCGGCTCGGTCAATGAGGCTGGATCAATGAGCGGGCTCTTCACCCTGGGCGCCTTCTCGGTCGCCATCAACCCGCTTCTGCCCTGGCCGGTGCTGGTCGGGCTCGGCGGCGTCTACGGCGCGCTCATCCTGTTCGCCCTGGCGCGACGCGCGCGTGGCACGACCTGGCGCGTGGTCGCCGGACTGCTGATCACCTTCGCCCTGCTCGACCCCTCGCTGATCGAGGAGCAGCGTGCCTATCAGAAGGACGTCGCCGTCGTCCTGGTCGACCGCTCGCCGAGCCAGAATCTCGGCAACCGCGCCCAGGAGACCGATGCGGCACTGGCCGAGGTGAAGCGGCAGCTTGCGACCTTTCAGGATCTCGACGTGCGGGTGATCGAAGGCGGCGGCGGACCCGACACCGCGGAGAAGGGCACCGAGCTCATGGGCGCGCTGCAGCGCGGCCTCGCCGACGTGCCGCTGCGGCGCCTGGCCGGCGTGATCGCGATCAGCGACGGGCAGGTGCACGACATCCCGCCGCTCACCAATCCCTCGGGGCAAGGCGCCAACCTGGGCATCGCCGGCGTGCTCGGCTTCGACGCGCCGGTGCATCTGCTGCTGACCGGCAATCCGAAACAGGGCGACCGGCGCCTGCTGCTGACCGAGGCGCCGAGCTTCGGCCTCGTCGGCAAGCCGATCGAATTGAAGTTCCGGGTAGACGATCTCGGCGGCAAGAACGCCGGCTCGGCGATGGTGACGATCCGCCGCGACGGCCAGTCGATGGCGCCGATCACCGTGCCGGTCGGCGAGGAGCAGACCATCCAGCTGCCGATCGACCATGGCGGCCAGACCGTGTTCGAGATCACCGCGGAGGACGGGCCGCAGGAGATCACCCGGGCCAACAACACCGCAGTGCTCTCGGTCAACGGCGTGCGCGATCGCCTCAAAGTGCTGCTGATCTCGGGCGAGCCCTATCCCGGCGAGCGGGTGTGGCGCAACCTGCTGAAGTCGGACCCGTCGGTCGACCTCATCCACTTCACCATCCTGCGGCCGCCCAACAAGCAGGATGCGACGCCGATCAACGAATTGGCGCTGATCTCCTTCCCGATCGACGAGCTGTTCGACATCAAGTTGAAGCAGTTCGACCTGATCATCTTCGACCGGTTCCAGCATCTGGGGATCCTGCCGGAGGAGTATTTCTATCACATCGTCGATTACGTGAAGAACGGCGGGGCGGTGCTCGAATCCGCCGGGCCGAGCTCGGCCGGGCAATTCAGCCTCTATAAGACGCCGTTGATCGACATCTTCTCAGCGGCGCCCACCGGCGACGTGATCACCAGGGGCTTCCGCCCGACCTTGACCGATGTCGGCAAGCGCCATCCGGTGACCGCCGATCTCGCCAAGAGCGACGAGGACGCGGCCAAATGGGGCCGCTGGTTCCGGCAGATCGTGGCGACGACGCGCGGCGGCAACACGCTGATGACCGGTGCCGACGGGCTGCCGCTGCTGGTGCTCGACCACGTTGGCAAGGGCCGGGTCGCCGAGCTGTTCTCCGACCAGCTCTGGCTTTGGTCCAAGGGCTTCGAAGGCGGCGGGCCCCAGGCCGAGCTCATTCGCCGCGTCGGCCACTGGCTGATGCAGGAGCCGGAGCTCGAGGAAGAGGCCCTGCGCGCGACCGTGATCGACGGGAGGCTCGAGGTCGAACGCCAGAGTCTCGGCAACCAGCCGGCGACGGTCGATGCGACTTCGCCCGACGGCAAGGTCACCAAGCTGCCGCTGACCGATATCGGCCATGGCAAGGCGACGGCGCAGATGCCGGCGCCGGACCAGGGGCTCTATCGCGTCTCCGACGGCGCCAAGGAGGCCTTCGCCGCGTCGGGTGCGCTGAACTCGCTCGAATACCGCGATCCCCGCGCCAGCACCGAGCCGATGACGCCACTCGTCTCCGCGACCGGCGGCGGGATCCAGGTCTATGAGGAGTCCGGCTGGCCGGTCTTGCGCCGGGTATCGGCGAAGTCGGAACGCGCAGGCCGCGGCTGGTTCGGGCTGAAGCAGAACCGCGATTACGTGGTGACGGGCATTGAGCAGTCTCCACTGGTCCCCGCCTGGGTGGCACTGCTGCTCTCTCTGGGCGCCGTGCTGCTGGCCTGGAAGCGCGAGGGGCGGTAAATTCCGCTACTTCGTCGCGCGGGGGTTGCGGGAAATGCATAAGGCGATTCTGCGGCGGGTCGGAGTAGTCCTCCTCGTGTTCGGGGCGGCCGAGCTTGCACTGTCAGTCTACGACGCAATCTACAGCCACGCATTCTCGTTCGATTTCACGATCCTCTTAGTCGGGATCGCCCTACTCCGCGGGAGCCTCGAGAGCGCGTTCTTCATCCGGCGGATGGCGGCTTTCGTCCTGGCGATCCTGGTGTGTTACGCCTTCTTTTGGATTTTCAGTGAGCCGCTGGCGCTCCTGCGGGCTCGTCTTCGCTTCGATACCGCCCAGACGATCGAGAACGTCGTCTGGTACGTGCTTGTAACGTTCCTTTGCACCTGGACGGTCGCAGAACTCGGAAAGCTCCCGGTGATCGATGGTGTCGGGCGTCGACGATTCGGTTGGATCACTCCGCCGCTCGCATTCGTGGCGGGCATTGGTTTATGCGCAATCCTAGCCGCCGTCCTGTTGCCAATGGCTTACGGCAGGACGGGAGAGCGCGCCTTGTCGGAAGCGCGAGCGCAGCTTGGACCGAGCTATCATTATCATTTGAGCTCGCTCTACGTCGCCACTGACTCCAACACGAAGACGACACACATTTCAGCAACAGTCGCCGCCTGGAACGACGCTTCGGTCGTGGACCTGCCTGTAACCTGGGATCAGTAATGGATCACTTCGCCATCCCGGCGAGCTCGGCGTCGTAGAGTGAGAGCAGGTCCTTGACCTGGTCGCTGTCGCAGCCTTTGCGGCGGACCATCAGCATCACGTCGTCCTTGGCGCCATCGAGCACCGAGAGGCGTTCACCGGCCCCGAGCTCGTGGTTGGTCTTGCGGTCGAGATAGGTCGACCATTGGCGCCAGGTCTGGTCGTTGGGCTGGAGGCTGCGGCAGAGGATGGCGGCGCGGATCGCCATCTGGTAGCGGCCGTAGATCAGGTCCATGTCGTTGGTCATCGGACCGGCCGCGGCGGTGGACGCGGAAACGGCGATGGCCAGAACGCCGGCCGTCATGCGTCCCATAGCGAGAAGGCCCCCAAATGCCAGCGCCGGCCCCGTTGCCGGAGCCGGCGCCGATTCCTGTTCCGAGTCGCGGCGGAGGCTACTTCAGCAGGGGCGCCAGCTCGGCGTCGTAGACCGTCAGATAGCTCTTGGCCTCTTCGCTGTCGCAGCCCTTGAGCTTCGCGACCTTGCGGGCCTCGGTCTTGGCATCCTCGATCAGGGTCAGGCGCTGGCCGCCGCTGATCTCGTGATTGACCTTGCCGTCGATATAGGGGCCCATCTTGGCCCAGGCTGCCGCATCATGCATCATGCCGCGGCAAAGCTCCGCGACGCGCACGGCCTCCTCATACTTGGTCCAGACCGCGGTCATATCGTCGGCGCCGGCCGTTGCCGTCCAGCCCAGGGTGACGCCGGCCAGCAGGGCGGCAGACGACAAGGCGACACAGC
Organism: Candidatus Cybelea sp.; assembly: GCA_035542015.1. GTDB lineage: Bacteria > Pseudomonadota > Alphaproteobacteria > Dongiales > Dongiaceae > Dongia. The sequence goes on from DATKMF010000279.1 coordinate 12,925, forward strand.
TCGATTTCCACATATTCGTGCCCTCTTCTTTTGGAAGCTTCCCCAAGTGACCACGCGCCGGGTGGGGGGCCGCAGCATGCGATGGGCAATTCAACCGGATTTCGCGGTGCAAAGCAACTAACCCTTCGTCTTGCCGTCCCCTCGCGCGGTAGATTAACCGCCTAGACTCGATTCCGTTCCGCGACAGAGCGAGGACAAGGTCCCCCCGCATGCGCCGCACCACCCAGTTCCGGCAGCTGGTCGAGGCCGACGAGATCTTGATGCTGCCCGGCGTGCACGACGCCCTCTCGGCGCGGCTGGCCGAGGCCGCCGGCTTCGCCGCCATCGCCTGCGGCGGCTACGCGGCAACCGCCAGCCTGCTCGGCGCACCCGACACCGCCCAACTCTCCATGACCGAGATGGCGGACCTCTACGCCCGGCTCGCCGAGGCGACCAAGCTGCCGATCCTGGCCGATGCCGATACCGGCTACGGCAACGCGGTCAACGTCGCCCGCACCGTCAAGGCCTTCGAGCGCGCCGGCGTGGCGGCGCTGTTCATCGAGGATCAGGTCGCACCGAAGCGCTGCGGCCATATGGACGGCAAGCGCGTGGTCCCAATCGCCGAAATGGTGGCGAAGCTGAAGGCCGCACTCGATTCGCGCCAGGACGGCGATCTCGTGATCATGGCGCGGACCGACGCGCGGGCCACGGAAGGGCTCGAAGCCGCGATCGAGCGGGCGCAAGTCTATCGCGAGGCCGGTGCGGATCTGATCTTCGTGGAAGCGCCGCTGACGGTCGATGAGATGTCGCGCATCTGCTCGGAGATTCCCGCACCCTGCATGGCCAACAATGTGGAAGGCGGCAAGACCCCGGTGCTCTCGGCGGAAGCCTTGCAGCAGATCGGCTATGCCGCGGTCGCCTTCCCGGTCGCGGCGACCTATGTGATCGCCCACGCGCTGGCGAGGTTCTACGCGCGGCTTCGAGCGACCGGCGAGACGGGCTCGTTGCATGCGGAGATGTCGAGCTTCTCCGCCTTCAACGAGGTCGTCGGGCTTGCGAGCTTGCGCGAGTTCGAGCGTCACTGCGACGCCTTTGCGCGCGACCTGCTGGAGCGCGTCGCCGAGCCGGAACAGCCGCCGGAAGATTGAGAATCAGCCTTTGGGGAAGACCCGGACCTCGGGCATCTCGGCGATCATCCGCGCGTCGAACCCTTCGTAGTCCTCGATCGCAATGAAGCTCGCCGCCGCATGGCCACCCCGCGCCAGCGGCAGGATGGCGAACTCGTATTCCATCGGCGCGTCGTCCGGCCAGGTGACACGGTTGACGCCGACGAGACCGATGCCGGTCGCGTGCATCCGTCGATAGCAATCGTGCCATTCGACCGAGTCGCGATCGCGATAATCGAGCGCATCGAGGTAGTAGCCAGAGAAGTCGAGCCGCGAGAAGGCGGCGACCCTGGTGCCGACCAGGCGGAAGTAGACGCGGAACGGGTCGGCCTCGATGTCGCCCAGCAGCAGCGAGGACAGCAGGCTCGGCACCTCGGTCGGATCGAACGCCGTGCGTGCCCCTGGCCGGCCGTCCCGCTGCAGCCGGAGCCAGTATTCGAACAATTGGCGAATCCTGGCGCTGCGCGCCTGGTCGGCGCGGGCAAAGTCACAATAGGGCAGGCCGGCCATAGGGTGTGATCTTGCACTCACGGACATGACGATCCTCTCGCCCCGACCTTGGGGCAAAATCGTTAACAACTGATGAGATAGACGCCCGATCGAGATGCAATCGACGCGATCTAGCCGACCACGGCGATGCCGAGGAGGCCGAGCCAGCGCTGGACGCGCTTCATGTTGACCCCGAGATCGCCCTTGCCGTAGCGCGAACGGCTGTAGATCGCGAGCGTCGCATGGCTCGCATCGACGGGCTCGATCGCGATGTTGATCGTGTCCGGGAAGTCGAACAGGGCCGAGCGTTGTACCAGCACATACCGGCGCTCCGCATCGTTGCCACCCACGATGACCGTGCGCGGCTCCAGCGACGGCAGCTGCTTGACCTTGGCGGCGAGCGCCTCGGCGGAGATCGCGGCCGGCGCCACGGTGAGATCGACTTTGGCCGTGCAGAAGCCGGGCGGGCAAGCCAGCGCATCGTTCGGCGTCGGGCTGCGCTTCAAGTCGGCGAAATCGATGAAATCCGTGTTGGCCGGCTGGACCAGGATGCGCACGGTGACGATGGCCGCCGCGACCAGGATGACGAGGACGATCAGGATGTTCAGCACGACGCGGGTCCACCGTCTCATCGGTTCATTCCGTGGCAAACGCCCTAGGAAAGCCTGGGCGGAAATTATAGCATCCGGCCGCGATCGTCCCGGGCATTCGGGACCGAACTTGGGATCCAACGAATCATGAGCGACGAAATCCGCGGCGACGGCGCGATCCAGCGCAAGGGCCTCCTCGGCTCGAACCGGGAGATGAGCTTTGCCGGCGTGTATTCCTTCATGCGCCGCAGCTTTACCAAGGACCTGGACGGCGTCGATCTGGTGGTGAGCGGCGTACCGCTCGATCTCGCCACTTCGGGACGGTCCGGCGCCCGATTTGGGCCGAACGGGATCCGCGCCGCCTCGGCCGAAGTCGCCTCGCTCTTTCCCTATCCCTGGGGCTTCGACCCGTTCGAGGATCTCGCCGTCAGCGATTGGGGCGACTGCTTCCTCGACGTGCACAACCCGATGACGGTGCCGGATACGATCACCGAACACGCACGGAAGATCCTGGCGAGCGGCGCGCGGATGCTGACGCTCGGCGGCGACCATTATATCACCTATCCGCTCTTGAAGGCGCATGTGGAGAAGTTCGGCAAGCCGCTGAGCCTCATCCATTTCGACGCCCATTGCGACACCTGGGCCGACGACGAGACGGGCTCGCTCAATCACGGCACCATGTTCTACAAGGCGGTGAAGGAGGGGCTGATCGATCCCAAGCGCTCGATCCAGATCGGCATCCGCACCTGGAACGACGATTTCATGGGAATCCGCATCCTCGACGCGCAATGGGTGCATGACAACGGCACCAGGGCGGCGATCGAAGCCGTGAGGGAGACGGTCGGCATTCACGCGGCCTACTTGACCTTCGACATCGACTGCCTCGACCCGGCCTTCGCCCCAGGCACCGGCACGCCGGTTTCCGGCGGCCTCTCCAGCGCCCAGGCGCTGGCGATCCTGCGCGGATTCGGCGACATCGACATCTGCGGCATGGACGTGGTGGAGGTCGCTCCGCCGTTCGATCATGCGGACATCACGTCCCTCGCCGCGGGGCATATCGCGGTCGACATGATCTGCCTGATGCGGAACCGGAAGGTCGCGGGCAAGCTGAAGCGCTGATCTGCGTGCGGCTCGAGATCATCGA
>DATKMF010000280.1:0-3460 GCA_035542015.1 Candidatus Cybelea sp.
GCCGCGATGATCGGCTCGGCGGCGGCATAGGCCGCCTCGTCGCCGCCGCACATCACCGTGAGCACGCCGTTCTCGGCGCCGGCCTGGCCGCCGGAGACCGGGGCGTCGACGAATTTGAAGCCGCGCTTGTTGGCTTCGGCATAGAGTTCGCGGGCGACCTCGGCGGAGGCCGTGGTGTGATCGACGAAGGTGGCGCCGCTCTTGACGCCGGCAAAGGCGCCGTCGGGCCCGATGGTGACGGAGCGCAGGTCGTTGTCATTGCCGACGCAGCACATCACGAAATCCTGGCCTTCGGCAGCAAGCCTCGGGGTCGGCGCGGCACGGCCGCCGAATTTTTCCGCCCATTGCTGGGCTTTGGCTGCGGTGCGGTTATAGACCGTGACCTCATGGCCGCCCTTTTTCACGAGGTGTCCAGCCATCGGGAATCCCATGACGCCGAGACCGATAAAAGCGACTTTAGCCATCTGTGCTACCTTGCTACCTTGGGTTCTTGACCGTGAGTTTTTGGCCCGGCCCGTCAGCCAGGCGGGAGGGAAGGGCGCACCATACCCCGGCAGGCGCGCAGGGCAACGCCCTGCGTGGCGGCCGGCGGTAAATTCGTGCTAGGATGCCGCGCCAGCCAAAGTCCAAAACACGAAAGTCCAAAACACGAAAGTCCAAGAAAAGGGAGAGTTTCGCATGAGCTTGAGCGTGGGCGTGCTCGATCACTTCAACATCCGGACCCGGAAGCTTGCCGAGACGGTTCGCTTCTATGAGGACATTCTGGGCCTGGAGAAGGGACCCCGGCCCAATTTCGCCTTCCCCGGCGCCTGGATGTACAGCGAGGGCAAGCCGGTCGTGCATCTCGTCGACATTTCGCCGACGGCCGAGCCGCAAAAGCCGGATTCCGGCTGCGTCCATCATGTCGCCTTTGTCAGCCGGGGTTTTGACGCCATGCGCCAGCGGCTGGCGTCCAAGGGCATGGAATTCGACGCGCGGCAGGTTCCCGGCGGCGAGCTCTGGCAGATCTTTGTCAATGACCCCAACGGGGTCATGATCGAGCTGAACTACGAGGCGGCGAAGGAAGCCGCCGACTCCGCGCCCGCCGAGACTGCGGACGATATCGGGGCGAAAGTGGCGTGATGGCGTAGGGCGCATTAGCGTAGCGTAATGCGCCGTTACGTCGGACGCGGGCCTTGCGGCGGATTACGCTATCGCTAATCCGCCCTACTGATCTCCCCCGGAACTGCTGTTCTTTTCCCCTGATCCGTCCTATCTGTCCCCCAAAGGTTGATCGGACGGAGAAGCGCCTTGAGCGTGACGCAGCAACAGGTTCTGGATGCCCTGGCGAAAGTGAAATCGCCGCGCGGGGTCGCACTCACCAACGCCAATGTGCTCTCGGCGATAGCGGTCAATGACGGCAAGGTGTTCTTGTCCATCAATGTCGATGCTGCCGAGGCGCGCGCCTGGGAAGACGTGCGCGTCGCAGCCGAACATGCGGTGCGCGCGCTGACCGGCGTCTCCACCGCGATGATCGCGCTCACCGCCGAGCGCAAGCCGGGCGCAGCCCCGCAAAAGCCGGGCACGGCGCCGCAAGCCGCACGGTCGGGTGTGGCGCCGGCCGCATCGCACCGCCCGCCGCACAATCCGGCGGGCTCGCCGATGGCGCGACAGGCGGAAATCCCCGGCATCGCCGCAGTGATCGCGGTCGCCTCCGGCAAGGGCGGTGTCGGCAAGTCGACCACCGCGATCAATCTGGCGCTGGGGCTCAACGCGCTCGGCCTCAAGGTCGGCCTGCTCGATGCCGACATCTACGGCCCCTCGGTGCCGCGGCTGACCGGCATTCACGACAAGCCGGAGCTCAACGACGACCGCAAGATGATCCCGATCGAGCGCTTTGGCCTTGCGATCATGTCGATCGGCTTTCTGGTCGAGGAAGACACCGCGATGATCTGGCGCGGGCCGATGGTGATGTCGGCGATCACGCAGATGCTGCGCGACGTCGCCTGGGGCACGCTCGACGTGCTCGTGGTCGACATGCCCCCGGGCACCGGAGACGCGCAGCTCACGCTGGCGCAGAACGTGCCGCTGAAAGGCGCCGTCATCATCTCCACCCCGCAGGATCTGTCGCTGATCGATGCGCGGCGGGGGCTTGCGATGTTCAAGAAGGTGAATGTGCCGGTTCTCGGCATCATCGAGAACATGAGCTACTTCCAGTGCCCGCATTGCGGCACGCGCTCGGATATTTTCGGCCATGGCGGGGCGCGGCACGAGGCGGAGCGGCTCGGCGTGCCGTTCCTGGGCGAGGTGCCCCTGCACATGGCGATTCGCGAGACCTCCGATGCGGGCAATCCGGTCGTCGTCAGCGAGCCCGACGGGGCGCATGCGGCGATCTACCGCGCCATTGCAAACGAGGTGCGTGAGCAGCTCAAGGGCGCCATCGCCGCGGCCTGAAAGAGCCGCCGCGCCCATGCGACTTTGGTTTAATCACCGCGGTCATGCCATTGTTGCGTTTTCGGCCGCGGTTTTCCGTGTTAAACGCCGCCCCGGAACGCTTCGGTTCGACCGCTGATCGGGTCACCGCAAGCTTGCTTTGATTTGGAAAAACGCGCCACAAGGAGAAGGCCATACAATGAAGCGTCGTGATTTTTTGAAAGTTTCGGCAACCGGTGCGGCTGCGGCCGCCGCTGTGGCCTCGCCCGCGATCGCCCAGTCGATGCCCGAAATCAAGTGGCGCATGACCTCGAGCTTTCCGAAGTCGCTCGACACCATCTATGGCGGCTCGACCGAGTTCGCGAAGTACGTCGCCGAGATGACCGACAACAAGTTTCAGATCCAGGTCTTCGCGGCCGGTGAGATCGTGCCGGGCCTGCAGGCGCTGGATGCGACCTCCAACGGCACAGTGGAGATGAGCCACACCGTCTCCTATTACTATGTCGGCAAGGATCCGACCTTTGCGATCTATGCCTCGGTGCCGTTCGGCCTCAACGCCCGCATGCAGAACTCCTGGTGGTACCAGGGCGGCGGCCAGGAGCTCGGCAACGAGTTCTTCAAGAAGTTTGGCGTGATCGGATTTCCCTGCGGCAACACCGGCACCCAGATGGGCGGCTGGTTCCGCAAGGAGATCAAGACGGTCGCCGATCTCTCGGGCCTGAAATTCCGCATCGGCGGCATCGCGGGTCAGGTGCTGCAGAAGGTCGGCGTGGTGCCGCAGCAGCTCGCCGGCGGCGACATCTATCCGGCGCTGGAGAAGGGCACCATCGACGGCGCCGAGTGGGTCGGTCCCTATGACGACGAGAAGCTCGGCTTCCAGAAGGTCGCGAAGTACTACTACTATCCCGGCTTCTGGGAAGGCGGTCCGACCGTCCATGCCTTCTGCAACCTGGACAAGTGGAATTCGCTGCCCAAGAACTACCAGTCCATCGTCGAGAACGCCTGCGCCAACGCCAACAGCTGGATGGCCGCGCGCTATGACATGCAG
>DATKMF010000281.1:0-28295 GCA_035542015.1 Candidatus Cybelea sp.
CGGAGCTCGATCCAAGGTCGTAATATCACCCCACAACAGACGACATCACAACAGACCACATAGGGAGGTCGCGATGAATATGAAGACGAGTCTTGCGGTTGCACTTGCGGCATCGGTGGCGATGAGCATGGCCGCGAAAGCGGACACCACGCTCAACGCCTTGTTCATGCAGCAGGCGGCCTACAGCGACGACGACATCAAGAGCATGATCAAGGACTTTGAGGCCGCCAATCCCGGCATCACGGTGAAGCCGGAATTCGTGCCCTACGAGGCGCTGCACGACAAGATCATCGCCGCGCAGGGTGCCGGTGCCGGCGGCTATGACGTGATCCTGTTCGACGACATCTGGCCGGCGGAGTTCGCCAAGCACAAGGTGCTGGTGGACGTCACCGACAAGATCCCGGCCGACGACAACGCCCAGGTCTTCGACGGCGCCTGGACCACGGTCGAGTACGACAGCCACCGCTACGGCATGCCGTGGATCCTCGATACCAAGTACCTCTTCTACAACAAGGACATGCTCGCCAAGGCCGGGATCGCCAACCCGCCCAAGACCTGGGACGAGCTGGCGGCCGACGCGAAGATCATCAAGGACAAGGGCATCGTCAAATATCCGATCGTCTGGAGCTGGGCCCAGGCCGAGGCTGTGATTTGCGACTACGCGACCTTGGTCGATGCCTATGGCGGCAAGTTCTTCGACAACGGCAAGCCGGTGCTCGACTCCGGCGCCTCGCTCGAGGCGGTCAAGTACATGGCCCAGACCCTCAAGGACGGAATCACCAATCCGGCCTCGAAGGAGTATCTCGAAGATGACGTGAAGAAGGTCTTCACCAACGGCGACGCCGCCTTCGCCTTGAACTGGACCTATATGTATCCCGCCTCCAACGATCCGAAGCAGAGCAAGATCGTCGGTCAGGTCGGCGTGGCGCCGGCGCCGGGCGTCGCCGGCAAGAGCGACTTCTCGGCCGTCAACGGCGCGATGGGGCTCGGCATCGCGCCCAACAGCACGCATCAGGACGAAGCCTGGAAGTTCATCACCTTCCTGACTTCGCAATCGGTGCAGAACAAGTACGCCCAGCTCAGCTTGCCGATCTGGAAGTCGTCCTACGACGATCCGGCGGTGGCGAAAGGTCAGGAGGACCTGGTCGCTGCTGCGAAGCATTCGATCAACGCGATGTTCGCGCGGCCGGCGATGCCGTCCTACCAGGAGATGTCCACGATCCTGCAGAAGGCGCTGCAACAGGTCGTGACCGGCCAGTCGACGCCGGAAGACGCGATGGCCGCCGCGCAGAAGCAGATCGAGCGTCTGCGTTGATCGGCTAGCTTCGGCTTTCCTGCGATCCCACCCGACCCCTCCGTCGCTTGACGGGGCGGGCCGGGTGGTGCGCACTGCAGCAATGTACTCCAAGAATCCGACAGACCAGCGGGTGAGCGCGTGTTGACCCGGGCGCAGCGGCGCCAGGTCGAGGGCTGGGCGCTGATGCTGCCCGTGCTCTCGGTCATGGCCGTGGTGACGCTCTATCCGCTGCTGCGCACCATCTGGCTGAGCTTTACCGATGCGGAGCTGCCCGTCGGCGAGGCGGTGCCGCAATGGGTCGGTTTGGACAACTACGCCTACGTTCTCACCGACTCCGATTTCCTCGACGCGCTCCTTCGCACCCTGCATTTCACGCTGGTCTCGGTCGCCGCCGAGCTCCTGCTCGGCGTCCTGGTCGGGCTGCTCCTCAACCAGCCGTTCAAGGGCCGCGCGCTGGTGCGCTCGATCGTGATCCTGCCCTGGGCGCTGCCGACCATCGTCAACGGCATGCTCTGGCGCCTCTCGTTCAACCCGGATTATGGCGCTGTCAACGCCGCGCTGACCCAGCTCCACATCATGGATCAGTACCGCTCCTGGCTCGGCGATCCGACGATCGTCATGGACCTGGTGATCCTGGCCGACGTCTGGAAGAACTACGCCATCGTGGCGCTGGTGGTGCTGGCGGCGCTGCAGACCATCCCCGCCGATCTCTATGAGGCGATGCGGATCGACGGGGCCGGTGCCTGGAGCCGGTTCTGGAACCTGACCGTGCCCGGCATCCTGGGGCCGCTGACGGTGGTGATGGTGCTGCGGCTGATCGACTGCTTCCGGGTCTTCGACATCATCTATGTGATGACCCGCGGCGGCCCCGCCGATGCGACCAAGACTCTGAGCTTCTTCGTCTACCAGGAATCCTTCGCCTTCCTGCGCGCCGGCAGCGGAGCCTCCTATGCAGTCATCGTCGCGCTGATGAGTGCCATCCTGATCGCGATCTACATCTTCCTGCTGAAACGCCAGGAGACGCTGTCGTGAGCCGCCGCGCCAAGCTGATCCAGGCGATCTGGATCTACGCCGCGGTGACGGTGCTGTTGGTGGTGACCCTGGCGCCGCTCTACTGGCTGTTCATCATGAGCGTGACGGCGGCGCCGGACCTCACGACACGGCCGCTGCACTGGATCCCGCCGCACTGGGATTTCTCGCGCTATGTCCGGCTGCTTTCTAACGCGACGGCGGATGTCGACAATTCGGTCAGCGCTGAGTTCCTTGCGACCTTGCGCAACAGCATCATCGCCGCGGGTGGAGCGACGCTGGTCGCGATGGTCACCGCCATTCCCGGCGCCTATGCGGTCTCCCGCTATCCCGGCCGCATGCCCATCCTTTACGGCATGATCGGCACCTACATGATGCCGCCGGTCACCTACGTGCTGCCGCTCTACATCGCCTTCGCGGTCATGGGCTTCCTGAACAACGTGGGGTCGCTGGTGGTGGTCTATTGCACCATGCTGCTGCCCTTCACCACCTGGCTCCTGAAGAGCAACTTCGACGCCGTGCCGCGCGAGATCGAGGAAGCGGCGCGGATCGACGGCGCCGGCACCCTCGCGATCATCTGGAACATCGTGCTGCCGCTGGCCAAGCCCGCGCTCGGCGCGGCTGCCTTGCTCGCCTTCCTCTCCGCCTGGGACGAGTTCTTCTACGCCCTGATCTTCACCAGCGACAACCGGGCCAAGACCCTGCCGGTCGCCATCGCCGACTTCGCCGCCGGCCGCATAACGGACTACGGCCTGGTTTCCGCGGTCGGCGTGCTCGCGGCCTTGCCGCCCACCATCTTCGCCGTCCTGTTCCAGCGCTCGCTGGTCTCCGGCCTCTCCGCCGGTTCCGTGAAAGGTTGACAATGCCCACCGGACTCGAACTGATCCGCGCCGAGATGGCGCGCCAGCATGCCGACGCCCTTACCACCTTCGAGCAGTCGCGCAATATGGCTGGCCGCGTCGCGGAATCGCTGCACGCGACCGGGCGCCTGATCCTGCTCGGGATGGGCGGTTCACACTTCGTGAACCGGATCGGCGAGCCGCTCTATCGTGCGCAGGGTATCGACGCAACCGCCCTCGTCGCTTCCGAGGTGCTGCGGGCGCCGTTGCCGGCCGGAAAGCGCACCGTCATGCTCACTTCGCAATCCGGCGGATCCGGCGAGATCCTGCGCTATCTCGAGCGCGCGGCGGCCGGCGAGGAGCGGTTCGGCATGACGCTGAATGCCGACAGCCGGCTCGGCCGCGCGGTGCCTTGCCTGGTGGCGACCGGAGGGCCGGAACGAGCTTTCGCCGCCACCCGCAGCCTTGTTCTCTCGCTCATCATGCACGGTGCCATCTTGCGTGCGCTGGGGCTCGATGGCGCACCGCTGGTGAAGGCGTTGCAAGCGCCAAGGCCGCCCTCAGTTCAGGCGGCAGTCGAGCATCTCGCAGAGTGCCACACCATCGTCTATTCGGGTCGCGGGATGTTGGAAGGTGTGGCCGAGGCAGCCTCGCTCGGCCTCATGGAGCTTGCGCGCCTGCCGGCATTTGCAATGGAGGGCGGCCAGCTGCAGCACGGACCCCTCGAGATTCTTGAGAAGGGCGTCGGGGTCGTCCTGTTCCGTCCGGCGGGACCCGACGGCAAGACTACGATCCGCTTGGCGGAAGTCGCCGATGCGGCGGGAAGCCCGGTCGTGGTATTCGATGTCAGCGGCGAACGGCCGATCCCCAGGGTGACGACGATCGCGCTGCCGCGGGCGGAGGGCCTCGCCTCGGCGCTGCTGCTGTTCCCCGCACTCCAGGAGACCATGATCGGCATCGCATCCCGCCACGTCGAAAAGGTCGGAGAGCCGATCCGCACGGCGAAAGTAACGGATGGCGAGTGAGTCCGGCGAATGACGCCGACCATCCCAAAGGGGACAATCTATGTCACCGGGAACGTCAACGTCGATCTCATCATGGGGCCGCTCGGCATCTGGCCGAAGGTCGGCACCGAGATCATGCTGGACCACAGCGAGACCCGGTTCGGCGGCGCTGCCGGCAACACTGCGCTGGCCCTCGATGCACTCGGCGTCAAGCATCGCCTGATCGCCTCGGTCGGCGACGACATCTTCGGCCGCTGGCTGCGATCGGGCTTCAATGCGGCTTCCAGCGATTGGATCGTCGTGCCGGGCGCGACGACGATCTCGGTCGGCATCGTCGATCCGGGCGGCGAGCGCACCTTCATCACCTCCCAGGGCCATCTCTCGGTCTTCGGCCTCGCCGACGTGCTGGGTCACCTGCCGTCGCGCGCCGCACCCGGCGACATCCTGCATCTCCAGGGCTGCTTCCTGAGCCGACCCTTGCTCGACAGCTACGAGGCGCTGCTCGATGAAGCCGTCGCCCGCGGCTTCTCGCTCGCACTCGACACCGGCTGGCCACCCCAGGGCTGGTCCGGCGGCTTGCGCGAGAGGGTGATCGCCTGGCTCGCCCGCTGCGACCATCTGATGATCAATGACGTCGAGCTCGAAGCCATGGCGGGAGAAGAAGCCGCAGATCCGGTCGCGGCCCTGCGCGCATCGCTACGGCCGAATGCTACCTTGATCGTGAAGGGTGGCGCGCATGGAGCACGCGGCTACCGCGGCGAGGAAACGGCTTACGCCCCCGCGCCCAAGATCAAGGCGCTCGACACGATCGGCGCAGGCGACGTGTTCGACGCTGGCTATCTGGCTGCGGTGATCGAGGGTGCCGATCTTCCCGCAGCGCTCCGCGCCGGCGTTGCCACGGCCTCGACCGCGATCTCGACCTCTCCGCGGCGGTATCGCTGAGCGTCACGCCGCTTCGGCGGCCGATTGCGTCTTGGTGGCGAGGGCGTGCACGACGAGGTCGATCATCGCCAGGCCGAAGCGCTCGCGTGGCAGCCGGTCGTTGCCGATCAGTCCGCCGCGCACGATGGCGATCAACATCGAGGGGACAGCGTCGAGATCGACCGGGCGGAACTCGCCCCTGGCGATGCCGCGCTCCAGGATAGTGCGGGCCGCCATCACGAAGGGCTGGCGGCGGCGGCGGAACTCGCTGCGCCACCGGCCCATCACGTGGGACTGGTCGTCGGTCAGCATCCTGAGCGCCGCCACCTGGCCGCCCAGCGCCCCGAGCAGGGCTTGCAGCAGTCTTTCCAGTGACCGGCCGGGCTGGTCGGCATCCTTGAGGATGGTCGCGATTTCCGCGTCCAATCGGTCGAGGCCGGATTTGAAGACTTCGAGGAAGAGCTCTTCCTTCGAAGGAAAATAGCGGTAAAGGGTCGGTTTTCCGACCTCGGCGCGTGCGGCAACGTCGCGCATCTGAACCAGATCGTAAGGGCTTTCGCCAAACAATTCGGTGGCGGCGGACAGGATCTTGTGGCGCCGTTCCTGGCGCCAGTCGCGTCGCATGCCGGTCGTCATGCTTCTGCCATGGGGAGGACGTTGAAAATCAAACTTGCGGGTTCTAATTTAGCGGTCCGGACCGCCGGGTTCAAGCCGATGTGGCGTACCAAGCCCACATGCCAAGCCGACATGGCGCGGGCTTGCCCCTTCGGACGTCCGTTGGAGCGCCGGCTGGAGAAATGACTGCACGCATGCGGGTTCGATTGTATTTCCTCGCCGTCGTGGCGACGGTGCTGGGTACCGGCGTGCTCATTTACGCGCTGCAACGCGGCACCGCGGTCCCCCCGGTCGCCGAGAAGGCCGAGAAGAAGGGCGTTCCCGTCGCCGTCGTCACGGTCCAACAGAAGCCCGCTCCGGTGCAGATCGTTACGGTGGGCCGGGTCCAGACCCTGGCCACCGTTGCCGTCCGCTCCCGGATCGACGGGGTGATCTCCAGCGTCGAGGTGAGCGACGGGCAGGAGGTGAAAGCCGGCGACGAGCTCTTCCATCTGGACGACCGGGAGGCCCAGGACGCGGTCAAGCTGGCCGAGGCCAATCTCGGCAAGGACCAGGCCCTGCTCGCCAATGCCAAGCGCGAGGTCGACCGGCTGACGCCGCTGGCCGCCAAGAATTTCACCACCAAGCAGGATTACGACACGGCGACCACCAACGTCGCCACGCTGCAGGCGACCGTCGCTGCCGACCAGGCGGCGATCGAAACCGCCAAGGTGACGCTGTCCTACACGGTCATTCGCGCGCCGATCGCCGGTCGCGTCGGCACCGTCGCGCTGAAGCTCGGAAGCTCGCTGCGCGCGGCCGACTCGACCCCGCTCGTCACCATCAACCAGCTGCAGCCGATCCTGGTCGCCTTCTCGATCGCGCAGGAGGATATGGGAGAGCTGCAGCGCGCCATGGCTGCAGGCCCGGTGGCGGTCAAGGCCACCATTCCCGACAGCTCGGCGCCGGCCGAGCAGGGCAGCGTCTCCTACGTCGAGAACGCGATCGATCCCGCGACCAACACGCTTTCGGTCAAGGCGCAGTTCCCCAACGCGGACGAGTTCCTCTGGCCCAGCCAGTTCGTGAATGTGGTGATGACGGTTCGGGTCGATCCCAATGCCATCGTCATTCCGGCCACCGCCGTGCAGATCAACCAGGAAGGCTCCTATGCCTGGGTCGTCGATGACCAGAACGGGCAGAAGACGGTCACGATGCGCAAGATCAAGGTCATCCGTCAGCTCGGCGAGGAGATGGTGGTCGAGGGCGACCTGAAGGCGGACGAGCTGGTCGTGACCGAGGGTCAGCTTCGGCTCGAGAACGGCACCAAGATCGACATCACCAAGACCAATGGCACTGCGCCGCCGGGTCCCGTCGAGCCGGCCAAGCCCGCCGCGGTGAGGATCGACCCGTGACCCTCCCGGAGCTCTGCATCCGGCGTCCGGTGATGACCTGCCTGCTGATGGTCACGGTCGTGATGGTGGGCATCGTCGGCTATCGCCTGCTGCCGGTCGCCGCCCTTCCACGCGTCGATTTCCCCACCATCCAGGTCACCGCGACGCTGTCCGGCGCCAGTCCCGAGACCATGGCCTCCGCCGTGGCGACGCCGCTCGAGAAGCAGTTCTCGACCATCGCCGGCATCGATTCCATGACCTCGAGCAACACCCAGGGGACGACCCGGATCACACTGCAATTCGTGCTCGACCGCGATATCGACGGCGCGGCGCTCGATGTGCAATCGGCCATCAGCTCCGCCCTTCGGCGGTTGCCGGATGAGATGACCGACCCGCCGAGTTTCCGCAAGGTCAACCCCGCCGACCAGCCGATCCTGTTCCTGGCCTTGACCTCGGAAACCCTGCCGCTGTCGGCGGTCGATGAGTATGCCGAGACCTATATCGCGCAGCGGCTCTCCACCTTGAACGGCGTCGCCCAGGTGCTGGTGTTCGGCGCGCAGAAGTTCGCGGTGCGGATCCAGGTCGATCCCAACCGCCTCGCCTCGATGGGCGTCGGCTTCGACGATGTCGAGAAAGCCGTGACCGCGGCCAACTCCAACGCGCCCGTGGGATCGATCAGCGGCAGCCGCACCAGCGCCACGCTGGAGGCGCCGGGCCAGCTCTCGCAAGCGGCGCAATACCGCGACCTCATCGTCGCCTACCGGAACGGCAGCCCGGTGCGGCTGCGCGACCTCGGCAATGTGCTCGACAGCGTCGAGAACAACAAGACCGCGAGCTGGCTCAACGGCCAGCGCTCGATCGTCCTGGCGATCCAGCGCCAGCCCGACGCCAACACGGTCAAGGTGATCGATTCCATCAAGGCCCTGATGCCGAGCATCCAGGCGGAGATCCCGTCCTCGGTGCATGTGCAGACCCTGATGGACCGGTCGCAGTCGATCCGCGCCTCGGTCGAGGACGTGCAGTTCACGCTCGCCCTGGTGATCTCGCTGGTCGTGCTGGTGATCTTCCTCTTCCTGCGCAACCTGACGGCGACGGTCATTCCCGCGCTGGCCCTGCCGGTCTCGCTGATCGGCACGTTCGGCGGGATGTACCTGATGGGCTACTCGATCGACAACCTGTCGCTGCTCGCCATCACGCTCTCGGTCGGCTTCGTCGTCGATGACGCGATCGTCATGCTGGAGAACATCGTCCGGCATGTGGAGAACGGCGAGCGGCCCTGGATGGCGGCGCTCCGCGGTTCGCGCGAGATCGCCTTCACCATTCTCTCGATCACCCTGTCGCTGGTCGCCGTGTTCATTCCGGTTCTCTTCATGGGCGGCCTGCTCGGCCGGATCTTCCGCGAGTTCGCCGTCACCATCAGTATGACCATCCTGATCTCCGGCCTGGTCTCGCTGACCCTGACCCCGATGATGTGCAGCCGGCTGTTGCGGACGGGCGGCCATGGCGAAAGCCACGGCATTTTCTACCGCGTTCTCGAATCCGGCTTCCAGGCGTTGCTGCGGGCCTATGGCGCGACGCTCCAGGCGGCGCTTCGCTACCATCCGGTCGTGCTCCTGGTGACGCTGCTCTCGATTGCGGCCACGGTCTATCTCGCCTACGAGGTCCCGAAGGGCTTCTTCCCGATCGAGGATACCGGCTTGATCTCGGTCTCGGTCGAGGGCCCGGAGGACATGTCCTTCGCCGCGATGACGGTGGCGCAGAAGCAGGCCGCCGACATCATACACGCCGACCCCGCTGTCGCGGTGGTGAACTCGACCGTCGGCACCAGCGGCTTCGGCGCCGGTGGCGAGAACAGCGGGTCGATGTTCATCGCCTTGAAACCGCTCGCCGAGCGCAAGGTCTCGATGCAGGCGGTGATCCAACGCCTGCGCGGCAAGCTCTCGCACCTGCCCGACGTGAACGTCTATCTGCAGCCGATCCAGAATCTCCAAGTCGGCGGCCGCCAATCGAAGAGCCTCTACCAGTACACGCTGCAGGCCGTCGACATCAACGAGCTGGAAAAGTTCGCGCCGCAGGTGGAGCAGCGCATGGCCGCGATGCCCATGTTCCAGGGCGTCGACTCCGACCTCGAGATCAACAATCCGCAGTTCCTGGTCAACATCGACCGCGACCGCGCCATGGCGCTCGGCGTCACGACGGACGAAATCCGCAACACGCTCTATGGCGCCTTCGGCACCAACCAGGTGGCGACCATCTACAAGCCGACCAACTCCTACGAAGTGATCCTGGAGGCGATCCAGCCCAACGCCGTGAGCGAAAACGTGCTCTCGCAAATCTACGTGCACAGCAGCGAGGGGGCGCTGGTGCCGCTCGATTCCGTCGCCTCGATCAAGCGCCAGGCCGGGCCGTTGAGTGTGCAGCACCAGGCCCAGCTGCCCGCCGTCACCATCTCCTTCGACCTCGCCCCCGGTGTCTCGCTCGGCGACGCGACGGATGCGATCCGCGGTCTGGAGCGCGAGTTGAAGCTGCCGGCCGGCGTCTCCGGCAGCTTCCAGGGCACGGCGCAGGTGTTCGAGGAATCGCTGAAGGGCATGGGCGTGCTGATCGCCGCGGCAGTGTTCGTCATCTACGTCGTGCTCGGCATCCTATATGAGAGTTTCATCCACCCGGTCACCATCCTCTCGGGTTTGCCCGCGGCGGCGCTCGGCGCGTTGCTCACTATCCTTCTGGTCCCGACAGAGCAGGGCGGCGGCAACCTCAACGTCATCTCGATCATCGGCATCGTGATGCTGATCGGCATCGTCAAGAAGAACGCGATCATGATGATCGACGTGGCGCTGGTGCGACGCCGTGAAGGCGCCACGCCGGAGACCGCGATCCACGAGGCCTGCCTGCTCAGGTTCCGGCCGATCATGATGACCACCATGGCCGCCATCATGGGCACGCTGCCGATCGCGCTCGGGCACGGCGCCGGCGCCGAGCTCCGGCAGCCGCTTGGCCTCGCCGTGGTCGGCGGACTCATCGTCTCCCAGCTCTTGACGCTCTACATCACGCCGGTGATCTACATCTACTTCGAGCGTCTGGCGGGCCTCATCCGCCATGAGCCGGCGGCGATGCAGCAGCCGGCGCCGGGCGAGTAGCTCGAGCCTTTACGGCGACCCCCCATTTCTTCGAGGGCGAAAGGCTCGGCAAGCCTTTGATGCCGAACGGCTAACGCTCAATTTTCAGCGCCGAACCGTTTTTCGATTCTGTATAGGCCCGGTATAGGTTGGAGATATGGCCGGAATCGCCGATGCCAGCCTCAATAGAGGCCGCGCGGCAAGAGATGCGCGCAATGGAATGCGGACTTTGCTGGATTGGATCGCGCAGCATTGGCTCAATCAGATTTCGACACGCAAGGCGGACTCTACCTCATTCTCGGTTTTTTTGCAACCGCTGCGCGAATTCGGATCGACCCAGTTGCCGATGGTTTTCAGCCCTGTGAGGCTGATTCTTGGTCCAATGATTCTTCAGCCCGGCTGGTGGTGGAGAAAAGCACAGGCCAGTTTGTTGCCGTCGGGATCACGCACATAGGCCACATAGAAAGTCGGCGCGTAGTAAGGCCTGGTGCCCGGAGGTCCCTCGTCGCTGCCGCCGTTGGCGAGCGCCGCGGCGTGGAATTCATGCACTTCCTTTTCGTTTTCGGCGAACAAGGTGATCATCGTGCCATTGCCGGCGGTCGGCGGCTTGCCGTTGAAGGGTGGACATAGCCAGAGGCTTGACCCCTCGCCATAGCCGGCGCCCCAGCCAGCCCAGCCTTCTGGCCAGTCGGGCGCACGGCCAATGCCGAGGCTGGCAAAAACGGGATCATAGAAGCAGATGGCCCGGGCGAGGTCGCTGGTGCCGAAGGTCATGTCGAGGATCATGGGGTGCTCTGTGGGTGGTTACACTGGTGGAAGGTAGCCCGATACAGCGATTCCACCGCGCGGTTAAGGGTTACCATTCGAGCAACCTATTCCGCCTCAACCAGAACACCATACGAGTCTACGCCTTAGATCAACCTTGACTGCCGGCCGATCTCGAGCAAAGCGCGGCGGAGCAGGGTGTCGCCGTCGATCGCCTCGGCTGGTGCGCCGAGCAGCGACAACGCTTCCAGATAGAGCGCGTTCATGCGCGCGGAGCCGATGACCGCGATCGGCTGCGAAGCGGTGGCGCCCGCCAATGCATCGCGCAACTCGGCGCCGACCAGCAGGCCGGAGAGGTAGGAGGCGATGGCCTCACCCGGGAGTTCCGCGAACAGGCCGAGTGTTCGGGCGCTGAAAAGGCGATTGAGCAACCCGCCGGCACTTTGTCCCTCCGAAGCCGCGACGCCGCGTTTGAAGGCCGCTGGATCGTGCGGCGCGTCCTTGCGCATGAGCTGCGCGATCGTGCCCGCGCCGCAGAGATTGGCGAAGACCTCGCCGGTCATGTAGGTGCGGAAACCGGCGACGCCGTCGCCTTTGATCTCCGCCCATTTGGAATGGGTGCCGGGGAGCACGCAGAGCCGATCCTTCCGCGCCTGCAGCCAGAGACCGAAGAGCTGGGCCTCCTCGCCGCGCATGACGTCGGGCGTGCCGCCGGCGCGGCAGACCAAGCCCGGCACGATGCGGATCGGATGGCCGTCGAGCGCCGGCAGCTCGACCATGTCCCGGGCGAGAGCGGTGAAACCGGCGGGCGTGGCGACATAAGGCGCCTCGCACCAGCCGAGCTTGCTGCCCACCATGCCTGCCATCAGGACCGGTGTGCCCGGCTTCTTCGCCAGCCAGTCGCCGACGAAATCGCGGAACGAGGCTTCAAACGCACCCTTCTTCACGCCCAGCAGGCCCTGCTCGTCCTGGCGTTGGTCGAGGATCGCACCGTCGCGGGCAACCGCCCAGGCGCGCCGGTTGGTGGTGCCCCAATCGGCGAAGATCGCCGCGATTTCAGCCATGAAACCTAGAGCGCCGCGACGCCGCCATAGGCGAAGCCGTCGCCGGCCGGCTTGGCGAGCGGGTTGCGCAGCGGCGCGCCGAAGGCCTTCATCTCGATCTCGAACACGTCGCCCGGCTGGGTGCGGATCCCGTCGGCGAAGCTCAGGGTCGCCGCGCCGAAATAATGGATGTGGACGTCGCCGGGCCGGCGGAACTGGCGGTATTTGAAATGGTGATATTCGAGATTGGCGATCGTGTGCGACATGTTGCTCTCGCCGGAGAGGAACGGCTTCTGCCAGATCGCCTTGCCCTCGCGGATCAACCGGCTCTCGCCGGCGACGTGGTCGGGCAAGGGGCCGGTCACCAGCTCCGGCCCGACCGCGCAGGCCCTGAGCTTGGAATGCGCCAGCCAAAGATAGTTCTGCCGCTCGGTCACATGGTCGGAGAACTCGTTGCCGAGGGCGAATCCGAGGCGCCAGGGCTTGCCGTCGGGCGCCACGACATAGAGCCCGACCACTTCCGGCTCCTCGCCGCCGTCGAGCGCGAAGCCCGGCATCGGCAGCTCCGCCTCGGGACGGACCAGCGCCGAGCCGTCGCCCTTGTAGAACCATTCCGGCTGCACGCCGGGCCCTTGGCCCTTCGGCTTGCCGCCTTCGAGCCCCATCTTGAACATCTTCAGGGAGTCGGTGAGGTTCTCCGCGCCGCCCGCGAGCTTCGCGTGCATCTTGTCCCGCGCCTCGGCGCTGCCGAGATGCGTCAGGCCCGTGCCGGTGATCAGGCAATGGGTCGGATCCGGATGGTCGAGCGGCGGCAGCACCGCGCCGCGAGCGAGGGCGGCTTTGTAGTCGATCGCGGCTCCGGCGCCACGCGCCGTGACCTCTTGATCGAGGCTGCGGCCGGCGGCGATGGCGGCCAATGCCAGTTCCCGCATGGTCGTGGCGTTATTCACCAGGGTCGCCTGGCCGTCTTTCACCTGGGCGACGGCGCGCTTGTCGCCGCCCTGATCGATCTGGATGAGATGCATCACTGAACTCAGGCCTTGCGCTTGTAATAGACGTCGAGACAGACGGCGGCGAGCAGCACCGAGCCTTTGATCACCTGCTGCAAGTCGATGCCAATGCCGAGGATCGACATGCCGTTGTTCATGACGCCGACGATGAAGGCGCCGATGACCGCGCCGATGATCTTGCCGACGCCGCCGGTGGGCGAGGCGCCGCCGATGAAGCAGGCGGCGATCACGTCAAGCTCGAAGCCGAGGCCGGCTTGCGGTGTGGCGCTGTTGAGCCGTGCCGTGAACACCAGGCCGGCGAGCGCCGCCAGCACGCCCATATTGAGGAAGGCGTAGAAGGTGAGCCGGTCGGTCCGGATGCCGGAGAGCCGCGCCGCCTTCTCGTTGCCGCCCAGGGCATAGATGCGCCGGCCGATCGTGGTGCTGGAGGCGACGAAGGCATAGAGCACGATGAGCGCGAACATGACGACCAGCACGTTCGGCAGGCCGCGAGAGGAGGAGAGCAGGGAGCTGAACAGCAGGAAGCCAAGCGCGATGAGCACGTTCCGGCCGACGAAGATGAGCAGCGGCTCTTCCGCCAGGTCATGCTTCTGCTGGTTCAGGCGCTCGCGGATCTTGAAGAAGATGATGATCGCCGTGACCGCGAGGCCGATCAGCATCGAGGTCCACTTGAACGTCTCGCCCGCGAAGCTCGGTATGAAGCCGTTCGCCAGGAGCTGGAAGCCGGTCGGGAAGGGACCGTACGACGTACCGCCCAGGACATAGAGGGAAAGCCCCCGGAAAACCAGCATGCCCGCCAGCGTCACGATGAAGGCCGGGATCTTCAGGTAGGCGACAAAGAAACCCTGCGCCGCGCCGATCGTCGCGCCGACCATCAGGCAGAGCAGGAAGACGAGGGCGAAATCCCAATGCAACTGTACGATCAGGACGCCGGCGAGCGCGCCAACGAAGGCGACGACCGAACCGACCGAGAGATCGATATGGCCGGCGACGATGATCAGCAACATCCCCAGCGCCATGATGACGACGTAGGAGTTCTGCAGCACCAGATTGGTGATGTTGACCGGCCGGAACAGGATGCCATGCGTCGCGACCTGGAAGAACACCATGATCACGATCAGCGCCAGGAGCAGCGCGTAGTCGCGGATGTTGTGCTTGATGTAGGTTCCGAGCGACGTATGCGGCGCGACGGAAGTGGGGATGGCGGTCGAGCCCTGGGCCATCGTCAGCCCTCCCACGACTTCATGATCGTATGCATGATCTTCTCCTGGGTCGCTTCCTCGGTCGGCATTTCGCCGACGATGCGGCCGTCATTCATGACGTAAATGCGATCGGACATGCCGAGCAGCTCGGGCATCTCCGACGAAATCAGGATCACGGCCTTGCCGCTCTCGGCCAGCGCGTTGATGATGCCGTAGATCTCGTATTTGGCGCCGACATCGATGCCGCGCGTGGGCTCGTCCAGGATCAGCACGTCCGGCCCGGTGAACAGCCACTTCGACAGCACGACCTTCTGCTGGTTGCCGCCGGAGAGGTTCACCGTCTGCTGGAACACGCTGGAGCAGCGGATATTGAGGTCCTTGCGGAACTTGTTGGCGACGATGATCTCCTGCGGCGCGTCCACGACGGTGTGCTTGGAGATGCGGTCGAGATTGGCCAGCGAGACATTGCCCTTGATGTCGTCGATCAGCACCAGGCCATAGGTCTTGCGATCCTCGGTCACATAGGCGATGCCGGCATCCATCGCCTTGTTGATGGTGGAAACGTCCACCGGCTTGCCGTGCATCAGGACCTGGCCGCTGATCTTCTGCCCGTAGGAGCGGCCGAACACGCTCATGGCGAACTCGGTGCGGCCGGCGCCCATCAGCCCGGCGATCCCGATCACTTCGCCCTGTCTGACGTTGAGGTTGATGTTCTTGATCAGGTGCCGGTCGGCATGGACGGCGTGATAGACGTTCCAGTCGCGCACCTCGAAGATCACGTCGCCGGGGTGGGAATGGCGCTCCGGGAAGCGGTCGGTCAGCTCGCGGCCGACCATGCTCTTGATGATGCGGCCCTCGTCGATGTGCTCGGCGTGGCAGTCCAGATGGTCGACCGTGCTGCCGTCGCGCAAGACCGTGACGTTGTCCGCAACCTTCAGGATCTCGTTGAGCTTGTGCGAGATCAGGATCGAGGAGATGCCCTGCGTACGGAACTCCTTGAGGAGTGCAAGCAAGGCGTCGCTGTCGCTCTCGTTGAGGCTCGCCGTCGGCTCGTCGAGGATCAGCAGCTTCACGTCCTTCGACAGCGCCTTGGCGATCTCCACCAGCTGCTGCTTGCCGACGCCGATGGTGTCGATCTGGGTCTGCGGCGGCTCGTGCAGGCCGACCTTCTTCAGCAGCTCCTTGGTGCGGCGGAAGGCGGCGTTCCAGTCGATGATGCCGCCGGTCGCGATCTCGTTGCCGAGGAAGATGTTCTCGGCGATCGAGAGCAGCGGCACCAGAGCCAGCTCCTGATGGATGATGATGATGCCGATATGCTCGCTGTCGGCGATGTCGCGGAACTTCCGTTCCTCGCCCTGGAAGTAGATCTCGCCTTCGTAGCTGCCATGCGGATAGACGCCGGACAGCACCTTCATCAGGGTCGACTTGCCGGCGCCGTTCTCGCCGACGATCCCGTGGATCTCGCCTGGCTTGACCGAGAGGTTGACGTCCTTCAGCGCCTTGACCCCCGGAAACGTCTTCGAAATCCCCCGCATCTCCAGAATGGCATCCATTCGCTCGCTCACGGCCTCAAGAATAGAAACTGGGAAACGTGAAAAAGCCGGTGATTCCCGGCACTTGACTCTGCCTCAACCGGACGCGCTTGCCAAGTCGAAGCCGCATCCGAAACGCAATCGGGCCCCGCCTGACGCGGGGCCCGATCTTGGCCTAGAGCCGGATCCGCAGGCTTTACTGCGTCAGCTGGTCCTTGGTGTAGTAGCCGCCATCGACCAGGATCTTCTCCCAGTTGGTGGCGTCGACCGCGACCGGGGTCAGCAGGTAGGACGGGACGACCTTGACCTCGTTGTTGTAGGTCTTGGTGTCGTTCACCTGCACGTCCTTGCCGGTCATGATCGCATCGACCATCTGGACGGTGACCTTCGCAAGCTCACGGGTGTCCTTGTAGATGCTCGAATACTGCTCATGGGCGATGATCGACTTGATCGACGGGATCTCGCAATCCTGGCCGGAGACGATCGGCATCTTGAGGTCGCCGCTGCCGTAGCCGACGCCCTTCAGGGCCGAGATGATGCCGATCGAGAGGCCGTCATACGGCGAGAGGACCGCATCGACATGCTTGTCGGTGTAGTAGCCCGACAGCAGGTTCTCCATGCGGGCCTGGGCGGTCGCCGCGAGCCAGCGCAGGGTGCCGACCTTGTCCATGCCCATCTGGCCCGACTGCACGACCAGCTTCTTGCTGTCGATGTAGGGCTGCAGGACCGACATGGCGCCGTCGTAGAAGAAGAAGGCGTTGTTGTCGTCCGGCGAGCCGCCGAACAGCTCGATGTTGAACGGACCCTTGCCGTCCTTCAGGCCGAGCGCATCGACGATCGAGTTCGCCTGCAGCACGCCGACCTTGAAGTTGTCGAAGGTGGCGTAGTAGTCCACGTTCGGCGACTTCTTGATCAGGCGGTCATAGGCGATGACCTTGATGCCCGCATCATGCGCCTTCTGCAGCACGTCCGACAGCGTCGTGCCGTCGATCGAGGCGATCACCAGGACCTTGGCGCCCTTGGTCACCATGTTCTCGATCTGCGCCAGCTGGTTCGGGATGTCGTCGTTGGCATACTGCAGGTCGGTCGTGTAGCCGAGCGCCTCCAGCTGCTGCTTGACGGCGTCGCCGTCATGGATCCAGCGGGTCGAGGACTTGTTCGGCATCGCGATGCCGATCAGGCCCTTGTCCTGGGCCATGGCTCCGGTCGTCAGTGCCGACGTCAATGCAAAGAAGCTCAACGCCGTCAGCGCGACCATCGATTTCAGTAGCTTCACCTGGTTCCTCCCATCAGAAGTGATCTCGGTCTATGATCCGGCGGAAAGCCCGGCCGGCCGAGCGAAGACCCGACCGGCGGCAGGGCCTCGGAGATTCGGGGGAGAGCTTCGATGATCGTCCGCAGGGTTTCCTGCCGCACTGCGGCGGCCGGATTCTCAGCCCTGCACTCGTCCTCCCGTGCCGCTCCGATGCCCCGTTTGACCGGGATCAAAGACTTCGAGGATTCCGCTAGTATCACAATCGTTTTGGAGCAGCAACGACATTATGTATGACAATTCCCGCCGGTATGCTAACGTCGATTTTGCCAGCCGATCATCGTGTTATCGCAGGGAGCGGCCCGACCCGGTTGCTGCGGTGCAATATGTATGACAATTGCCAGATCCGGTCCGTTCGGCGGGTAGCCATGCCATGAGACAGCTTCGGACGACGTCGCGCGTTGCTGCAGTGCGCAAGAGCAGCCTGCACCATCAGGTGGCACAGGACATCGGTGCCCGCATCCTCAAGGGCGAGTTCGCGCCCGGCGATCTCCTGCCGAACGAGGCGGAGAGCTGCCGCGCCTACGGCGTCAGCCGCACCGCCGTGCGCGAGGCGATGAAGATGCTCACGGCGAAGGGGTTGATCCTCTCGCGACCCAAGATCGGCTCCCGCGTGCAGCCGCGGGATTCCTGGAATCTGCTCGACCGTGACGTGCTGGTCTGGTACTGCGCCGCCGGCGAGCGCAACCACTTTCTCGCCAGCATGCACCAGATGCGCGAGATCCTCGAGCCCGAGGCTGCCGCTCTTGCGGCGATCAATCACAGCGCGGAGCAGCTGCGCAGCATCGAACAAGCCCTGATTGGCATGCGCGACGCGGCGGACCTGCCGGCCTGGAACGTCGCCGACGTGAGGTTCCATCTGGCCATCTTGCTGGCATCCGGCAACGAGCTCTTGGTTCCGTTCGGCTTCCTGATCGAATCCGCCCTCGGCACGATGTTTGACTTCACCGGGCGGCACAATCAAGATTGGCGCAAGGCCTATCCCCTGCACGAAGCGATCGTCGTTGCGATCCGCAAGAAGCGACCCGAGGCGGCGAGGAAGGCGGCTCGTCTGTTGCTCGCCGACACGGGGCGGGTGCTGGCGCAATGGGCCCGTGAAAGCAATCGCGGCAAGCGCCCGGCGAAAGTGAAGGCAAGGAGTTAAGATGGCAGACAGCGGCAAGCGGGCGCTCCGCTCCCAGCACTGGTTCGGCGGCCCCTCGCGGGACGCCTTCATGCACCGCAGCTGGATGAAGAATCAGGGCATTCCGGCCGACGAGTTCGACGGGCGCCCCGTCATCGGCATCTGCAACACCTTTTCCGAACTGACGCCCTGCAACGCGCATTTCCGCAAGATCGCCGACCATGTGAAGCGCGGCGTGCTGGAAGCGGGTGGCGTGCCGTTCGAGTTCCCGGTGATGAGCCTGGGCGAGACCAATCTTCGTCCGACCGCCATGCTGTTCCGCAACCTCGCCAGCATGGATGTGGAGGAGTCGATCCGCGCCAATCCGATCGACGGGGTGGTGCTGCTGGTCGGCTGCGACAAGACCACGCCGGCGCTGCTGATGGGTGCCGCAAGCTGCGATCTTCCCACCATCGCCGTCTCCGGCGGTCCGATGCTGAACGGCCACTACCGCGGCGAGCTGGTCGGCTCCGGTACCTCGGTCTGGAAGTATTCGGAAGAGGTGCGCGCCGGCCGCATGTCAAACGAGGACTACCTCGCCGCCGAGAGCGCCATGTCGCGCTCCGCCGGCCATTGCATGACCATGGGAACCGCCTCGACCATGGCGTCGATGGTGGAATCCCTCGGCGTCGGCATGCCGCACAATGCGGCGATTCCCGCCGTCGACTCCCGCCGCTACGTGCTGGCGCACATGGCGGGCCGGCGCGCCGTGCACATGGTCAAGGAGGACGTGCGGCTGTCGCACATCCTGGTCAAGGAGGCGTTCGAGAACGCGATCCGCGCCAATGGTGCGATCGGCGGCTCGACCAATGCCGTCATTCATCTGATCGCGATTGCCGGCCGGCTCGGCGTCAACCTGAGCCTCGACGATTGGGACCGCCTTGGGCGGGATGTGCCGACCATCGTCGATCTCATGCCCTCGGGCCGCTTCCTGATGGAGGATTTCTACTACGCGGGCGGCCTACCCGCGGTGCTCCGCAGGCTCGGCGAGGCCGGCATGCTGCACAAGGACCAGATGACGGTGAACGGCCGCACCATCTGGGAGAACGTCAAGGAAGCCGCCTGCTGGAACGAGGAGGTGATCCGTCCCTTCGACAAGGCGCTCACCAAGAGCGGCGGCATCGCCGTGCTGCGCGGCAACCTGGCGCCGGACGGCGCCGTGCTGAAGCCCTCGGCGGCGACGCCGAAGCTGATGCAGCACAAGGGCCGAGCGGTCGTATTCGAGAGCATCGAGGATTACAAGGCGAAGATCGACGATCCCAATCTCGACATCGACGAGAATTGCGTGATGGTCCTCAAGAACTGCGGACCGAAAGGCTATCCGGGGATGGCCGAGGTCGGCAACATGCCGCTCCCGCCCAAGGTGCTGAAGAAGGGCATCACCGACATGGTGCGCATCTCCGATGCGCGCATGAGCGGCACCGCCTACGGCACCGTGGTGCTGCACACCGCGCCGGAAGCAGCGGCGGGCGGCCCGCTCGCCGCAGTGAAGACGGGGGACATGATCGAGCTCGACGTGCCGGCGCGGAAGCTCAACCTGCTGGTTGACCAGGCGGAGATAGAAAAGCGCCTCAAGTCCTGGCAGCCGCTGGCGAAGCCCAGCGGCGGTTATCAGAAGCTCTACGTCGAGACCGTGCTGCAGGCTAACAAGGGCGTCGATCTCGATTTCCTGGTCGGCTGCCGTGGCCACGCGGTTCCGCGCGAATCCCATTAGAGGCTGGTCATGGATCTTTCGCACCTGGCCCGCCATCCGGGCCTCAAGGGGCGCAGCGTCTTCGTGACCGGCGGCGGCACCGGGATCGGCGCCGCCATCGTCGAGAGCTTCGTCGATCAGGGCTCGAAGGTCGCCTTCGTCGACATCGACGAGGCTTCGAGCACGAAGCTGGTGGCCGATTTGAAGGCGCAATACGGCGCGGTGCCGCTCTTCATCCCCTGCGACGTGAAGGACATCGTGGCGATGCAGGCCGCCGTCGCGCGAGCGGCAAAGGAGCACGGCGACATCACCGTGCTCGTCAACAACGCCGCGAACGACCAGCGCCACAAATGGGAAGAGGTGACGCCCGAGCTCTGGGACGAACGGATCGCGGTCAACCTGCGCCACATCTTCTTCGCCATGCAGGCGGTGGCGCCGCAGATGAAACGGGCCGGCGGCGGGTCGATCGTCAACTTCGGCTCGATCGCCTGGAAGCTCGCCATGGGCGGCATGGCGGGCTACACGGCATCGAAGGCCGCGGTCCATGCCTTGACCCGCGGGATGGCGCGCGATCTCGGTCCCGACCGCATCCGGGTCAACACCGTGCTCCCCGGCTGGGTCATGACCGAGCGCCAGAAGTCGCTCTGGCTGACGCCCGAAGCGGACGCCATGCGCGATGCGGCGCAATGCCTGAAGGACAAGATCCAGCCGGTCGACGTCGCCCGCCTGGTCCTCTTCCTCGCCTCGGACGATTCACGCATGTGCAGCGCCCAGGAATTCACCATCGACGGCGGCTGGGCCTAAGTCGCAGGCGTAGCGCGGCTGCATCGACGTCGCGCTGGATGCAGCCGTAGCGCGTCCGGTCTTGCGCGAAGGAAGATCCAGCGCGCGATGCCCGCTAGCCGACGACGACCGTCAGCGTGCCCACCCCGGCGATGCTGCCTTCGAGCCGATCGCCGCGCGCGACCGGGCCCACACCGGCGGGCGTGCCGGTGAAGATAAGGTCGCCGGCCTGCAGTTCGAACAAGCCTGAGAGATGGGCGATGATCTCGGGCACCGACCAGATCATCTCGGAAAGATCGCCGCGCTGCTTCACCGCGCCGTTGACCGCGAGCCGGATCTCGCCCTTGGCCGGATGACCGATCTCCTGCGCCCGGCGTATGGCGGAACAAGGTGCCGCATGGTCGAAGGCCTTGCCGACCTCCCAGGGCCGTCCCAGCTTCTTCGCCTCGCCCTGCAGATCGCGTCGCGTCATGTCGAGCCCGACCGCATAGCCGAAGATGTGGTTGAGCGCATCGCCCTGGTCGATGTCGCAGCCGCCCGAGGCAAGCGCCACCACGAGCTCGATCTCGTGATGCACGTCCTTCGACTTCGAAGGATAGGGAAAGACGCCGTCGACCACGATGGAGTCCGGATTCTTCTGGAAGAAGAAGGGCGGCTCGCGCGTGGGATCGTGGCCCATCTCCTTGGCATGCTCGGCATAGTTCCGCCCGACGCAGTAGATGCGCCGGACCGGAAACAACCTGGGCGAATCTGCCACGGCCAAGGCGGGGCGGGGCTGCGGCGCGATCACGTAGTTGGGATCGCCGGCCGGAAGGTTCATGATTCCATCTCCTCGATCAGGATCATTCGGCACCGCTCGCCTCGACGGCATCGTCATCGACGCGCGGCGGCACGCGGTGGCCGGTGACCTCGGACCCGGCATTCGACTCCAGAGGCAGATAGAGCAGAAGCGAGGCGACCGCAATGGCCCCGACCAGGAAGAAGGCCGGCGGAAAATCCGCGGCGGTCGGCGTGTCGCTGCCGGAGGCGAGGATGGTGAAATGCAGCACCATGGCGCCGGTGCCGACGCCGACGCTCAGGGAGAGCTGCTGGGCGATGCTGGAGAAGCTCGAAGCCTGGCTCATCCGCGGCTGCGGCACGTCCGACATGGTGAGCGCGTTGATCCCGGTGAACTGCAGCGAGCGGAAGAAGCCGCCCGCCAGCAGCAACGCCAGGATCACCATGCCGGAGGTCGCAGGCCGGAACAGGCCATAGAGCATCACGAAACCGCCGGAGAAGACCGCGTTGACGATCAAGGTGCGGCGGAAGCCGAAGCGGCGCAGCACCGGGCCGGCGGTCACCTTCATCGCCATGGCGCCGGCGGCGCTGGCGAAGGTCAGGAGGCCGGAATGGAACGGGCTCAAGCCGAAGCCCAATTGCAGCATCATCGGCAGGATGAAGGGCAGCGCGCCGATCGCGATGCGGAACATGAAGCCGGCATAGATGCCGGCACGGAAGGTCGGGATGCGCAGCAGTCCGAGATCGATGATCGGATGCGGGTTGCGGTGCGCGTAGCGCATATAGGCCGCGAGCGACCCCGCGCCGATCACCAGCAGCGCGATCACCAGCGGCGTCGGCAGGGTGTTCCGGCCGATCGATTCAAAGCCGAAGATGAGGCCTGTGAACCCCACCGCGGTCATGAGGAAGCCCCAGAGGTCGAACGGCCGCACGTTCTCCTCGCGCAGATCGTCGATGAACAGCGTGACGAGGACGATGCCGAGGATGCCCATCGGGATGTTGATCCAGAAGATCCAGCGCCAGGAGACGTAGGTGGCGAGGAAGCCGCCGATCGGCGGGCCGATCACCGGTCCGATCAGCGCCGGAAAGGTCAGGTAGGCCATGGCCCGCACGAGGTCGGCCTTCTCGACCGAGCGCAGCAGGACGAGGCGGCCGACCGGCACCATCATGGCGCCGCCCATCCCCTGCAGCACGCGCGAGGCGACGAAGCCGTAGAGCGAGGTGCCGAAGCCGCAGCAGATCGAGCCCGCGAGGAAGACCAGGATCGCCGCGCGGAACACGTGGCGCGCGCCGAACCGGTCGGCGAACCAGCCGCTCGCCGGGATGAAGACGGCGAGGCTCAGCAGGTAGGACGAGATCGCGAGGTTGAGCCGGATCGGATTCTCGCCGAGCGAATGCGCGATCGCCGGCAGCGCCGTGGCGAGCACGGTCGAGTCCAGGTTCTCCATGAACAGCGCGGTCGCGACGATCAGCGGAACGAGGACCGGGCGCGGAATCCGGGTCGGCATGGCGGGATATTTGGGCGGCATTGGGAGACGCCACAATAGAACGCCCGGACGCGCGTGGTCCTGCGTTTATCGGGCGCGTGCCATGCCCCCTGCGCGGGTCCGCACAGGCGCCCAGGCGCAGCTTTTCTTGAAGGCGCAGCTTTTTTGAGGAGGAGCTGGCAATTGGGTACGGGCCGAATGAAACCGAGCCCGATACCCAACCGCCAATCAGGCCGCCGATCCCCGGGGGATATCCCGGAGGATTCGGGGAGACAGAAGCGCGAAAGGCGAAGCCGGTGAAAGGCTTCGCCAGCGCGTCACATCACGGCTTCCTTGGTCGACTTCGACGGGCGGAACCGGAACTTCTTGGACGCGGCGATCTTGATCGCCTCGCCGGTCTGCGGATTGCGGCCCATGCGGGCGGCGCGCTTCGCGACCACGAAAGTGCCGAGCGTGGTGCGCACCGGCTCCTTCTTCGAAGTCTTGGTCACGGTGTCGAAGAATGCCTCGACGACGGCTTTCACGTCCTTGAGGGCGACGCCGCTTTTCTTCTGCACGGCGGCAAGTAGATCACGCTGGTTCATGGTTAGACCCCTATTGATTGGCTAAGGGCGAATCGCCCGTGGCGATTCCAACCTAACCAATATGCGGGCGGTCAGCAATCAAATGAGCGAGGAAAATCGCGGTTACCGGACGTTTGCGCGAGTCGCGGCGGTGCCGCAAAGCATCGCGACTCGGGAGACGGTGCATAACTCTCGCTGCAGCGCGATCTCGCCAAGATTGCGAAAAGGCGCGCGAATTGTGTACTGTCGGCCCTTGCAAACTCGCTCCGGGCGCGGCGGTCGCCCGTCGGACCGATCTTCAGGATAGGACCTTGTCGAGCAAGAGCAAGAAGCGGGAATCGCTCAGGCGTTCGTCGTCGCCGCGCACCAATAAGCGCAGCCCCGAGGCGCGCACTCCCGAGGCGAAGCTCGATTTCCAGGATCCGCATTCCGGCGCCTTCCGCCGCAGCCTCGAGCTTGCGATCGGCCGCGAGGTCCGCGACTTCCGCCGCAAGCTCAGCATGACGGTGGCCGAGCTGGCGGCGATGGCCGACATGTCCACCGGCATGCTCTCGAAGATCGAGAACGGTCAGACCTCGCCCTCGCTGGCGACGCTGCAGGAGCTCTCCAGGGCGCTGCAGGTGCCGGTCACCGCCTTCTTCCGCAAGTTCGAGGAGGAGAAGGACGCGACCTTCGTCAAGGCCGGCCAGGGGCTCACCATCGAGCGACGGGGCACGCGCGCCGGGCATCAGTACCAGCTGCTCGGGCATTCGCTGAGCCGCGATCTCGCGGTCGAGCCCTACTTGATCACGCTCACCAAGGATTCCGACGTGTTCCCGGTCTTCCAGCACGACGGCATCGAGTTCATCTACATGCTGGAGGGCGAGGTCGGCTACCGCCACGCCGACCGCGTCTATGTGCTCAACCCGGGCGACAGCCTGTTCTTCGACGCCGACGTGCCGCATGGTCCGGAGCAGCTCCGGAAGCTGCCGATTCGCTTCCTCTCGATCATCACCTATTCCCGTAACGACCGCGGCTGAAGCCGATTCTTCCGAGCCGATTTTCCTCTGAGGAAAAAAACTTTCCTGCCACTTGAATCGGCCGGGAGGCTGGGCTAGTATCCGGCCGACCCACCCGCAAGCCTGGGGCAGCGCCCCTTGGGAGAAATGCCATGTGCGGCATCGTCGGCCTATTCCTGAAGAATCCAGCCCTGAAACCGGAGCTCGGCAAGCATGTCGAGACCATGCTGATCGGCATGAGCGAGCGCGGTCCGGACAGCGCCGGCATCGCCGTCTATCACAGCGAGGTGCCGGAGGGTCAGTCGAAGCTGACCCTGTTCAATGCCGATCCGCACTATCACTGGCGCGGCCTCGCCGGCGCGCTCGGCGAGGCGCTCGACGTCGAGACCGACATCGACCAGAAGGGCAACCATGCGCGCCTCGTCGCCCATTGCCCCGAGGCGCCAGTGCTCGCCTGGTTGCACGCCAACCATCCCGAGATCCGCATCATGGGCTACGGCCGGCTGATGGAGGTCTACAAGGACATGGGCCTCCCGGCCGAGGTCGCTTCGCGCTACGGCCTCGCCTTCATGGAAGGCAGCCATGCGATCGGCCACACCCGCATGGCGACCGAGAGCGCCGTCACCACCGAGCACTCGCATCCCTTCACCCCGGCTGCCGACATGTGCCTGGTCCACAACGGTTCGCTCTCCAACCACAACAACCTGCGGAAATGGCTGCGCCGGCACGGCCAGGAGTTCGAGACCGACAACGATTCCGAAGTGGCCGCGCGCTATTTCGCCTACCGCTTGAGCGAAGGCGCCTCGCTGCAGGAGGCGATGGAGGCGGGGCTCGCCGACCTCGACGGCTTCTTCACCTTCACCATGGGCACCAAGGACGGGTTCGCGGTGTTGCGTGACGCCATCGCCTGCAAGCCCGCCGTGCTCGCCGAGAACGACGACTGGGTCGCCATGGCCTCGGAGTTCCGCAGCCTCGCCTATCTGCCGAACATCGAGAAGGCGAAGATCTGGGAGCCGGCGCCCGCCACCGTCTACACCTGGAGCCTCCATTGATCGTCGTCGATCTCGAGAAGACGCCGCTGCGCGAAATCAATCAGCGGCTGCAGGGCCTGCCGGCCGACACCAACGAGCGCCTCTGGAAGCTGATCAACCCCCATGGCGAGCATGCCTGCGCCGTCGGCTTGACCCAGCCGATCGAGGTCCATATCGACGGCCATATCGGCTACTACTGCGCCGGCATGAACCAGAACGCCAAGGTCGTGATCCACGGCCAATGCGGGGTCGGCGTCGCGGAGAACATGATGTCCGGCGAAGTGGTGGTGAGGGGCACGGCCTCTTCCGCCGCCGGCGCCACGGGGCAGGGCGGGCTGCTGGTGATCCAGGGCGATGCGGGCACGCGCTGCGGCATCTCGATGAAGGGCATCGACATCGTGGTCAAGGGCTCGGTGGGCGCGATGAGCGGTTTCATGGCCCAGTCCGGCAGTCTCGTCATCTGCGGCGACGCCGGCGCCAATCTCGGCGATTCGATCTACGAGGCGAAGCTCTTCGTGCGCGGCAAGGTCGAGAGCCTCGGCGCCGACTGCATCGAGAAGAAGATGATGCCGAACCACCTGGAGAAGCTGAAGCGTCTCCTCGAACGCGCCGAGATCGATGCCGATGCATCGGAGTTCCGGCGCTACGGCTCGGCCCGCAAGCTCTACAATTTCCATGTCGACAATCTCGACGCCTACTGACGAAAGCCTCAAATGAGCGATCGCGACACTGCCTCGCCCTTCCACACGCCGCCCCGGGCCTCGGCCACCTTCGACGCGCATGCGATCGCCGAGATCCAGCGCGCCGCGCAGACCGGCATCTACGACATCCGCGGCGGCGGCGCCAAACGCAAGGTGCCGCATTTCGACGATCTGCTCTTCCTCGGCGCCTCGATCTCGCGGTACCCGCTCGAAGGCTACCGCGAGAAATGCGCGACCAACGTCGTGCTCGGCACCCGCTTCGCCAAGAAGCCGATCGAATTGAAGATCCCGGTCACCATCGCCGGCATGAGCTTCGGCTCGCTGTCCGCGCAGGCCAAGGATGCGCTCGGCCGCGGCGCCTCGCAGATGGGCACCAGCACCACGACCGGCGACGGCGGCATGACGCCGGAAGAGCGCCAGTCCTCGAAGACCCTGGTCTATCAGCTGCTGCCCTCGCGCTACGGCATGAACCCCGACGATCTGCGCAAGGCCGACGCGATCGAGGTCGTGGTCGGGCAGGGGGCGAAGCCCGGCGGCGGCGGCATGCTGCTGGGACAGAAGATCACCCGCCGCGTCGCCCAGATGCGCAACCTCCCGATCGGCATCGACCAGCGCTCGGCCTGCCGGCATCCCGACTGGACCGGACCCGACGATCTCACCATCAAGATCCACGAGCTGCGCGAGATCACCAACTGGGAGAAGCCGATCTATGTGAAGGTCGGCGCGACGAGGCCCTATTTCGACACTGCGCTCGCGGTCAAGGCCGGCGCCGACGTGGTCGTGCTCGACGGCATGCAGGGCGGCACCGCGGCGACCCAGGAGGTTTTCATCGAGCATGTCGGCATCCCGATCCTGGCGGCGATCAGGCCGGCGGTGCAGGCGCTGCAGGATCTCGACATGCACCGTCAGGTGCAGCTCATTGTCTCCGGCGGCATCCGCAACGGTGCCGATGTGGCGAAATGCCTGGCGCTCGGCGCCGATGCGGTCTCGATCGGCACGGCGGCGCTGATCGCCCTCGGCGACAACGATCGCAAATGGGAAGAGGATTACGAGAAGCTCGGCACCACGGCCGGCTGCTACGACGACTGGCACGAGGGCCGCGACCCCGCCGGAATCACCACCCAGGACGCGCAGCTCGCCTCCAGGCTCGATCCGATCAAGGCCGGGCGCCGGCTGGCCAACTATCTCGCCGTTCTCACCATGGAGGCGCAGATCATTGCGCGCGCCTGCGGCAAGAGTCATCTTCACAACCTGGAACCCGACGATCTCGTCGCCCTGACCGTGGAGTCTGCGGCGATGGCGCGGGTGCCGCTGGCGGGCACCAACTGGATACCGGGGGCCGGGGGCTACTAGCGTTCAACAGGGAGAAGCCCGCCGCAACGGACGGGGCGCATACAAGCAGGGGGCGACCATGCCAGGCGATCTCGCGAAAATCGCGAAAGAGCGAAAGATCAAGTATTTCCTGATTTCCTATGTCGATCTGTTCGGCGTGCTGCGCGCAAAGCTGTCGCCGGCCGCCGCGATCGGCGACATGCAGCGCGACGGGGCGGGCTTCGCCGGCTTCGCCACCTGGCTCGACATGACGCCGGCCCATCCCGACCTCTTCGCCAAGCCCGATCCCGACAGCATCATCCAGCTGCCCTGGAAGCCGGAGGTGGCGTGGTGCGCGAGCGATCTCTGGATGGACGGCAAGATCGTCGCCGACAGCCCGCGCGCGATCCTGAAGCGGAAGGTCGAGGAGGCGGCCAAGCAGGGTTTCCGCATGAAGAGCGGCGTCGAATGCGAGTACTTCATGATCACGCCGGACGGGCGGTCGATCTCGGACGCCGCCGACACCCAGGACAAGCCCTGCTACGACCAGCAGGCGCTGATGCGGCGCTACGAGGTCATCACCGAGATCTGCGACAGCATGCTCGCCCTCGGCTGGGCTCCCTACCAGAACGACCATGAGGACGCCAACGGCCAGTTCGAGATGAACTGGCAGTACGACGACTGCCTGCTGACCGCGGACCGCCACGCCTTCTTCAAATACATGGTGAAGG
>DATKMF010000282.1:0-2487 GCA_035542015.1 Candidatus Cybelea sp.
GGGGACGCTGCAAACCCTGTTCGAGTTCCAGACCCAGGTGGCGCTGCTGACCGGCATGGATGTCGCCAATGCCTCGATGTATGACGGCGCCACCGCCACCGTCGAGGCGGTGATGATGGCGAACCGGGTGACCCGCCGGAAAAAGGCGCTGGTCTCGGGAGGACTGCATCCGCACTACCGCCAGGTGATCGAGACCTATGGCCGGCACACCGGCTTCAATGTCGAGGCCGCGCCCTTCGACGCCGAGGGCCGCGAGGACATCCTGAAGCGGATCGACAAGGAGACCTCCTGCGTCGTCATCCAAAATCCGACCTTCTTTGGGCATCTCATTGATTTTGCGGCTTTGTCCGAAGCGGCGCACACCGCCGGCGCGCTAGTCATCGCGGTTGCGACCGAGGCCGTTTCGTACGGCCTCATCCGCGCGCCGGGGAACACCGGATGCGACGTGGCGGTCGCCGAGGGGCAGTCGCTGGGCAATCCGCTCGGCTTCGGCGGACCCTATGTCGGCCTCTTCGCCTGCAAGGAGAAGTACCTGCGCCAGATGCCGGGGCGTCTTGCCGGCCAGACCGTGGACGTGGACGGCAAGCGCGGCTGGGTGCTGACCCTCTCGACCCGGGAGCAGCATATCCGCCGCGAGAAGGCGACCAGCAACATCTGCACCAACTCCGGCCTCTGCGCCCTCGCATTCACCATCCACCTCACGCTGCTGGGCGAGGCGGGCCTGCAGCGGCTCGCGGAGATCAATCACGCGACGGCCTCGAACCTCGCCGACCGCCTCACCAGGATCCCGGGCGTAAGACTCCTCAACGAGACCTTCTTCAACGAGTTCACGCTCGCGCTGCCGCAGCCGGCGGCACCGGTGGTCGAGGCTATGGCGAAACGGCGCGTGCTCGGCGGCGTGCCCGTCTCGCGCCTCGTTCCGGGCGATCCGAAGCTCGCCAACCTGCTGCTGGTGGCGGCAACCGAGACGGTGAGCGAAGGCGACATGGCGGCGCTCGAGAGCGCGCTGAAAGAATCCTTGGCGGAGATCCAGTGATGGCCGACAGACCGAGCGGCACCGCCGCGGGCGCGGCCGCGAATACCGCGCCGACGATTTCCGGCAATCGCGGCCTGATGATCGAGGAGCCGCTGATCTTCGAGCAGGGCATGCCCGGCCGTACCGCTGTCGATCTCCCGGAGGTGCCGAAGCACAAGGACCGGCTCGGCGGCCTCCGCCGCCAGAACCCGATCGGCCTCCCGGGACTCTCCGAGCCTCAGGTGGTGCGCCACTACACCCGGCTCTCGCAGAAGAACTATGCCATCGACATGGGCGTCTATCCGCTTGGCTCCTGCACCATGAAGCATAATCCGCGCTTGAACGAGAAGGCGGTGCGGATGCCGGGCCTGGGTGATCTCCATCCGATGCAGCCGGTTTCGACGGTGCAGGGTGCCCTGGAGCTGATCGACACCCTGGCGCATTGGCTGAAGGTTCTGACCGGCATGCCGGCCGTCGCCCTGTCGCCGGCTGCGGGTGCCCATGGCGAGCTCTGCGGCATCCTTGCGATCCGCGCGGCCCAGGTCGCGAAGGGCGACGCCCGGAAGCGCATCCTGGTGCCGGAATCCGCGCATGGCACCAATCCCGCGACCGCCGCCGCGGTCGGCTACGAGGTCGATCCGGTGCCGGCGGATGCCCGCGGCCGCGTCGATCTCGCCGCCTTCAAGGCGAAGCTCGGCGCCGACGTCGCCGGGACCATGATCACCAATCCGAATACCTGCGGCCTCTTCGAGAACGAGATCCGGGAGCTCGCCGCCGCGATCCACGCGGTCGGCGGCTATTTCTACTGCGACGGCGCCAACTTCAACGCCATCGTGGGAAGGGTGCGGCCCGGCGATCTCGGCGTCGATGCCATGCACATCAACCTGCACAAGACTTTCTCGACGCCGCACGGCGGCGGTGGACCCGGCGCAGGCCCCGTGGTGTTCTCCGATGCGCTCGCGCCCTATGCGCCGGTGCCCTACGTGGTGCATGGCAAGAACGGCTTCGAGCTCGTGGAGCATGATCCCAAAGGCAGCGCGTTCGGCCGCCTGAAGGCGTTCCACGGCCAGATGGGCATGTTTGTCCGCGCGCTCGCCTACATGATGAGCCACGGCTCGGACGGCCTCCGGGTCGCGTCGGGCGATGCAGTCCTGAACGCCAACTACATCCTCGCCGGCTTGAAGGACGAGCTGACCCCGGCCTTCCCCGGCACCTGCATGCACGAGGCCTTGTTCAACGACGAGTTCCTGGAAGGCACCGGCGTGACCACTCTCGATTTCGCCAAGGCGATGATCGACGAGGGCTATCACCCGATGACCATGTATTTCCCCCTGGTGGTGCACGGCGCGCTCTTGATGGAGCCGACCGAGACCGAGAGCCGCGACGGCCTCGACCGCTACATCGAGAGTGTCAAAGGCTTGGCGAAGCGCGCCAAGGCCGGCGACAAGGCCTATTTCGAAGGCTGCCCCTAC
>DATKMF010000283.1:0-3608 GCA_035542015.1 Candidatus Cybelea sp.
TTCCCTCGGCCAGGATTACGGCGTGCCGGTCTACGGCATCGCCTTCAAGGACCGGCCGGAGGACACCGCCGCCTACATCAAGGAAATGGGCTCGCCGTACAAGAAGATCGGGCTCGACGTCGACGGCCGGGTCAGCATCGACTTCGGCCTGACCGGCGTGCCGGAGACCTTCATCCTCGATAAGAACGGCGTGGTGCGCTATCGCCTCTCCCAGCCGCTGGACGAGGACACGATCAAGGCCGATATCGCGCCGCTCTTGCAGAGCCTGCAGCAATGAGGGCGGTCCTCGGAGCGATCATCGGCCTCATGCTGCTGGCGGCCGGGACCTTTGTGGTGCCCGCTGGGGCCGATCCCAAGGATCCGACCCAGGACAAGCCCTTGGCCGATCCAGTCCAGGAATCGGAGGCCCGCGCCTTCATGCGCGAGATCCGCTGCGTCGTCTGCCAGAGCCAGTCGATCGACGAGTCCGATGCCGAGATCGCGGCACAGCTTCGCAACGTGGTGCGGGAGCAGATCGCCGCCGGCAAGAGCGAGGACGAGATCCGCGCTTATTTGACCGCGCGCTACGGCGATTTCGTGCTGATGGATCCGCCCTTCAAGGCGACCACCCTCATCCTCTGGATCGGGCCATTTGTGCTCGCCGGGCTCGGCTTTGCCGGTGCGCTCGGAATCCTCCGCCGCCAGAAGAGCGCGAAGAGCACGCCGGCGGCATATGCGCCGCCGGAACTGAGCGCCAAGGAGCGCGCGCGCGTCTCCGCTTTGCTGATCGAGGGCGACGAAACGCAAGGCGGGCAGCGATGATCCTGCTCTGGATCGTGCTCGGAATCATGACCTTGGCCGCGGCTTTGGTGCTGGCCTGGCCGCTGTTCGATGCGCGCCGGTTCAAGAACGATTCGAGCTTCGCCCTCGCTGTCTATCGCGACCAGCTGGCGGAGATCAACCGCGACGCCGCGCGCGGCATCCTCGACGAGACGCAGGCCCGAGCGGCACAGATCGAGATCGAGCGTCGGATCCTGGCGCTGGACGACGCGCCGAAATTCCAGCCGGCGCGGGCGCCGAAACCGGTCCTGATCGTCGCCATGGCGGTGGTGCTGCCGCTCCTCGCCTTCGGCCTCTATCTCCGCCTCGGCAGCCCGGGCTTGCCGGGCGAGCCCGGTCCCGGGGCGACGGCGATGCAGCCGGCCTCCCCGGAGCTCCAGGCGCTGATCGACGCCGCGACCCGGTCGCCCACCGATCCCGCCGTGTGGCGCGCCCTCGGCGAGGGGCTGCTGGCGGCGCATCGGACCTCGGAGGGCGCCAATGCCTTTGCGCGGGCGATCGGGCTCGGCGACCGCGATCCCAAGCTGCAATCGCGCTACGGCTCGGCCCTGGTGCTGGCCTCCGGCGGCGAGGTCGACGACAAGGCGAAGGCGGCCTTCACGACGGCGCTCGCCGCGGATCCTACCGATCCGATCGCGCGCTTCTTCATGGGGCTTTCGAAGGCGCAAAGCGGCGATCGCGCCGCGGCGCTGACCGACTGGCTGGCGCTGGAGCGCGACCTGCCGCCGGACACGCCCTGGCGCGGCGATCTCACCAACAACATCGACCAGCTGGCCCGCGAGCTCGGCAAGGATCCCACGAGCCTGCCCGGCCGCGCCAAGGCCGCGGAGACTCTCCCGCCGCCGGCCGGGAACGCGTCGCCGAG
Organism: Candidatus Cybelea sp.; assembly: GCA_035542015.1. GTDB lineage: Bacteria > Pseudomonadota > Alphaproteobacteria > Dongiales > Dongiaceae > Dongia. Next base: position 1,685 of record DATKMF010000283.1, read on the forward strand.
CGCCGCCGATCTCGCCGCCGCGGCCAACATGACCGACAGCGAGCGCCAGGCCTTCATCGAGGGAATGGTGCAGAAGCTGGCGGACCAGCTGAAGGCATCGCCGAACGACATCGACGGCTGGTCCCGGCTCGCCAAGGCCTATGGCGTGCTCGGCAAGCATGACGAGGCGCGCGCCGCCTGGGCCAAGGCCGCGGCGCTGGCACCCTCGCGGCTTGACGTGCAGCTCGACTATGCCAACGCGCTGATCGAGGGCAGCAGCGATCTCGCGAAGACGTTGCCGCCGGATTTCGCGGCGACGGTGACCAGGATCCGCACCCTTGCCCCGGACAATCCGCTCGGCCTCTATTACGGCGGCCTGGTCGCCCGCGCCAACGGCGACAAGGAGGAGGCGAAGGCGATGTGGATGAAGGTGCTGGCGCTGATCCCGGTCGGATCGCCGCAGCGCGACAGCCTGCAGCGCGAGATCGACTCGCTCTCGCAGTAGGGCAGCTGCGGTCAGATCACCTTCTTCAGGGCATCGAGGAAGCCAGAGACCGAGCCCGAGAGTTGGCCGGTGCGCGTCTTCAGGGCCGCGCTCGATTCGGCGAGGCGTGCCGCCGAGCGCTCGGTCTCGCCGGTGGAGGCGCGGACCTCGTTCATGTTCTGCGCGGTGACGACGGTGCCCTGGGATGCAAGCTCGATGTTGCGGGCGATCTCTCGGGTGGCGGCACTCTGCTGCTCCATGGCCGAAGCGATGCTCTGGGACGCCTCGTCCATGGCGAGGATGACGGCGTTGGCCTGGCCGATGGCGCCCGCGACCTGGTCCACGGAGGTTTCGATCTCCGCCACATGGGTGGAGATCTCGTCGGCGGCCCGGGCGCTCTGGGCGGCGAGGCTCTTCACCTCGTTGGCGACCACGGCGAAGCCCCGACCGGCCTCGCCGGCGCGGGCGGCCTCGATGGTGGCGTTGAGCGCGATGAGGTTGGTGTGCTCGGCGATGTCCTTGATGAGCGCCACCGCGTGGCGGACCCGCTCGGAGATGCGGACCAGGGATTCCGTGCGCTTGGAGGCCTGCTCGGTCTCGCGCTTCGCCTCATGGGCGATCTCGGCGGAGCGGCGGATCTGGGTGCTGATCTCGCCGATCGAGGCGTTAAGCTGCTCCGTCGCTGCGGTCACGGTCTGCATGCTGGACCGCGCTTCGTCGCTGGCCGTGACGGCGGCGAGCGTCCGCGAATTGGTCGAGCCCACGGAACCGCTCAACTGCGCCGCGGTGGCGCTGAGCTCGCCGGTCGCCACCGAGAGGTCCTGCACGACCTGGGCGGCGTCCTGCTCGAAGCTGCTGCGCGCCTGGGCGAAGTTCTTGATCTTCTGCTGCATCGCCGCGGTCGCGGCGTTGATTGCGTCGGCGCCGCGCTTGAAGCCGCCGTGCATGCCGGTCGCGACCACGCGGCGGTAGTAGACCTGGCGGCTGACCGCGTCCAGCGAGGCGGTCGCCTCGCGCACGAAGGCGTCGGCGCGATCGATGACGTCGTCGACCTCCCAGGCGAGCAGCTCGATCGCCGATGTCCCTTCGATCCGCGCGACCCGCGCCTCGAGATCGCCGGCCTTCAGGCGCTTCAGCGCCGCCGTCAGCTCGGCCACCAGGCGGCGCTCCCGGACGAGGCCGAGGAGAGCGAGGCCCTGCAGCGCCAGCGCCGCGACGCCGACAATACCCGCGACCACGACCGCGCCCAGCAGGAAGCCGGCGCCGGAGACGAGGAAGAGGAGGCCGGCGAGAGCGGCCAGCAGCAGCGGGCTAAATCGAGAATATAAACTCGTCATAAGAAACTCCGGCACTCTTCAGCTTTGCGGTCAGCGCGGCCACGGCCGCATGCATGCCTTCCTTGCGGTTAGCATGGCTGTTCTCGATTCCCAGCAGCTCGGTGTAGATCGGCTTGATCACCTG
>DATKMF010000284.1:0-15474 GCA_035542015.1 Candidatus Cybelea sp.
GATGGGCGATGGCGATGACGGTGCGGCCCTGCATCAGGCCTTCGAGCTGCTCCTGGATCGCCGCCTCGACCTCGCTGTCGAGCGCGGAGGTGGCCTCGTCCAGCACCAGGATGGGCGCGTTCTTCAGGATGACGCGGGCGATGGCGATGCGCTGGCGCTGGCCGCCGGAGAGCTTCACGCCGCGCTCGCCGACATGGGCCTCGAAACCCCGGCGGCCCTGCCAGTCCTCCAGCTTCTCGATGAAATCGAGCGCGTGCGCGCCCTCCGCCGCAGCCAGGACCTCGGCCTCGCTCGCCGAGGGGCGGCCGTAGCGGATGTTGTCGCCGATCGAGCGGTGTAGCAGCGAGGTGTCCTGGGTCACGACCGCGATCTTCGAACGCAGGCTCTCCTGGGTCACCCGGGCGATGTCCTGGCCGTCGATGGTGATCCGCCCGCCTTCGAGGTCGTAGAAGCGGAGCAGCAGGTTGACCAGGGTCGACTTTCCGGCGCCCGAGGGGCCGACCAGGCCGACGCGCTCGCCGTGGCGGATGGTGAGGTCGATGCCTTTCAGAAGCCCGCGCGTGGTGCCGTAGCCGAAGCGGATGTTCTCGAACCTCACGTCGCCCTGTGTCACCTGCAGGGTGCCGGCATTGGGGAGATCGCGCATCTGCCGCTCGACGGCGATCGAGCGCATGCCGTCCTGCACCACGCCGACATTCTCGAAGATCGCGGTGACGTTCTGCGCCACCCAGCCGGCGATGTTGGAGATCTGCCAGGTCAAGGGCAGCGCCATGGCGACGGTGCCGACGTTGACACTGCCGATGGTCCAGAGCCAGACCGCGATGACCGCAGTCGAGACCACCATGCTGGCGTTCAAGGTGATGAGGCAGATCGAGAAGGTGGTGATCATGCGCTGCTGGCGATGGAAAGCCGAGGTGTGCTCATCGACCGCCTCCTGCACGAAGGCGTCCTCGTCGCGCGGCCGGGCGAACAGCTTCACGGTCAGGATGTTGGTGTAGCTGTCGACGATGCGGCCGGTGAGCAGCGAGCGCACCTCGGAGAGCTCGTGCGAGCGGGCGCGCATGCGCGGCACGAAATGCCGCAGCAGGATGGCGTAGGCGATGAACCAGACCGACATCGGGATCGAGAGCCGGACGTCGTTGGACGCGGTCAGCACGATGGCGCTGCCGCCGTAGACGAAGATGTACCAGACCGCGTTGGTGCCGGCGACGACGGACTCACGGAGCGCCGGGCCGGTCTGCATCACGCGGTTGGCGATGCGCCCCGCGAAGTCGTTCTGGAAGAAGGTCCAGCTCTGGCGCACCACATGCCAGTGGGTCTGCCAGCGGATCACGTTGGTGAGGCCGGGTGCGATCGCCTGGTTGGTGATCAGGTTCTGCAGGAGGACGATCGCCGGCCGGACCACCAGCAGCACGAGCGCCATGCCGAGGAGCTGCAGCCCATGCTCCTTGAACAGCAACGCCGGCGAGGAATTGGAAATGAGGTTGACCACGCGGCCGATGAAGGCCGGGATCGTGGCATCGACCGCCGCCACGGTGAAGCCGACCACGAAGAGGGCGATCACCAGCCCCTTGGCCTGGCGCGCATAGTACCAGTAGAAGGCACCGAGCCCGGACGGCGGCGTCGTGTCCGGCGGGAGTGCGGTCGGCTGCAGCCGGTTTTCAAAAAATCTGAATATACCCAAATGCCAAACAGGCGGCGTCTCGCCGCCGGTGCTCCCTACCGGGTGACCCACTCAAAGGCTGATACGTCGCGAGGAAGAAAGACTACGCGCTTTCCCGAGTCGCCAGCCTTGCGGAAGACGCGGGGGCACCCTGCGTGGGGTGGAGGGTTCCACTCAATCCCGTCATGCCCGGGCTCGACCCGCGCATCTGGTGCCGCGGAGTGTCGGCCCAAGATCGCCGGGTCAAGCCCGGCGATAACGACCCAATGGTTATTCCGCCGAGAACACGCGGGCGCCGGAGAAGGTCAGGGAGACTTCGGTGCCGGGGGTCAGGAGAAGCTGGCGGCTGGCGTCGTGGGGGAGGTCGGCCTCGACCTGGCTCTTGGTGTCGCGGCGCTGCAGCTCGACCCGGATGCCGGGGCCGGCGGTGAAGACGTGGCGGATGACGGCGGGAAGACCCGGCTCGTCCGGCGCGCGCAGAGTGATGTCGTGCGGACGGACATAGGCGAGGCCCGCCATGTCGCGGGCGCCGGGGAACTCGGGTGCGGCGACCAGCAGCGGGCCCACGCGCGCCTGGCCCTCCTGGATGCGGCAGTCGAAGCGGTTCACATTGCCCATGAACTCGTAGACGAAGGCGGTCTGCGGCCGGTGATAGACCTCGTCCGGCGTGCCGACCTGCTCGATCTTGCCCTCGCTCATCACCGCGACGCGGTCGGCGAGCTCCAGCGCCTCCTCCTGGTCGTGCGTCACGAAGACGCTGGTCAGCTGCATCTCGTCATGCAGGCGGCGGAGCCAGCGGCGCAGCTCCTTGCGGACCTTGGCATCGAGCGCGCCGAACGGCTCGTCGAGCAGCAGGACCGAGGGCTCGATGGCGAGCGCGCGCGCCAGGGCCACGCGCTGGCGCTGGCCGCCGGAAAGCTGGTTCGGGTAGCGCTGGCCCATATGCTCGAGCTGCACCAGATGCAGCAGCGCCGTCACGCGACGCTGGATGTCGGTCGGACTCGGACGCGTCTCCTTGGGCCGCACCTTGAGGCCGAAGGCGACGTTCTCCGCGACCGTCATGTGGCGAAAGAGGGCGTAGTGCTGGAACACGAAGCCGACCTTGCGGTCGCGCAGCGAGCGGGTGCTGACATCCTCCTCGTCGAAGCGGATTTCGCCGCTGTCCTGGCTTTCGAGTCCGGCGAGGATGCGCAAGAGTGTGGTCTTGCCGGAGCCGGAGGGTCCCAGCAGCGCCATGAACTCGCCCTTGGCGATGGTGATGCTGACCCCCTTCAGAGCGGTGAAGCCGTTGAAGGTCTTCACGATGTTGTCGGCCTGCAGGCTCATGATGCCATCCCTCTTCTCAGATACCGATCAATGGCCGCGGCTGCCGTCGCGGCCCATGCGCCATTCGAGAACGCTCTTGCCGACCAAGGTCACCAGTGCCAGCAGCGCCAGCAGCGAGGCGACCGCGAACGCGCCGACGAAGTCGTACTCGTTGTAGAGAATCTCCACATGCAGCGGCATGGTGTTGGTAAGGCCGCGGATATGGCCGGAGACCACCGAGACCGCGCCGAACTCGCCCATGGCGCGGGCGTTGCAGAGCAGCACGCCGAACAGCAGGCCCCAGGCGACATTGGGCAGCGTCACGCGGAAGAAGGTCTGCAAGCCGCTGGCGCCGAGCGAGACGGCCGCCTCCTCCTCGTCGGTGCCCTGTTCCTGCATCAGGGGGATGAGCTCCCGCGCGATGAAGGGGAAGGTCACGAACATGGTGGCGAGCACCAGACCAGTGACGGTGAAGATGATCTTGATCCCATGCGCCGCCAGGAACGGCCCAAACCAGCCATGGGCGCCGTAGAGCAGCACGTAGATCAGGCCCGAGATCACCGGCGAGACCGAGAACGGGAGGTCGATCAGGGTGATCAGCAGGCTCTTGCCGCGGAACTCGAACTTGGCGATGGCCCAGGCCGCGGCGAGGCCGAAGATCAGATTCATCGGCACCGCGATCGCCGCCACCAGCAGCGTCATGCCAATGGCCGAGCGGGCATCGGGCTCGGCGATCGCCGAGAGATAGTGGCCGATGCCGTCGGCGAAAGCCTCGACGAAGACCGAGGCGAGCGGCAGGATCAGCATGATCAGGATGAAGCCGACCGCGACCGCGATCAGCAGGCGCTGCGCCCAGACCGGCTCGGTGCGAGCGGCGCCGACCGGACGCGGCGCGGCGGCGCGGACCAGGGTCGAGACCGCGTTGGTGACGGGTTTCTCGATGGCGGTCTCCACGTTCATGCGCTGCGCTCCTCATGCCGTCGCGACCAACGCTGGATCATGTTGATCACCAGCAGCATCACGAAGGAGGCGGCCAGCATCACGACGGCGATCGCGGCGGCACCCGCATAGTCGTACTGCTCGAGCTTGGTGACGATCAGCAGTGGCGCGATCTCCGACTTCATCGGCATGTTGCCGGCGATAAAGATCACCGAACCGTATTCGCCGACCGCGCGGGCGAAAGCGAGGGAGAGGCCGGTCAACAGCGCAGGCAGGATCGAGGGCAGGATCACCAGGCGGAAGGTCTGCCAACGCGTGGCGCCGAGGCTCCCCGCCGCATCCTCGACCTCCTTGTCGAGATCGAGCAGCACCGGCTGCAAGGTCCGCACCACGAAGGGCAGGCCGATGAAGGTCAAAGCGATCACGATACCGAGCGGCGTGAAGGCGATCTTGATGCCGAGAGGCGCGAAGAGATGCCCGATCCAGCCGTTGGGCGCGTAGAGCGCCGTCAGCGCGATGCCGGCGACGGCGGTCGGGAGGGCGAAGGGGAGATCCACCAGCGCATCCACCAGGCGCTTCAGCGGGAACTGATAGCGCGAGAGCACCCAGGCGACGATCAGGCCGAAGACGGCGTTGATCAGCGCGGCGATCGCCGAGGCGCCGAAGGAGAGCCGCAGCGAGGCGAGGACGCGTGGCGCGGTCACCACCTTCCAGAATCCGTCGACACCGAGGTCCGCGGGGCGCAGCAACAGCGCCGCCAGGGGCAGCAGCACGATCAGGCCGAGATAGACCAGGGTGTAGCCGAAGGTGATGCCGAAGCCGGGCAGCACGCTCTTGCGGCGCCAGACGAAACCGCGCGGCGTCATGGGGTGGGCGAGGCTTTCGCTCGTCATGGCCGTTGCCCTCGGGTCATTGCGCCGGTTGATAGATCTGGTCGAACACGCCGCCGTCGGCGAAATGCTCTTCCTGGACCTGCTTCCAGGAGCCGAACACATCGCCGAGCTTGAACAGCGTGATCGCGGGGAACTCCGCCTTATGCGCCCCGGCGAGCTTGGGATCGGTCGGGCGGTAGAAATGCGCGGCGGCGATCTCCTGGCCCTCCGGCGAATAGAGATATTTCAGATACTCTTCCGCCTGCTTCCGGGTTCCGTGTTGATCGACCATCTTGTCCACGACCGCGACCGGCGGCTCGGCCAGAATCGAGATCGAGGGCGTCACGATCTCGAACTGGTCGGGACCGAGCTCCTTCACCGCGAGATAGGCCTCGTTCTCCCAGGCGAGCAGCACGTCGCCGATGCCGCGCTGGACGAAGGTGGTGGTGGCGCCGCGGGCGCCGGTGTCGAGCACCGGCACATGCTTGTAGAGCGCGGCGACGAAGGCCTTCGCCTTGTCGGGCGAGCCACCGGGCTGCTTCAGCGCCCAGCCCCAGGCCGCGAGATAGTTCCAGCGCGCGCCGCCCGAGGTCTTCGGGTTCGGGGTGATGACCTGGACGCCGGGTTTGATGAGGTCGCCCCAGTCGTGGATGCCCTGCGGGTTGCCCTTGCGGACCAGGAACACGATGGTCGAGGTGTAGGGCGTCGAATTGTTGGGCAGCCGGCTCTGCCAGTCGGGGTCGATCACGCCCGCCTTCTCGGCGATCGCATCGATGTCATAGGCGAGGGCGAGGGTGACCACGTCGGCCTCCAGCCCGTCGATCACCGCCCGCGCCTGGGTGCCCGAGCCGCCGTTCGAGACCTGAATGGTCAGGTCCTCGCCGGTCGTCTCTTTCCAATGCCTGGCGAAGGCGGCGTCGTAGTCCCGGTAGAACTCGCGGGTCGGATCATAGGAGACATTGAGCAGCGTGGCATCCGCCTGGGCCGCGCCGGCCCAGATGCCGGCCAAGGGGCCAACCAGGAGGCCGAGCAGGGCAAGGCATAAGGCGTTCGCACGTCTTGGACCCAAAACCGCCTCCCCAGGCAGCGAACACGATTATGACGATTAGAATAGTAGTGTTATTCGAATGCAAGCCCTAATTATATTCCGGCGCCGGCCGCGAGTTCCCGCGCGGCTCCGCCGGGGATGTCGGACATGACGTCGGCCAGGCTGGTGTTGTCCAGGATTCTTGCTGTAGAATCACGGACTTGCATCAGGACCTTGCGGATTTCGCAAGTGCGCTCGTCCTGGCAGTCGTCGCACCGGCGGTAGGCGGTCCGGCTGGCGCAGGGGAGTTGCGCCAAGGGTCCGTCGATGATCCGGATGACCTGGCCGAAGAAGATCTGGTGCGGGTCCTTGGCCAGGAGATAGCCGCCCTTCTTCCCGCGGTAGGAATGAACGAGGCCGTGCCGCTTCAGGTCGAGCAGGATGAGTTCGAGGAACTTCTTCGGGACGGATTGCTGATCGGCGATGTCGGAGATCAGGACCGGTCGGTTGGGTTCGGCGCGGGCCAGATAGAGCAGGGCCCGCATCGCGTACTTGGCTTTTTGCGACAGCATCTTATGAAACTCTAGTAATCCTATAGACTATAAAGACGCGGCAACGACGGGTCAAGTCGCGTTCCCGTTATTGTCCTCGCTGCCTTGCTCTCGCCCCGTCTGCCTTGCTCTTGCCAACGTCGAAGGCTACCAAGCGTCGCCCCGCGATGGGGCGAACCGCAGGCGGTCCCGATTCGCGCATGCTCTCCTCCGCAGCCTTCCCGCTGACATGTTCTCGCTGAGATCCGTCGCCACGGTGGGCGGGCTGACGCTGGCCAGCCGCGCGCTCGGCTTCCTGCGCGAGGTGCTGATCGCACGCCTGCTCGGCACCAGCCCGGTGGCCGAGGCTTTCTTTGTCGCCATGCGCCTGCCCAATCTCTTCCGGCAGCTGTTCGCCGAGGGTGCCTTCAACGCCGCCTTCGTGCCGATGTTCGCGCGGCGGCTGGAGGAGGAGGGACCCGAGGGCGGGCGCCGTTTCGCCGAGGGCGTGCTCTCGGTGCTCCTGGTGGTGCTCGTCCTGCTGACCTTGGTGGCCGAGCTGGTGATGCCCTGGCTGATCATCGTCTTCGCGCCGGGCTTCCACCGCTTCCCGGAGAAGTTCGGCTATGCCGTGCTCTTCACCCAGCTCACTTTCCCCTATCTGCTCTTCATGTCGCTCTGCGCGCTGCAGGGCGGAATCCTGAACGCGTTCGGCCGCTTCGCCGATGCCGCGGCGGCGCCCATCCTGTTGAACGTGGTGATGATCATCGCCCTCTTCGCGGTGGTGCCGGCGATCGGACATCCGGGCGAGGTGATGAGCGTCGCCGTGGTGGTGGCCGGGGTGATGCAGTTCCTCTGGCTGGCCTTCGCCTGCCATCGCGCCGGGATGAGGCTGCGGCTGCCGTTTCCGCGCTTCACCCCCGACGTCCGCCGCATGGCAAAGCTGATGGTGCCGGGCTTGATCGGCGGCGGGGTCAACCAGATCAATCTCGCGGTCGCCACCATCCTCGCCACCTTGCAGCCCCAGGCGGTGGGCTATCTCTATTACTCCGACCGGCTCTATCAGCTGCCGCTCGCCTTGATCGGCTCGGCAATCGGCGTGGTGCTGCTGCCCTCGCTCACACGCGCGCTGCGTGGTCACCGCGAGGAGGAGGCGATGCGCATCTTCAACCGCGCGATCGAGATGGGCTTCTTTCTCTCGCTGGCGGCAACCGTCGCGCTCGCGGTCCTGGCGCTCCCGCTGGTGACCGTGCTCTACCAGCGCGGCGCCTTCTCCGCGGAGGATTCGATCGCCGTCTCCCGGGCGCTGACCGCGATCTCGCTCGGCCTCCCGGCCTATATCCTCAACAAGGCGCTCTCGCCGGGCTTCCTCGCCCGCGAGGACACGATGACGCCGTTCCGCTACGCCATGATCGGCGTCGGCACCGACATCGCCATCAGCCTCACCCTGTTCCAGTTCATCGGCTATGTGGGGATCGCGCTCGGCACCGCGGGTGCCGCCTGGATCAACTGCGCGCTGCTCTTCTTCACCCTGCGGCGGCGCGGCTATCTCGCCTTCGACTCGCGCTTCCGCCGCTCGTTTCCCCGGCTGCTGCTGTCGGCCGCGGGCCTCGGCGTCGCGCTTTGGTTCGGGATCAAGCCGTTACAGGCCTATCTTGCGGAAGGCGAGGTGATCCGCCTGGTGGCGCTTGCCGTCCTGGTCGCCGGCGGGCTCGCGGTCTACCTCGCACTGGTGATCGCGACCGGCGCCGTGCCGCGCCAGGATCTCGCGCGGCTTTTTCGGAGAAGCCGACCGCAAGAGAGTTGAACGCTAGCAAAGCGCCACCGAACTGTGAGATCGTCTCCGACGTTGCGTCCAATTGAACGCCCAATCGGGGATCGCCCAACAGGAGAGGTTCGATGGCACGAAAAGCAAAATCCAAAGCAAAAGCCAAAGCCAAAGCAAAAACCAAGAAAGCGCCGGCGCGCGTGAAGGCGAAGAACAAGCGGACCGCCGCACCGCGTGTCAAGGCGAAGGCGAAGACCGCGCCCCGCAGCAAGGCTGCGGCGAAGAAGACCAAGCGCGCCGGCCGTCCGGCGGCGAAGCCGCGCCGCCGGGAGGTCCCGGAGGGCTACAGCAGCGTCACCGCTTATCTCATCGCGCATGATGCCGCGGATGCGATCGACTACTACAAGGACGTGTTCGGCGCCGAGGAGGTCATGCGCATGCTGGCGCCGGGCGGCAAGGTCGGCCATGCCGAGCTCATCATCGGCGATTCCAAGATCATGCTGGCGGATGAATCGCCGGAGATGAACGCCCGTGGGCCCAAGACCGTCGGCGGCACGCCGGTGACGATCATGGTCTATGTCGAGGACGTGGACGACGTGGTCGAGCGCGCCATCGAGAGAGGCGCCAAGCTGCTGCGCGAGGTGAAGGACCAGTTCTACGGCGACCGCTCCGGCGCGATCGAGGATCCGCAGGGCCATGTCTGGCACATCTCGACCCATTTCGAGGACGTGTCGCCCAAGGAGATGAAGCGCCGCATGGACGCCATGATGGCGCCCGAGGCGAAGCAGCCCTTGTCGCATTCCTCGGCGGCGCATCCCGGACCGGAATCGCCGGAGGAGGCGGAGGCGAGTTCCTAACAAGACCGGGGGGAGGGTGCTGCAAAACGGGTGTGACGTTCCCCGCCCCTCCCCGCGAGGCCGCCTGAGACCGCAGGATGACCGTCCGAACCAGCAAGGCAGCCGCACGAGGAGGCGGCAAGCGGGTGCGGGCGGAGCATCAGCCGGCGCATCTCCTCGGGCGAGACGCGTGCCTCGAGCTGATCGACCGCCTCATCGGCGAGATCGAGGATGCGGGGGCCGCGCTCCTTCTCAGCGGGGAGCCCGGGATCGGAAAATCGGCGCTGCTCAATGTCGCCAGGCATCGGGCGGAGGCGCGTGGAATCTCGGTCGTCACGATGACCGGGATCCTCGCCGAGGTGCATTTGCCCTTCGCGGCGCTGGAGCTGGCGCTGCGACCGCTGATGAAGCGGGTCAAACTGCTTCCGCCGCGCCAGCAATCCGCTCTGCTCGCCGCCTTCGGCATCCGTGACGCCGCCGCGCCGCCCGACATTTTCCTGGTCGGCCTCGCGACGCTTTCCCTCCTGACGGAGAGCGCCGCCCGCAAGCCGATCCTGCTCATCGCCGACGACATCCAGTGGCTCGACCAAGCCACCTACGACGTGCTCGCCTTCGTCGTCAGGCGGCTGAGATCGGACCCGATCGTCCTCATGGCGGCGATCCGCGACGGCTTCGATCGCACCTTCGGAGGAACCGACATCGAGCGATTGCGGCTGGCGAGGCTGGACAACACCGATGCCGAGCACCTGCTGACCGACCATGCGCCCGGCCTTTCGCCGGTCCTGAAAGCCCGCTTTCTCGAGCAGGCGGCCGGGAATCCTTTGGCCCTTGTGGAACTGCCCCGAAGCGCGCCGGGAGCGGATACCGGCGACATGCCATGGCTGCCGCTCACCGAGCGCCTGGAGCGTGCGTTCTCCGGCCGCGTTTCCGGACTCCCGGCAGCGACACGCACGCTGTTGCTGGTGCTTGCGGAGAACGACGGCGGATCGCTCCGCGAGGTGCTCGATGCGGGCGAAGTTCTGCTTGGCGAAAGCGCGGGGCTCGATGCGCTTGCGCCGGCCATATCGGCATTGCTCGTCGAGGTCGAGAAGGGAGAGGTCCGGTTCCTGCACCCGCTCGTTCGATCCGCGCTGCATCAGGCGGCAAGTCCCGTGATGCGTTACAACGTGCACGCCGCGCTGGCCCGTGTCATCAAGGACCAGCCGGATCGCCGGATATGGCATCGCATGGCGTCGACCGTCGCTCCTGACGAGGCCCTGGCCCAGGAGCTCGATGCCGCCGCCGCCAGGTCGCAACGGCGCGGCGCCTTGGCGACGGCCGTCATCGCGCTCGAGAGCGCGGCGCGATTGAGCGGCGACGCCGGCGCGAAGAGTGAGAGGCTGCTGCGCGCGGCCACGCTCGCCGTCCACCTCGGCCAACCCGATACGATGGAGCGCCTGCTGCGCGACGCCGATCTCGAACAGCCGCGGCCGCACATGCGCGCCCGACTCGAATGGATCCGCGAGATCAGCCGGCCCTTGGGGACCAACGACCTCGCCCGGGTATCCGCACTGGTCCGTTTCGCCGCCGATGCGCGCGCCCACCGAGACGACGATTTGGCCCTGGGGTTCCTGTGGCGCGCCGCGCAACGCTGCTGGTGGGGCGTGGCGGACGACGCGGTGCGCTCGGACATCGTCGCCGCAGCGAATGAAACGGCAATGCCGAGGGAAGACGCGCGCAGGATCGCGATCGCAGGCTATGTCGGGCCGCTGGAGAACGGATCCGAGCTATATCGGCAGCTTGCCGCGCACGCCACCGCAGCCGTCGAGGACCCGGCCGCCGCATCGATCCTGGGCTTTGTTGCCAATACGATCGGCGCGTTCGAGTTCAGCATCGGTTGGATGACCACGGCTTGCGCGGCATTCCGCGAGCAGGGACGTCTCGGGGATCTCGCGCGCGGGCTTTTTGCGCGCGGCTGCGCGGAGGCCGAAACGGGCGACTGGATGGGCGCCCTGGAAAACTGCGCGGAAGCGGCTCGGCTCGCGGAGGAAACGAGACAGATGGTGTGGGCGGCGGCCGCGACGATCGTGCTCGCGCTTCTCCAGGCCAGGCGCGGCGACTTCGACGCGGCGGAGTCGCACGCCGCGCAGGCGGAGCAGCTCTTATTGTCTCCGGGCACCGGCTTCTGGCGCGCGCTCTTGCACGATGCGCGCGGGATCGCCGCGCTGAGCGCCGGGCAGCCCCAGCGGGCACACGAGCATCTTCTGCATATCTGGACGCCAGGCGATCCGGCATTCAACACGAGCCTGCAGTTCTATTGCCTCGCGAACTATGTCGAGGCTTCGGTGGCCTGTGGTCGGGAAGCTGCCGACGCGGCTGCCGCGGCCGTCGAGGAGGTCCAACGGCGCTCGGGGCCCGCACCGGTGCCATGGGTCCGGATGATCCTCGCCTACAGCAAGGCCCTCCTTGCCACACCCGATCGGGCGGAGACCTTCTTTCAGGATGCTCTCGGCACGGACGTGCAGACTTGGCCGTTTCGGCGAGGACGCTGTCTCCTGGCCTATGGCGAATGGCTGCGGCGCCAGCGCCGCGTCATGGACGCGCGTGGGCCACTCCGTACGGCGCGGGACGTTTTCGATGCGCTGGGTGCCGCACCCTGGGGAGAGCGGGCGCGACGGGAGTTGCGCGCGGCGGGAGAAACCAGCCGCCCGCGGGCCGGCCGCGCATTCGACGCGCTGACGCCGCAGGAACTTCAGATTGCCGAGCTCGCCGCCGGCGGGTTTTCCAACAAGGAGATCGGCGCCCGGATGTACCTGTCCCACCGGACCGTTGGCTATCACCTCCACCGCATCTTCTCGAAGACCGGGATCACCTCCCGATCGGGCCTGCATCCGCTGCTCGCCGAGGGCGCCAGACCCGCGGGCTAGGCGCCACGATCGGCGAGTGACCGGTCGCCGGACTGGTCATTTGACAGAAGCGAACGCCTTTCCGCCCGGGCTACAGGTCCGGACACCGGCCCCCTGCCGGTGAGAAAGGCTGTGAACCATGAAATCCCAACACTTCCTCGCAACCCTTTGCCTAGGAGCATGCATGATGACACAGACCGCCCTGGCGGCGCCAAGCGCCCCCGACGACCCGCGGATCGATCCCCAGATCCGGTCGTTCCTCGCCAAGATCGACAAGGACAGCAGCCCGTTCTGGGAGCTTCAGCAGCCCAAGCCACAGGAGATCCTGACCGGGCTGCAGAACGAGACACCGGTCGATCTTTCCGGCGTCACGGTCAGCCAGCGCACCATCCAGCAGGATGGGCGCTCGGTCCGGCTCTACGTCATGAAACCGCAGCAGGTGAGCGGCAAGCCGGGCGTGCTGCTCTTCATCCACGGCGGCGTCTGGATCGTCGGCAACTTCGAGAACCACCAGCGCCTGCTGCGAGACCTCGTCGTCGGCTCCGGACAAATCGGCGTGTTCGTCGAATACACGCCCTTGCCGGACGCCCGGTTCCCGACCCAGCTCGAGGAATGCTACGCGGCGCTGAAATGGGTCGCGGCCCATGGCGATGAGATCGGCGCGGATGGCAGCCGGATCGCGGTCGCCGGCAACTCGGTCGGCGGGAACATGGCGGCCGCGCTCCCGCTCATGAGCAAGGATCGCGGCGGACCGGCGATCGCCTTCCAGGCACTGATGATCCCGGCGACCGATGCCAGCGTCGATACCCAGTCCTATCTCGACTACGGCACCGGCCGGTTCCTGGCCCGCGATTTCATGAAATACGGCTGGGATCTCTATGCGCCGGACGCGAAGACCCGGGACAATCCCTATGTCTCGCCGCTGCGGGCCAGCCTCGACGAGCTGAAGGGACTGCCGCCTGCGCTGGTGATCACGGCGGAGAACGATCCGCTGCGCGACGAGGGCGAGGCCTATGCGCGCAAGCTGAAGGATGCCGGCGTCACGGTGGACGCGATCCGCTTCAACGGCACGATCCATGACTTCGTGCTGCTGAATGCCCTGCGTCAGGTCCCGTCCACCAAAGCGGCGATCGCGCAGATCGTGGACGGCTTGCACCAATATCTCGACCCGCAGGTCCGCTAATCGGCTCTGCCCGCGACGCGGCTGCGCCACGGCCGCGTCGCGGGTGCCGGGACATCACGAATTTCTTGCAGCTGGAGCAGGCCATCGAGATTATCTACTGCGTGCGACCGACCCTTCGGGAGACCGTCCCATGTCCTTTCCCCATCCGTTCCAGAGACCAATCCCGGGGTGGGCCGCCACCCTGGCCATCGGCGTTGCGCTCGGCGCGATCCTCCCGGCCCTGGCGGACCAGGCTCTTCAGCCCCCCGAGGCGGCCTTCATGACGGAGAACGATGCCGCCATGGCGAGGATGATGGCGGCGATGACCATCAAGCCCACCGGCGATGTCGATCGCGATTTCGTCGCCATGATGGTGCCGCATCACCAGGGCGCCATCGACATGGCCCAGGCGGTGCTGCGCTACGGCAAGAACGAGCACATCCGCCGCCTCGCCCAGGAGATCATCGTCGATCAGATGCAGGAGATCGCGGCGATGCGTCTGGCGATCGGCGAGCCTCTGCCACCCTCGAGCGCGGCGCCGACCGCGCCCGCGTCGCCGCCCAGCCCGGATGCCTCGGTGTCCGGAATGACCATGCCCAAGATGCCGTAGGAGGTTCCCAGGTGAAGTCGCTCGCTTTCCTCGCCGCCCTCTACGCCACCACCATGCTGAGCGCCGTCGGATCGGCGCTGGCCGGGCAGGCGCCGGGCACCGCCGACGCGCCCGACATTCCGATCAGCCACAGCGACCGGGTGTATGCCGCGGAGCAGTTCTCCAACACGGTCTCGGTGACCGACCCGGTCGACAACAAGCTGCTGGGCGTGATCCGGCTCGGCGATCCGCAGCCAGGCAATTTCAGCCCGCTCTACCGGGGCCAAGTCCTGGTGCACGGGATGGGCTTCTCGCCGGATCACAGGACCCTCGCCGTGGTCTCGATCGGATCCAATTCGGTCACCTTCATCGACACCGCGACCAACGCGGTCAAGCACGTGACCTATGTGGGCCGCGCGCCGCATGAGGCCTTCTTCACGCCGGACGGCAAGGAGGTCTGGGTGACCGTGCGCGGAGAGGACTATGTGGATGTGCTCGACGGCACGACCTATGAGGAGAAGCTGCGCATCAAGGTCCCCGCGGGACCGGGCATGCAGATCTTCTCGCCCGACGGCAAGTACGGCTATGTCTGCTCCTCCTTCAATCCCGAGACCGACATCATCTCGGTCGCCGACCACCAGGTGGTCGGGAAGGTGAAGCAGGACAGCCCGTTCTGCCCGAACATCGCGGCGACGCCCGACGGCAATCAGGTCTGGCTGACCTTGAAGGACACGGGGCGCGTCATGGTGTTCGACGCTAAGCCGCCCTTTGCCGTGCTGAAGTCGTTCGAGACCGGACCGATCACCAATCACGTGAACATCGTCCACAACGCCAACGGCACTTTCGCCTATGTCTCGGTCGGCGGATTGAACGTGGTCAAGGTGTTCCGCACCGACGATTTCTCCGAGGTCGCGACCATTCCGGTCGGCAAGCTGCCGCATGGCGTGTGGCCGTCCGGCGACGGCAGCCGGGTCTATGTCGGGCTGGAGAATGCCGATGCGCTCGCCGCCATCGACACCATGACCAACGCGGTGATCGCGACGATCCCGATCGGCCAGGCGCCGCAGGCGATCGCCTATGTGCCGAACGCCGTTCCAGCAGGCGAGGGCACTCAAAACCTGCTACCGCTGGGCCTTGCCGGCATGGCGGCGCATCTGATGTTGCGGCCGGTCGCGCGCGACAAGGCCGGCACGCCGACCAGCGTCTCGCTGTTCGACCAGGGCCTCATTCAGGTGCTGCAGGCATCGGTGACCGGTCTCGCGCCGAAGCAGCCCTACGTGCTGGCGTTTGCGGATGAGCCGGACGGCAGGGGAAATCTACAGCCGCTCGCCGCCTTCATGACGAATCCGGCCGGTGCGGCGATCGTCGACGCGACCGGACCCATCCGGCAGATCGTGCAGGCGGATGCGAAAGAGCAGCGGCGCTATCTGGTGATCGTCTCCGGCACGCCGACCGCGCTCGGCGCACCGGAACAGATCCAGGCGCCCTGAAGGCCACGTTTTCCGGACGGCGTCGTCACGCGACGCGGTCGAGGAGGGGTTGGCCGGCGAAGAAGGCGTCGAGGTTGTCGAGCGCCTTGAAGCCCATGGCGTTCCGCGTCTCGACCGTGGCGCTGCCGAGATGCGGCAGCAGGAAGACGTTGGTCAGCTCGCGATAGGCCGGGTTGAGGTTGGGCTCGCCTTCATAGACGTCGAGCCCGGCGGCGAACAGCTTGCCGGACTTCAAGGCCGCGATCAGTGCTGCATCGTCCACCAGGGCGCCGCGCGCCGTGTTGATCACGACGGCGCCGTTCGGCAGCTTCGCGATCCGCTCGGCGTTGAGCCAGCGTTGAGTCTCCGCGCTGGCGGGCGCGTTGATCGAGAAGAAGTCGCTGTGCGCCAGCAAATCCTCCGGATCCT
>DATKMF010000285.1:0-5360 GCA_035542015.1 Candidatus Cybelea sp.
TGCAGGGCCGCACCGTCATCGCCATCGCCCATCGGCTCTCCACCATCGCGCGGATGGACCGGCTGGTGATCCTCGACCAGGGCCGCATCGTGGAAGACGGCACCCATGCCGAGCTCCTCGCCCTCAACGGCGCCTACGCCAGGCTCTGGCGCCGCCAGTCCGGCGGCTTCATCGAAGACGGCACCGGCCACGGCCACATCGTGAAGCCGCCCGAGGAGGCGATGTCCGCGGCGGAATAACGACCGATCAAACCCCCACATCCAAACCCTCTCCCTGGCTACTCCCAAACCAGCAGACCGGCGAAGCCAAGAAGCCGAAGCGCTGAGCCACCGGATCAGGCACGCCGGATGGTCCGGCGTGTCGATTATCGCCCGGCGCTGCGCCGCGAAGGCTTCGGCATCGGTTCCGCGATGGCCCGCCGTGACCGGGGGAAGACCAGGGTCACGCGGGCTCCGCCGCCCGGCCGATTGACCGCTTCGAGCCGGCCGGCGTGCATTTCCATCAGCTTGTGCGCGACGGTGAGGCCGAGACCGACACCGCCATGGCTCTGGCTGAACGCGTTACCGCCACGCACGAACGGCTTGCCGAGCTGCTCCAGCACCGCCGGGTCGAAGCCCGGACCCGCATCGGCAACGGCGATCCGGATGCCATCGTCCGATTCCACCGCCGCGACCTCGACCACGCTGGACGCCGGGGTGAAGCGCAGCGCGTTGGCGAGAATGTTGCCGACTGCCTGGCGGAAGGCGCTCTCGTCCGCCCGCATGCGCAATCCGGCGGGCCGCACGTCGATGGCGATGCTGGCACCGATCTCCGCCGCGCGCGCGGCGACGCTGCCGGCGCAGGTCCCCAGCGCCGCCGCGACGTCGAATTCGCCGTCCTCGAGCTTGGTGTCCGCCGCGTCGATCCGGGCGAATTCCAGGATCGTGTTGATGATGGCGAGCAGGTTCTGCGCGCCGTCATGGATCAGCTTCAGGTATTCGGCGTTGCCCGCGTCGCCCTGCTGCTCGGATTTCAGCCGTAGCAGCTCGGAAAATCCAAGGATCGGATTGAGCGGCGTCCTGAGCTCATGGCTCATGATGCGGAGGAAATCGGTCTTGGCGCGATCGGCGGATTCGGCACGCCGCACGGCCGCCATCAGCGCGGTCTCGCGCCGGCGCTCCTCGGTGATGTCCTGCGACAGGGCGAACACGTTGATGTCGCCACTGATCGGATCGATCGTGCGTTCGCGCCACGAACGGATGGGGAAATAGCTGCCGTCGGGCCGCCTCAGCCGGTATTCCATGACATAGCTGTCATACTCACCCGCCAGGAACCCCTCATAGGTCGAGCGCGCCTTGGCCTGATCCTCCGGATGGATGTAGTCCGCGAGGTACGTCTCGTAGTCCACGGGAAGCGCATCCCACCCGCACCACTCGCGCATCCGGTCCGGGTCGTACTCGCGGATCCACTTTCCGGTCGCGGTGTCGATCCGCATGATCCAGAACATGATCTTGGCCAGCTGCGTGGCGCGGCCGAGATGATGGGTGTAGCGCCGCAACGTCTGCTCCGAGCGCCTGCGCTCGGAGATGTCGATGTCGATGCCGCCGATGGCGATCAATTCGCCGCCGCTCCCGCGGATCGGGAATTTCACCGTCTGCAGCCAGTCGTAATGGGTCTCGGCCGTGCCGCGATACTCGATCACCACCGGCTCGCCGGTCTCGGCCACCTGACGATCGGTCTCCAGCACACGCGGCAGGTCGTGGGGCGCAATGAAATCCTCGCTCGCTCGGCCGACAAAGGCCTCGCTCGGATGGCCCCAGAGCTTCGCCTCGGTCTCGTTCAGCAGGATGAAGCGGCCATCGAGGTCCTTGATGAAGATGCCGAACGGGCAGTGCTTGAAGACCGCCTCCAGCCGCGCCCTGAACTCCTCCACGCGCCGGCGGTCGAGTTGCCGCTCCGCATGCATGCCGCCGAACCGCTCCTTGAGATCGCGAAGCTCGTCCAGGAACGCAGACACCTCCCGCGCGTCGGAATGCGGGATCGCCACGTCGAGCTGCCCACGGGCGATACCCGCCATTGCCTGCCGGGCGCCGCTCATCGGCGCCAGCACGGAGCGCCGGATCAGCACCGCCGCATAGGCCACGGCCGCGATGCCCAAGGCGGCGGCGAGGAGCATCGCGGCGATCGCCTGGCTGTTGAGCTGCTCGGTTTCCGCGTACGCGGCATAGGAGACCTCCTCCTGCAGGTCGACCAGCTGCTGCAGCGAGACCTGGAGCGCATCGACGTTCGGCTGCAGCCGGTCCCCCAGCTCGACGCTCAACCGCGCGCGCTGCTCCCGCTCATAGAGATCGAGCAGGCGGGTGAGCGAGCTTTCCGTGCTGGCGAGCAGCCGATGGGTCTGGCGCGCCAGGATCTGCTCCTCGTCTGTGAGATAGGTCCTGGCATATCTCGCCCATTCCGCATCGATCGCCTGGCGCAGGACCAGGATTCGGCCGATTGGTTTCTGGTCGAGCGTCGCGTCGCCGCTGAGCCGCGGCAGCTGCCCCTGGATATCGGTGAGATCGCGGGCGATGACGAACAGCTGATGCAGCGGCGCCACGCGATCGGCGGTGATGCTGGCGACGGTCTGCTGCTCCTGGCGCAGCGACAGGAACCAGGCCAGGAAGATCACCCCGAGGGCGCATGACACGATGGTCAGCGCCACCATCAAACGCGTCCTGATCCTCACCCCGTCATCCTCAGTCGGCCGGCGCCCGAACGCCGGAAGCACAAGAAACTATGCCTAACAAGCCGGTGGGAAGCGAGGCCGTGTTTGCCACGCCTCCCGCCGGATTCCGGTCGGCCGGGCTCAGCCCGCCCGCACCCGCGCGATGAAAGATTCGACCTCGCGACGCAGCGCTTCCGATTGCTTCGCCAGTTCGCCGGACGCTGTCAGCACCTGGCTCGCCGCATTGCCGGCGTCGCCCGCCGCGGTTTTGACGCCTTCGACATTGCGAGCGACCTCGTCGGTTCCCGTCGCCGCCTGGGAAGCGTTGGTCGAGATCTCGCGCGTCGCGGCCGATTGCTCCTCGACCGCCGAGGCGATCGCCGCCGAGATGTGCTCGACCTTGTCGATCGTCGACCGGACTTCGTCCATGGCCGACACCGCCTGCCCGGTCGCAGACTGGATGTTCTGGATGCGGCTGGTGATGTCCTCGGCCGCCTTCGCCGTCTGGTTGGCGAGGCTCTTCACCTCCGAGGCGACCACCGCGAAGCCCTTTCCGGCGTCGCCGGCGCGCGCCGCCTCGATCGTCGCATTAAGCGCGAGCAGGTTGGTCTGGCTCGCGATATCGCCGATCAGCTTGACGATGCCGCCGATCTCTTCGGCGGCGGCGGCCAGGGTCTGCACCGTCTTCGCCGCGCCTGCCGTCTCGCCCACGGCGGAGCGCGCCGCGTTCGAGCTCTCGGCGACCTGGCGGCTGATCTCCGCGATCGACGCCGCCATCTCCTCCGCCGCCGAAGCGACGGTCGCGACGTTGGCGGATGCTTGAGTCGTCGCTGCCGACACCGCGACCGACTGCTGCGTCGCCTCCTCGGCGACCGCAGACATCGACTGCGCGTTGGCTTCCAGCTCGACCGCGGAGGCGGACACCGCCTGGACCACGCCCTTGACGCTGGCCTCGAAGGAATCCGCGAGATCCAGCATGCCCTTGCGGCGAGCCTCGGCCGCTTCACGCTCAGCCGCTGTCGTCTTCTGCCGCAATTGCTCGATCTCGATCAGCTTTTGGCGGAAGAACTCGATGGCCTTGGCCATGATGCCGAGCTCGTCGCCACGCGCCTGCAGCGGCACCTCGATCTCGGTCTTGCCCTCGGCGAGCGCGCCGATCGTACCCGACAGCGCCCGCACCGGCTTGGCCGCCAGGCGGCGCACCAGGAACACCATGGCGAGGATCAGCACCAGCACCACGATCGCCGAGGCGATGATGGTCTCCTGGAGCAGCGCCTGCATCGGTGCCTTGATGGTCGACCCGACCAGGTTCACCATCAACACCCAGGGCTTGCCGCCCTCGGTCACCGCGACCGGGCGATAGATCCGGTAAACCGTGGTCTGCAGCGATTCGGAATAATCCGAGACCTCGACGGTCTGGCCGGAGAGCGCGGTCTTCAGCGAGGGCAGCAGCTTCGCTTCTGTGGCTTCGACCGTCTTGCCGATCCAGTCCTGCTGCTTGTAGGAAACCCAGGCGCCGCCGGCCGAGATCAGGTAGGCCGAACCGTCGCCCATCGGCTTGATCGCCGCCATCTGACCGTTGAGCTTGTCCAGCGGGATATCGACGCCGGCGACGCCGATCACCTTGCCGTTCTCGTAGATCGGCACACAGAAGCTGGCCATCAGCACGCTCTTGCCGTCGACCGGGAAGGGATAGGGCTCCGTCACGGCGTCCTTGCCGCTGTTGAAGGCGGCGCTGAAATACTCCTGCGTGGTGATGTCCTGCTCCGGAGCCGAGTTCTTCTGGAGCTTGGAATCGGTGCCGGTTGCGGTCGCGTAGAGCGAGGTCCGCCCTTTCGCGTCATTGGTCAGATATTGGGTATCGATGTGGCTCGAGTCCGCAGCGTCGAATCCGTCGGGCGCGAACTCGAACCAGGCACCGACCAGGTCCTGGTTGGCACGCGAGGCATCGAGCGCCGCATTGGCGAGATCCTGGCGCGACCCGTGCCGGGCCTTGATGGCAAGGCCGCTCGCGGCCAGCCCGTGCGCGACCCGCGCCGCCGTCTGGAAGCGGAGCTGCACCTCGGCCTCCGCATTGGTCGCGGCCTGCCTCCCGAGCTCCATCGAGGAGGTGAACGTGACCTCGGCGGCCTTGCGGCTGCTGATGGCGGTGGAGACCGCCAGGCCGGCGATCAGGACCGCGCAGATCGGCAGGGCGATCTTCACGGCAATGGACATCCTGTTCCAGATTTTCACGTCGAGCCCCGAATGCGAGTTGAGAATGCGCTTTGGCGCGGAAAATAATCCCTTGCCAGTTAATCGGGACTTAATTCCCCAGGGTGCAATCCATGCTATCTTTGCATAAGGGAAATACCGGATTGACGAGCACGGCCGCCCCTCGGCGACCGAGGAAGAGGTCCTGGCCGCCGCCGAGAGTGCCCATGCGCTCGACTTCATCGATAAGCTAGAGGACTGGCAGGGCCGCCGGGGCTTCGAGGCCATGTCGGCGAGCGCGGCGTGAAGTTGTCCGGCGGCCAGCGCCAGCGCATCGCCCTCGCCCGCGTCATCCTGAAGAACGCGCCCATCCTGGTGCTGGACGAGGCCACCTCCGCGCTCGACAGCGAGGTCGAGGCGGCGATCCAGGAGCAGCTCGAAGGCCTGATGCAGGGCCGCACCGTCATCGCCATCGCCCATC